>DAINOA010000129.1:0-5144 GCA_036735625.1 Planktosalinus sp. | reverse complement strand
AATATGGTCATTTCCTTTGTAGCAAATAATGTCTTGATCATACAGTGTGTCATTTCCTTTGGAATTGATAACATAAAGGAGGGAAGTCACTTCCGGAAATTTTTCAGCAATAAAATTTAACAATAATTCTCGCTGTGTTTTACGTTCTTCATAAAACTGTATCAACACCATGACCTCGCCTGTAGTACTAGTTCGAATCATCAAAGTACGCAAAAATCCTTTCTGATTGCGGGTGTTAAAGAAGGGAAGGTTGTTTTGTACAGCAAAGTCTCTTACCGCCAGCCTGATGCTGTTTGAGGGCTCCCCCTGAAGATGGCACTCTTTCAAATCTAGAATTTTATCCCACATTCCGGGAATGTGAAAACCCAAAGCATTTTTGTTTGTGATTTCCGTATTGCTGTTGATTTCTTCAAGTGTTAACCACCTACTGTCTGAAAAGGAAAATTCCATTTTATTGCGGTAATAGTATTGTTTTATTGAGCCCAAAATAGGAGAGATTTCAGGAAGGTCTATTTTTCCAATACGTTTCAGATTGTTTTCGACTTCTTTTTGCTTGTAAAAAAGCTGATCTTCATACTTCATATTTTGCCATTTGCATCCACCGCAAACGCCAAAGTGAACACATTTAGGGGTAGTTCTTCTTTCTGAAAGCTCGTGAAAAGCGATGGCTTCACCTTCATAATAAGAACTTCTTTTTTTAGTGGTTTGTACATCCACGACATCACCGGGAATGGCATTTCCAAGAAAAATTATTTTTCCGTCCGGAGCTTTTGCAATACTTTTTCCATTTGCGCCGGCGTCAATGACGGCTATATTTTCAAAAATCTGTCTTCTGTTATTTTTTCTTGCCATAGGGCAAAAATAAGGGTTTGACTTAGATTTTTAGTTTATTTCAACACCAATTTCATTCAATTTAGAAAAAAAGAAAGTTAAGTAGTAAGGTCCAAAAAATAATAACAAGCGGGCCGGCTAGTCCTACAAAAAAGCCACCAAGTCTAAATTCTGATTGCTCAACGAGCCCCGTGCTGTAAACAATGGCATTGGGTGGTGTGGAAACCGGCAGGAGCAAAGCACAAGAAGCACTTAGTCCAATGACCATTGTAAATAAAACAGGATTCACATCACCGTAAATACTAATAAGCGAAATCGCAACCGGCACTAAAATAGTGGTCGCGGCGGTATTGCTCATAAAATTGGACAAAGCCACAGTGAGCAAACTAAAGAGCACTAATAGTAAATACACATTAAAATCAAAAACGGTTATCTTTGAAATAAAATACAGCGCCAGTTCTTGTTCCTGTAACGCAATTCCCAATGCAAGACCACCGGCAACGAGCATTAAGGTATCCCAGGGGAGTTTTCTAACGTCATCAGCATCAATGATGCCCATCATCGTCAATGCAACAATGGGAATTCCTGAAACAGCCGCTACAGGAATGCCTGTCCATTGTGAAGTAAGCCAAAGAAAAATCGTGAGTGTTAAAACAATAAGTACAATGCGTTTTTGAAGTTTTTCTTCTTTTTTGTGGTCTTTTTTGCGTTCGAGATCTTTGATAAAATCTGTGGATAATTTGAGTTCACCCAATTTGTATTTGTTCAACAGCAGCTTCCACGTCATAAAAGTGAGAAGAAGTGCTACCGGTACACCCACACTCATCCATTGAAGGAAACTGATTTTTATTCCAATAGCCTCCAGTGCACCCACGGCAATGGCATTTGGAGCTGAACCAATTATGGTTCCCATTCCGCCAATGGCTGCGGCAGTGGGAATACCCAGTAAAAATGCTTTTTGAAGGGCTTTGTTGTCAATTTTAGAAAACAGAGGCGTTACCGTTGCCAACATCATAGCCGTGGTGGCCGTATTGCTCATCACCATTGATAAAATAGCGGTTACAAACATAAGCCCCAGGATGATGTATTTTGCTTTGTCACCAAACCGTGGAGCTGTAATAATAAGTAACCTGATATCGAGCCTTGTTTTTCTCATTGCTTCCGCCAGAAAAAAGCCTCCTAAAAACAACCAAATAACCCCATCAGACCAGGTTTGTACATATTGCTGCACATCCATTGTGCCTTCCCGTCCCATAAAGAAGATGAGATATCCCACAATAAAAATACCCACAGCAAAGGGAGGTATGGCTTCTGTAAACCAAAGTAACATAGAGAAAAACAATAAAAACAGTACTATATATTGTGTTCTCACAAAGTCATCATCACCAAGAAAAAAGGTTAATCCGGTGGCGATGGTAATACACAATAAAAAGATTCCAATTTTTGTATTTCGTGCATAGATGAATGGGTACTTTGCAATTTGTTTTAAGGAATAGCCTCTGGAATCTGACATTTTATTAAATTTATTTTCAAAAATAAGCTTTTCGCGAAAGCTTAAAAATGACATTGCGCAATATTTTAAGATTCTTTATTTAATTTGCCGGATTATAGCTATTTTTGTAGTTCAAGGATGATTTCTCTCCACAAAACAGCCAAGCAGGAATTACTTTTTATTAAACTTTTAAAATTTGATCTATGCTTACTTTAGACAAAATCACATCACAACAAGCAATTGATTTAGAAGACAAACATGGTGCTCATAACTACCACCCGCTTCCGGTAGTATTAAGTAAAGGGGAAGGTGTGCACGTTTGGGATGTTGAAGGAAAAAAATATTATGATTTTTTATCAGCTTACTCGGCAGTAAATCAAGGCCATTGTCATCCTAAAATTGTCAATGCTATGTCTCGTCAAGCGGAAACGCTTACGTTAACTTCAAGAGCGTTTCACAATGATATGCTGGGGCGTTTTGAAAAATACATCACAGATTATTTTCAGTTTGACAAGGTATTACCAATGAACACAGGTGCAGAAGCCGTTGAAACCGCCATAAAAATTGCCAGAAAATGGGCCTATGAAGTCAAAGGCGTGGAAGAAACCAAAGCGCAAATTATCGTTGCAAACAATAATTTTCACGGAAGAACCACCACGGTCATTTCCTTTTCAAACGATGAAAATGCCCGAAAAAATTTCGGGCCCTTTACTCCCGGATTTATTAAAATCCCCTATGATGATATCACCGCACTAGAAAATGCCATCACTAGCAGTAAAAACATTGCCGGTTTTCTCATTGAACCCATACAAGGTGAAGCTGGCGTCTATACACCTGCAGAGGATTATATGAGCAACGTTAAGGCACTTTGTAACAAGCATAATGTGCTCTTTATGGCAGATGAAATCCAAACCGGAATTGCCAGAACAGGCTCTTTATTAGCCGTTTGTGGTAACTGTAGTTGTGAAAACCACTGTGAACGCCAATCAACATACAGTCGTCCAGATATATTAATCCTTGGAAAAGCGCTTTCAGGTGGTGCTTATCCTGTTTCGGCGGTATTGGCAGATAATCACATTATGAATGTAATCAAGCCGGGTCAACACGGTTCTACTTTTGGTGGAAATCCAGTTGCAGCTGCTGTGGGTATGGCAGCACTTGAAGTTGTAAGAGAGGAAAACCTGGCGCAAAATGCCCGATCTTTAGGCAAGCTTTTTAGAACTGAACTCAATAAATATGTTGAAAACAGTACAATCGTTAAATTGGTAAGAGGGCGCGGACTTTTAAATGCGATTGTGATTAATGATTCACAGGATAGTTCTACAGCCTGGGATATTTGTATGTCTTTGCGTGACAACGGTCTTTTGGCAAAACCCACTCACGGGAATATCATCAGGTTTGCACCGCCACTAGTGATGAATGAAGAACAACTGCTCGATTGTGTATCTATCATAACAAAAACACTCAAACAGTTTGAAAAGTAAAAGAGGCTTCTAAAAGTAAGTGAAAAGAAAAATGCCACGAAGGCTCAAAGGCTCAAAGAATCACTAAGTTTTAATTAATAAATACTAGCTTTTCGTGATACTTTGTGTCCTTGTGTCTTTGTGGCAAAACACGACTTTTATGAAAGCCTCTCAAAAATTGAATTAATAATTCATATCCATATCACCCATTCCGGTGAGAAATGCTGCTCCAAAAACAACAACAATAAGAATGTAAAGAACAAAAATAATTGCATACCAAAGTAAAAGTGCTTTTGCCCAGTTTGTTCTGGTAGGATTTGTCGAGCTACCAAAAGCCCATACAAATAACATAATTAATCCCACTAGAGGAATGGCTGCAACAAAGACGGTAATAAACCAGTCTTTAACTGACATGACTTGATTGTTTTGATTTTCCATTGGTTAAATAGTTTTAAATTAGTTAGTTAAAGATAGGGAATTATTTTTTACGGAATTTAAAATCAACAGAAAATGAAGAAGCCACTCCAGGGAGTGGCTTCAATATATATTGAAAAATGAGTTTTCTTAGTTTTTGTTGTGAACGGTTACTTTATAATCTACGATGATATCATCTTGAGTAACCAGTTTTACAAGATATACACCACTGCTTAAATTGGCAGTTGAGAAAGTATAGGTGTTATGTTTTCCTAAATTCTTTTCGTGAATCATTAATTTACCTGCCATATCAAACACAGAAGCCGATTTGATATCAATGGTCTCCGGATTGAAGACTTCCAGTTGCGAAAGTCTGTTGTTCTGGAAGAAATCAATATTCATTTCAGCAATTTTGTTTGGTATTTGGCCATCCTGAATTCCTCTTCTAAAGACGATAAAGTAGCGGTCTTCGATGTTACCTTCGGTGCCATTGTGGTTTATCATGGCTTTATTGTCTGAATCCAAACGCTGGTATGAATTGTTGACCAGGTCAAACAAATACATATTGTTATTGAAGTTATGCGATTCAGAAAGTTTGACAATAAAGTTTGTAGTACCGTTTCGCACTCTCAAACCAAGTGGAATCACGTCATATTCGTCAAAAGGACGTGTTTGAATGACATAGGTTTTGTTTCATCTTCCAGTTTCCAGAAAGCATCACCACTGGTTATTAATCTGGGATGCATACCATCCCAGCCTCTGTCTTTGCCTTTGGTTGTTTCCGGATTGAACATCATCACCATTTCCCTAACATACAAATCGTTAATTTCCACTTGAAAACGCAGGGTGGGAACTACATGCTCGGGTTCGGCGGGTAGTGTTGCGGGTCCGGCACTGGCTGATAAACCGGAACCCAAAGGATTTCTAAATTCGCTAAAAGTGCC
>DAINOA010000128.1:0-5203 GCA_036735625.1 Planktosalinus sp. | reverse complement strand
GCTTCTTCACAAGCTTCTTGCGGACTTTTTCCTTGTCGCATCAATTCCACGATTAAAAAACTGCCCACAGTTTTCAGCACCTCTTCGCCCAGACCTGTTGCGGTAGCTGCTCCCACTTCATTATCAACAAACAACCCAGAACCAATAATGGGTGAATCACCCACACGACCTGCCATTTTATAGGCAAGTCCGCTGGTGGTACAACCCCCGGAGATTTCTCCTTTTTCATCAATGGCCAGCATCCCGATGGTGTCGTGATTTTCAATATTGATTATAGGTTTGTATTCTGAAGTGATTTTCCATTCTTCCCAAGCTTTTTTTGATTTTTCTGTAAGTAAATTTACTTTTTCAAACCCCTGTTCCAACGCAAATTGTTCTGCTCCTTTACCCGCTAGCAGGACGTGAGGAGTTTCTTCCATTACTTTTCGGGCTACCGAAATGGGATGAAGAATATTTTGTAAATAAACTACAGCACCATAATCACCGGCTGCATTCATTATACAGGCATCGAGCGTGACATTACCGTCTCTATCCGGCAATCCGCCAATACCCACCGATTGCCCTTCTGCATTGGCTTCTTCAACTTTGCAGCCCTGTTCAATAGCGTCAAGTGAACTGCCTCCATTTTGCATCACTTCCCAAGCTTTTGCAGTTGCTTCTTTTACATCCCAGGTGGCAATGACGATGGGAAAAATTCCTTTTACAGGATCATTTTTAACAGCAGTTTCTTTTGTGTCATTTGTTGTGTTTGCACAAGCCAATGCCGCAACCCCTGCCGTTATACCTATACCTGAGATGGCAGTGTTTTGAATGAATTTTCTTCTATCCATAATTTGGTTATTTTAATTCAATTTCGTCAGTAAACAACCACGCTTTGCCTTTAAATGGTGCGCCCAAATGCCATTCCGGTAAATCCCCAAAATTTTTGGCGGTGATTCTCAAAAATTGAATGGGCTTCCCTTTCAGGTTAAAGTTTAGGGCTTTTATTTCGGTTTGGTCGTTTGGTGTATCTGCATCTAGGACTATGGTTTCATATAAAGTAAAATCTGTACCATTTTCTGAAATGTATAAACTGACTTCGGTGGGATAAAATATCCAACTGCGTTGGTCAATCAGGAAATTGATGCTCACAGTGTTTAAGGGTTTTTTGCTGCCTCTGTCTAGCGTGGCAATGAGGTCTGTATCCTGATAGCCTTGCCAGGCACCGGTTCTAAAATCGCGGGTACCTCGTAATCCGTCTATGAGGGCATCGGGTCCTCCACCGTTGTATTGGTTGGCATATTCAGTACCCAAAGTGATACTCAAATCAGGATCCATTTTGTAAAAACGGGTTGAAATTTCTGCGCTTTTGATACCATTTTTTTCGCTGTAAATAGTAAGTTCGGTGTCTTCAGAAATTGGGAAAGGGTTTTCATACAATTTAAAATCGCTTCCGTTTACACGGAAAAAGATAGCGGCGTTTTTTTCGGCGCAAGCCAAAACAACTTCCGTCGATTCTTTGAATGCCACTTCGCCCTGAGCAATAAATGGAGAAGGAATGATGAGGTGCTCTGTGATTTTAGTAACCGGAATGTGTTCATCTTGTGTACCCCAGTCACTAGGTTTGTTAGTCATTTTAAAGACCATCGTGCCACCGTTGACAATGTCTTGATGATTGATAAATGACTTGTTGTGAAGTTTCCCATTTAAAGCAACTGATGAAACATACAGATTTTCAGGGTTGTTGTTTTCAGCAACAACTGTAAACGTTTTTCCGTTTTCCAGATAAATGGTGGCTTTGTCAAAAAGGGGCGCCACTATAATATACTCATTACTTCCGGGTGTTACCGGATAAAAGCCCAACGAACTGAAAATGTACCAAGCACTCATTTGCCCGCAATCTTCATTGCCTGAAATTCCATCAGGATCGTTGGCATATTGCTCGGTGAGAATCTGCCTGATGCGTTCCTGGGTTTTGTGTGGTTTGTTGACAAAATTATAGATGTATGCCATATGATGACTTGGCTCGTTGCCGTGTGCATACTGCCCGATGAGTCCTGTAATATCCACCTGGTGCCTTCCTGAAGTTTTGTCTTCTGCTGTAAAAAGATTGTCGAGGTATTGCTCCAGTTGTTCTTTTCCGCCCATTAAATTCATCAAGCCTGAAAAATCTTGTGGCGTGTATAAACTGTACTGCCAGGCATTGGCTTCTGTGTAATTGGAATTGACTTCATAAGGGTCGAATGGTGAAAACCAGGTATTGCGAAAACGGGCGCGCATAAATTGGGTTTCGGGGTCAAACACATTTTTGTAGTATTGCGCCCGCTCGGTAAACAGCTTATAATCTTCGGTTTTGCCAAGTGCTTTTGCCATTTGAGCTATGGTCCAGTCGTCATAGGCATATTCCAGTGTTTTTGAAACCGATTCACTTTCTTCTTCCATAGGAATAAAACCGAGTTTTTTATAGGCTTCAAGCCCCAGCTTGTCTTGCATTGCGCTGTGTTTCATTGCTTCAAAGGCTTTTTGGGCATCAAAGCCATCAATGCCTTTCAGGTATGCATCGGCAATCACAGGAACAGCGTGATAGCCAATCATACAATGGGTGTAATTTCCTGCCAAATCCCAAATGGGCATGATTCCACCTTCGTCATATTTTGCGAGAAACGTATTGATAAAGTCATTGGTGCGTTCCTGCTCAATGATTGTGTATAAGGGGTGTACAGCTCTGTATGTATCCCAAAGAGAAAACACGGTATAGTAGTCAAAATCGTTTGTTTGGTGAATTTCTAAATCCATTCCGCGGTAGCGACCGTCCACATCCTGATAGAGATTTGGAGCAATCATTGTGTGGTACATCGCGGTGTAAAAAATCACTTTGTTATCGTAACCTGGAGTTTCAATGACTATTTTTTCAAGTTGTTTTTCCCAGTTGTTTTCGGCTTCGGTTTTGATGTCTTCAAAGGATTTGCCTTCTATTTCGGCCATTCTGTTTTTTCTGGCACCGGCTTCATCTACCGGGGAAATGGCGATATCAAGTTCAATGGTGGGGCCAGTGGTTTCATCAAATTCAAACGCTGCAATCACTTTTTTGCCTGAGGAATTGTCTTCGTGAAAAGTGACTTTTGTATAAGGTTTTGAAAATTGGGCATCAAAAAAAAGTCTTTGGTCTTCTGCCCAGGCTTTAGAGTGACGGTACCCTGAAATTTCAGTGTCTGAAAGTAAATTGAGTTTTGAATCCAAAACCATATCACGATGTTCTAGATCGATAATCAAAATTTGTTTTTGGCCTTCGGGGAAAGTGTATCGGTGTTTCCCGCTTCGGTATGAAACTGTGAGTTCAACTTTTACATCAATTGAATCCAAATGTACTGAGTAATAACCGGCGGTAGCTGTTTCATTCTCGTGTGAAAAAGATTTTCTGTAGCCTTTTTTACCATCAAAGCCGTTATTAAAGATAATTTTGCCGGCAGGCATTACCAGTATATCGCCATAGTCTGAAACCCCGGTACCGCTCAGGTGGGTATGTGAAAAACCGTAAATGTATGTATCGCTGTAATGGTAGCCGCTGCAGCCTTCCCAACTGCCATCTACTCGAGTATCGGGGCTGAGTTGCATCATTCCAAAAGGTAAAGTGGCTCCGGGAAAGGTGTGCCCTGTACCGTCAGTACCTATAAAGGGGTTGACATAACTGACCAACGGCGCATTTTTTACTGCCGGACTTACATCTAGGGGTTGTTTACAGCTAAAAAGTAAAAATATTAGAACAAAAAGAGATGTTAGGTTGAGAAGCCTCATAAATGTTTGTTATTTTTAGCCAAACAATATAGTAAAAAATGCGATTGAAGATTTCACTTATATTTAGCCTTTTTTTATTTTTAAATTGCACTAAGGAGACCCCGCAAACACTCAATTCGTTAATAATTCCCCAACCTCAATCACAAGTGTTGTACGACGGATATTTTACCTTATCGTCCCAAACTCAAATAGTAGCCGATGATGCTTTTGAATTTTCAGTGGCGTTTTTAAAGCGATTTATAGAAGAAGGTAGTACCATTCGATTCAGCCAGTTGGCTGACAAGATTCGCGAAAACGCAACCGGTTCAAAAATTGTTTTTCAGATAGATGAGACCATTGCTTCTAATGAAGGCTACAAACTTGAGATTTCAGATAATAGCATAATCATCACTGCAAGTAACGACGCAGGTGCTTTTTATGCTGTTCAAACTCTGAGACAACTTTTGCCCGAAGCTCTGGAAAATAAAAGCTTCAAAGGCGACAAAATTAATTTGCAGGCGCAAACCATTGAAGACGCGCCGGTTTTTGCATACCGCGGCATGCATCTGGATGTGGGTCGCCATTTTTTTTCGGTGGAGTTTATTAAAAAATACATCGATATGCTGGCATTGTTAAAAATGAACACATTTCACTGGCATTTGACCGAAGACCAAGGCTGGCGCATAGAAATTAAAAAATATCCAAAATTACAGGAGGTGGCGGCTTGGCGAGATGAAACGCTCATTGGTCATTATAATGATTTGCCACACCAATTTGATGGAAAAAGATATGGAGGATATTATACTCAGGAAGAGGTCAAGGAAATTGTGGCATATGCTACTGCAAGGCACATTACTGTTATTCCCGAAATAGAGATGCCCGGTCATTCTCAAGCAGCCATTGCCGCCTATCCGCATTTGGGTTGTACCGGTGAAAACCCCGGAGTGGCTAAACTTTGGGGCGTTTTTGAAGATATTTATTGCCCCAAAGAAGAAACTTTTGCTTTTTTGGAAGGGGTATTAGATGAAGTATTGGAACTTTTCCCCAGTGAATATATCCATATTGGTGGGGATGAAGCCCCAAAAACCCGATGGAAAAATTGTAACAACTGTCAGAATTTGATTAAAAGCAAAGGACTTAAGGATGAGTATGAGCTTCAAAGTTATTTCATCACCCGAATGGAAAAATACCTAAACAGTAAAGGCCGGCAAATAATTGGCTGGGATGAAATTCTGGAAGGCGGCCTCGCGCCCAATGCTACCGTGATGTCGTGGCGCGGTGTTGAGGGAGCTATAGAAGCTGCTCAATTGGGGCATAATGTTGTTATGACTCCCACCTCACATTGTTATTTTGATTATTACCAAAGCGATAATGACAACGAGCCCCTGGCCATTGGCGGGTTTTTACCTTTGGAAAAAGTGTATCATTTTAATCCCATTCCGGAAGGATT
>DAINOA010000127.1:0-5295 GCA_036735625.1 Planktosalinus sp. | reverse complement strand
GTTCCTTTTGGTGAACTTTAAATTTTTGAAATTAAAAATAATATTTTATTTTTTCGATGAATTAGGGTTTTTGGCAAGAGTTTTGTTATGTAATCATAAACATACATAATGAAACATAAAGTAAACTTCCAAAAACCGGAGCGTCCCTAAAAAGAAACATTATAGAATTGATTTCCAAATAAAAAAGACCTTGAACAATCAAGGTCTTTTTTATACCTAATTTATTGAAGGGATTCTTATTTGATAATTCCACCACAACTTATACGCCCCCCTGCATCTCCGGTGGGTTGTGTTACAAAATCATCAATTCCCTGATGGACAATCACTGATTTACCAACAATGTTTTTAGTTTCATCTTCACAACCAATACACCATTGGTCTGTTTCAAAATGTATCATACCATTTCCGTTTTCATCTGCCTCAAAGTTGCCAATGTCCCCTTTGTGGTATCCTTCTGCATCTCCCCATTTGCCGTGTTTATCAAAAGTAGGATTCCAATGTCCCCCCGTTGAGGTACCATCAGGAGCTGAACAATCGGCTTTTTCGTGTAAATGAATGGCGTGCATTCCAGGGGTTAAACCTTCAAACTCTCCGTGCATAGTAACCATTCCATCTTTTTCTGTAAACTTGATTTTCCCCCTGGTGTTTGATTCACTTCTGGGCTCCATCATTATTGCAAGTTCTTTGGCTTCAATGGTTTCATCAAAAGTATCCTGAACGATTTCTTCTTGTGTTTCAGTTTTGTCATTCTTATTGTTTTTACAGCTTATAAAAGCTACAAAGAGAAACATATAAAGTGCTAAAAATTTAATATTCATACTTATTTATTTAAGTTATAATTTACTTTACAAGTTACAAGTTGTTGGAGAACTAAACAAAATTTTAATAAAGATTTAAACTTGATTATAACTTATTGTATATCAGTTTCTCCTTTCAAATAGGTGTTTAAAAATTCCAATATACTTTCATTTGCCTTTATTTGATTTTCTCTTTTTACAAATCCGTGGCCTTCATCTTCAAATAAAACATATTCAACAGGCACTCCATTTTTTCTAACGTTTTCAACTATTTCATCAGATTCAATTTGTAATACCCTTGGGTCTGTTGCGCCTTGAAGCACTAAAAGAGGCTTTGTAACATTTTCTGTGTGAAATAAAGGTGAAATGCGATGCAGTCTAATACTGTCTTCAGTATTGGGATCACCCATTTCAAGATATAAAGCTTCTTTAAAAGATTCCCACCACGGCGGAATACTTTTCAAGGTGCGCAGCCAGTTTGTCACCCCATAAATATTTACTCCCACATCAAACTCTTCAGGAGCAAAGGTGAGTGCGGCCATTGTCATAAAACCACCATATGAACCTCCAATTATTCCAATTCTGTCTCCATCGATATAAGGTTGTTGAGCAAGCCAGTTTTTACCCTCAATACAGTCTTGTAAGTCACCTTCACCATGATTTTGATCATCCATTTGAAAAAATGTTTTTCCATAACCACTACTTCCCCGATTATTTACCGCCAGCACGGCATAACCGTGATTGACTAGATACTGGATTAACGAACTAAATCCTTGTCTTGATTGACCGCCGGGGCCACCATGAACCCAAACCAATGCAGGCACAGGATTTTCGGCAGATGCATTGTGAGGTTTGTAATAGACTGACGGTATTTCAAGACCGTCAAACGATGGGTACCTAATAATTTCAGCAGCAACAAGGTCTTCCGGATTGATTTCATCATTTAAGGCATCAGTTAACTTAACATGTTCCTTGTTTTCCAGGTTATAGGCATACAAATTTGTGGGTGTATGTGAGCCACCTACATTTAGCAATGCCATGGTTTCATCTCGTGAAAATCTTATTCCGGTGATAAATTCATTGTCAAATTCCGGTAAGTCAAGGTTTTTGCCTGTTGCTGTTTCTGTAATTTCTATTGTGTTGGCAGCATCTTCATTGATGAAAACGGTGCGGTATTTTCCGTTGTGACTAAATCCAACCCCCATAATATCCCACTCTTTTTCGAGTACTTTATCTGAAGTTTTGTTTGTGATATCATATCGCATTGCCACAGCAAATTCGCCATCGGCATCAGTTGTATAATAGAGATAGGTGTCGTCAGTAGAAAAATCCTGAGCAGAATTACCGCTTTGGCTTTCGTTTATTTTAGTAAATGTTTGTTCGGCGATATCATATACAAACAAATCTGAATCGTTTGTATTCAATGCCTTTGAAAAAGCAATGTATTTTCCGGTATTTGAAATTCCACCAAAATCATAAGCATCTTTATTATCAAAAATTAGTTTTGAGCTGAAGGTTTCCAAATCCATTTCATATACATCTG
This sequence comes from Planktosalinus sp., assembly GCA_036735625.1. Classification (GTDB taxonomy): domain Bacteria; phylum Bacteroidota; class Bacteroidia; order Flavobacteriales; family Flavobacteriaceae; genus Planktosalinus. The sequence goes on along the minus strand of DAINOA010000127.1, from coordinate 2,955 downwards.
TATATCGAGGGTCTCTTTCATTACTTCCATAATAGAGTTTACTTCCATCTTTTGACCAACCATAAAATAATGCACGGGCATTTTCTGCAGGTGTTAAGCGAGTGATTTCACCGGCATCCATCATAAAAATTTTATAGATTTCATCACCGTTTCCATCCATTCTAAAAAGGATTCGGTCATCGTTTGGGAAATATGAGATTGAATATACAGATGAAGAGTCTGATGAAGTAAGAGCTGTCATTTCTCCACCCGATGCCGGCACTGTATAAATATTATAAATCCCGGAACGATTGCTGCTCACAAGCACAGTAGAATTGTCTTGAGAAAAACCGCTTCCAAAAACGGCTTCATTGTCCATAAACTGTGCGATGCTGTATTGAGCAACCTCACGTTCTGTTTTTGTTTCTTTTTCCCCGCAGGAAACTAGTAGAAACAGCATAGCTGTAACTAAACTAAATTTTTTCATTGATTGATAATTTTTGGTTATTAAACCCAATAAAGGTAGTAAAAATACAGACAATAAGAGAGTTAAACCTGAAGATTATGAGATTTCCTTTTTCTTGATTTTCTTAATTTTTCTTGGGTTCAACCAAAGGTAAAAACCGGTTATTGAAAGAATCATTAAACTCAAACAGGTAATGGTAACATAGGTTTTTTTAACCTCTTCATTGTTAGTTTTTAATAAAAAGTCAAGGATTGACCCATCGTGAATTTGCTCAATAATGTCTGATGTTCTGGTTTTTACAGAAAGGATTTCTCCAGATTTAATTCCCACTTGTACTTCGCTGTAATGGTGTTCAAACCGCACTTTAGCAGCACCTTGCTTTAGTCTAATGTCAATGCGATTAATTTCCGGTTCTAAATCGGTGTTCTCAAGAATATAAGTTTGAGCGATTTCAGCAATTTTTTCTATAGAAAGTGATGGAGTGACAGCTTCATCCTTTTGGGTGAGAGGGACAAAATTAAATTCTTTTTTCCACGCAAGTAAAAGTCCGGTAGCAGCAATAATAAACATAAATACAAAAGTTGAAATCGCAATGTAATTGTGAATTTTTCTGTACCAGCGTGTGGATTTTGCAATATTTTTAGCAGAATTTTCCAATATTTTTTTTTGAAAACCAAAAATACACAAATCCCTCAGATTACCTAAATAATAAATGTTAATGATACCCTATATTTGCAGTAATAAAAAAACAGATGCAAGAAGAATTCTCCATACAGGTTTCACCTGAAGTTGCTTCAAATACTGCTGCCTTGCATCATTTTTTGGCTAAACACACCGGGATTTCATTAAATGAGATAAAACACATTGAAATACTGAAACGCAGCATTGATGCCCGTCAAAAAAATATTAAAATCAACCTGAAACTGGTTGTTTTTGTAAATGAGGATTTTGTGGAAGTTCCTATAAATAAGCCTGATTACAAAGATGTTTCTAAAGCAGAATCTATTTTAATTGTTGGTGCAGGTCCGGCAGGTTTGTTTGCCGCACTTCGTTGTATAGAATTGGGAAAAAAGCCAATTGTTTTAGAACGCGGAAAAGACGTTCGTTCCCGAAGACGTGATTTAAAAAAACTGAATATCGAGCACATTGTGAATGAAGACTCCAATTATTGTTTTGGCGAAGGTGGTGCCGGCACTTATTCAGATGGTAAACTCTACACAAGAAGCAAAAAACGCGGCGATGTAAAGCGTATTCTTGAATTACTGGTTGCTTTTGGAGCGACCCGACAAATTCTCGTGGAAGCCCACCCACACATTGGAACCAATAAACTTCCCGCTATTATTCAGGAAATAACACAAACCATTATTGATTGTGGAGGTGAAGTTCATTTTGAAAGCAGGGTAGTGGATATTCAAATTAAAAACAATGAAATTTCCGGTCTAAACCTTCAAAACGGTGATTCCATTGTGGCAAAAAAACTTATTCTTGCAACGGGCCATTCTGCCAGAGATATTTTTGAATTATTACATCAAAAAGGAATTGCTATCGAGGCCAAACCATTCGCAATGGGCGTACGTGTTGAACATCCTCAGGAACTTATTGACAGCATTCAATACAAATGTGATTATCGAGGCAAATTTTTACCCCCTGCGCCATACAGTATTGTGAAACAAGTAGAAGGACGAGGAGTTTATTCCTTTTGTATGTGTCCGGGTGGGATTATTGCTCCCTGTGCCACATCACCCGGTGAAATAGTCACTAACGGCTGGTCCCCCAGTAAACGAGACCAGTCCACAGCCAATTCCGGTATTGTTGTGGAAGTGGGACCTAAAGACTTTAAAAAATTTGGTAACTCACCCCTTGCAGCTATGTATTTTCAGCGAGAGGTTGAACAAAAAGCGTGGTTGGAAGGTGGAAAAACTCAAACTGCACCCGCACAACGACTGGTGGATTTTAGTTCAGGAAAACGTTCAGCAAACTTACCGGTGACATCATACAAACCGGGAATTCAATCGGTTGAATTGGGAGGTGTTTTGCCAGAGTTTATATATAAAAGTTTACAAAAAGGTTTTGAGGAGTTTGGTAAAAGTATGAAAGGCTATTTTACAAATGAGGCAATGGTACATGCCACAGAATCTAGAACTTCCTCTCCGGTGCGCATTCCCCGAAATCCTGAGACATTAGAACATATACAAATCAAAGGATTGTATCCTTGTGGAGAAGGTGCCGGTTATGCAGGTGGGATTGTCTCTGCAGCTATTGATGGCGAAAAATGTGCCGAGAAAGTAGTATTTTCTTTCGCATAAGCTATTTTAAACTCCTTACAATTTGATTCATTTCTTTTTCATTTTTTTCCAGTTCTTGAAGGAATTTCCACTGTACTCTGGTGCGTGTAAGGTTGTGTTCTAAATATGCAGTTTTATAATAAAGGTCACCTTCTAAGTAATCTGTTAAAAACCGCAGTCCGATGATGAAAGTCATATAGTGCGTTGAAGCAACTAGATGAGTCC
>DAINOA010000126.1:0-5346 GCA_036735625.1 Planktosalinus sp. | reverse complement strand
GATAAAGTTGCTGACCAAATCAGTGACGCACTTTTAGACAATTTTTTAGCCTTTGACCCGCAGTCAAAAGTTGCCTGTGAAACACTGGTTACTACCGGGCAAGTAGTTCTTGCCGGCGAGGTAAAAAGCAACACCTATCTTGATGTGCAGCAAATTGCACGTGATGTGGTGAATAAAATTGGTTATACCAAAGGTGCTTATAAGTTCAGTGGGGATTCTTGCGGGGTGATTTCGTTAATTCACGAGCAATCACAAGACATCAATCAAGGTGTGGACCGTGAAAACAAAGAAGAGCAAGGTGCCGGTGACCAAGGAATGATGTTTGGTTATGCTACAAATGAAACAGCTAACTTTATGCCGCTGGCACTTGATATATCACACAAAATTTTAATTGAACTTGCTGCCTTGCGCCGTGAAGAAAAAGAAATTCCTTACCTGCGACCCGATTCCAAAAGCCAGGTAACCATTGAATACAGCGATGACAACGTGCCTCAAAAAATTGTGGCTATCGTGGTGTCCACGCAACACGATGATTTTGATGAAGACGAAAAAATGCTTGCCAAAATTAAAAGCGACATCATCAATATTTTAATTCCACGAGTAAAAGCACAGTTGCCTGGCTATGTTCAGGAGTTGTTTAATGATGAAATTGTTTACCACATCAACCCCACCGGAAAATTTGTAATTGGTGGCCCTCACGGGGATACCGGTTTAACCGGAAGAAAAATCATAGTGGATACCTATGGTGGAAAAGGTGCCCACGGCGGTGGCGCTTTTTCAGGAAAAGACCCCAGCAAAGTGGACCGTAGTGCCGCTTATGCTGCACGTCATATTGCTAAAAACCTTGTCGCCGCAGGTATCGCAGATGAAGTACTGGTTCAGGTGAGTTATGCTATTGGTGTGGTTGAACCCACCTCCATTTATGTGAATACCTATGGCTCATCACCGCTTAATCTTACCGATGGTGAAATCGCCGAAAAAGTTATGCAACTCTTTGATATGCGCCCGGCAGCCATTGAATCCAGATTAAAACTGCGTAACCCCATTTATAGCGAAACCGCAGCCTATGGCCATATGGGACGCGAGCCTCAAAAAATCACTAAAGTTTTTGAAAGCCCTTACTCCGGCAAAAAAGAACTGGAAGTTGAACTGTTCACCTGGGAAAAACTGGATATGGTGGAAAAGGTGAGGGAGGCGTTTGGGTTTTAAAAGCCCCCTAACCTCCTAAGGGGGAACTCTGTCGTGAAAAATTTATCCTTAACGATACTATAAATCATAAAAACCTGCTTAATTCTGACTTTAAGCAGGTTTTTTCTTTTATAAATAATTATAGGACTCACAGAGACGGATTAAAATCATCGCTACCCTCTCACCACTAATTACTAAAGATCATACTTCACCGTCAACATAACTATCCTCGGCATCACACTATAAAATGAAGAGGTACTGAAGGTCTCATTAAAACTATCCTGGTTGATGGTTTGCACATCCAGCAGGTTGGTGGCTTGTATCCTGTACTCCCATTTGCTATCCTTTTTTTGATAGTATAAATCTGCTGATAAGAAAGAATAATTGTTCTTGATTGTGTTTTCCTTGTTGCTGTAATCATAGTAACTCCAGTCTGCCTTAAAAGTAAAATCCTTCAGGAAGTTAAACTCGATATTGGCAAAGGGTCTGTGAGTAAAAAACTGTGATTTTATGCCGCCATTGTCATAATCATTGAGTGTAAAGTTGTAACCCACTTCAAAATTAGGGAATTCTTTAAAGTTACTTCTGGCGCTGGTGCGGTAGTTTTGCGTAAAACTTTCAGAAACAGTTACCTGGTCGTTGATAATATTATTAAAACTGCTCCAGCTAAAGTTTCCGTTGAGGCTGTATTGCATTTTTTTAATGCGTTTGCTGTAGCTCCCAAAAGCAGAAAAGGTTTCATCTGCAAAATTACTGTCAATATTAATAGGTGAAGACACTTGGTTGATGGCTACAATCTGGGTATTGTTTTTAATGCCTTCAATTCTGCGGGTGTAATTCAAGCTTCCGGTTACATTGGTATAATTAAACATATTAAAGCTAAAATAAGTCAAATTAAAACTGTTTGCCAGCGAGTTTTCAAGATTTCTGTTTCCTCTAAACAAGCGGTTGTAGTTGTTAAAAACAAAGCCTTCTGCATAATTGTTCACATCTGTATATTCTGCTGTCATCGCATAATTAAACCGAATGCTTTCACTTCGTTTGAGCTGGGCGATGGCTAGAAAGTCTGGCAATACTCGCCATTCATTTTGAGAGTTAGTGCTTCCCAATTGTTCTGTTTTAAGGTCATAATTGTGTAAAGTAAGACCAGGGGTGAACGTAAATTTTCCTGTGATGAATTTGTATTTTGCTCCTAAGAATATATCACTAAAATGGTAGGTTACATCATTGCCTAAAGGGAAAATTTCACCATCTATCTCAGGGCTTTCATCAAAGTTTAATGTGTTTCCGTTATCGAGTATCTGAAAAATTGACGAGTTGAATCGCTGGCGACTCTGCGTCGTTCCTAAAGTAAAATTGAGGTTGCTTTTATTATTGAGTATGTAGTAATGGTCAACCTTTGCGTCTAGTTTATTTGTCTTAACCCTTTTGTCCTGATTGATATCAAAATTGCTTTGGTTCACATCGGCATCCAGGATTCCTGAAAAGGGTAAAAAATCAAGAACTGCATTGTAAAACGGGTCTTCATCCTGCCACAAATGTTGCACTTGTCCTGCAAAAATATTCTTTTCGTTCAAGGTATAATAGGCATTTACATTTTGATTGATTGAAAATGGATTGTTTTCTTTGTCTTCAAAAATATTGTTATCGATGCCTCCAAAACTTGAAAGTTGATTGGAAAACTCAGTTTGATTGGAAAGCTTTGCCAATACATCATAATCGAGTTGAAAGCGCAAATTGGGTTTGTAAACCGAACTCAATTTCAACATACCCAATTGGTTTCTTTGATCGCTTACGCTGGAAGAATTTTCAACCTCACCCGTAGTCACAAAACTCCGCACGGTGTTGGTTACAAAATTGGTGCGGTTGTCTGAAAGTATCGCAAAACCGCTTATATCCAGTTTTTCTGAGGCTTTGTAGCTGAAGTTTCCGGCGACAAACTCGGCTTCAATATCATTGGCTCTGTTGTTTTGAGTCACTGCAAATCCAAGCCCACTGTCGTTGATATTGAATCGCGTTCCTCCGCCCTGATTGAAATTTCTAAAGCCTCCGGTAAAATTAAAATAGTCTCTAAAGGTAAAAGGCACATCGCCGGTATTGTTAAAATTTGTGATAATGTTTATGCTGTAATCTGGGCTATAATAAAACAGCTTGGGATTTGCCAGGTACCTGAACTTTTCACCATAACCCGCTCCCGCAGTGACCTCACCAAACCAAAAATTGGTTTTTCCTTCTTTTAATTTAATATTGATTGCCACTTGGTCTTGAGTATTTGTAACGCCTCTTAACTGCCCCACCTCATTGTAGTTTCTCAAAACTTCCACTTTGCTCACGGCATCTGCCGGGATGTTTTTGGTAGCTAGTTTGGAATCGCCGTCAAAAAAATCTTTTCCATCAACCATCACTTTTTGAACTACTTTGCCATCCACTTCAATTTCGCCTTCTTCATTAAGTTCAAGACCCGGTAATGCTTTGATAATATCACCCAGTTTTTTTTCATTACCTGTCACAAAGGCATCTGTGTTGTAAACAATCGTGTCTCCTTTGATGGTAACGGGCATTTCATAAACAAGTTCCACACCTTTAAGTTCATCTGCAGCAGATATAAGGATAATGTCTCTTATGATATCAGCTCGGTCTTCTCCAACGGTTACTTCAAAAGATTGAGTTTCAAAACCTAAATAACCGGTTTCTAGTGTATATGTCTCATTTACAGGTAAAAAGAGTTGGTATTTTCCGGCATCGTTGGAAATTGCATAACTTTCAATTGCTGCTGTTTCTTTTACTTTGGCAATGATGCTGGCCATTTCCAGCGGATTGCCAATAGAGTCTTTGATGGTTCCTGTGAGTTTAACGCTTTGAGCGTGTAAATGAAATGAAAGTGAAAATAATAGGAGTGTAAATAAAAAAGGAATGTTGCTTTTCATTGAAAAAGAATTAAAGTGAATTAAAAATGGGGATTCAATAATGATTAAAAATGAATATTAACTATTAACCTCCTATCCGGAAACTTCCACGGCTGCCTCTTCGTTGACCTCCATACATTTCCTGCATTTCTTCAACTTTTTCCTTGACAATTTTATTGTATTCTTCTTGAGTTACCTTTTGACCTTTTGTTGGTTTATTAATGACTAAGGTTTCTTTGGGATTTAAGACAATTTTTGAGCATAAAATAGAAGTGCGGTCTGCTTGAATTTCCAAAATCAAACCCGGAAGTCCAAAATATTCACCGGGACCCTGCGATACAGGAATTTGTGGGGTGTACCAGGCAACAATTTCAATTTCTTTGGGAATTTCAATTTCGTCCATTGGGTCAACATCTGTGGAGTCTTTTTTTGCTTCAGCATCATTTTTTTCATCATCAGTATTCCTGTTTCTTCTACGCATTGATTGCCAATCTGTATCATCCAGTTTTTTAATGGCTGTTGCCTTAAAAGCCACATATTGCCCAATTTGTTTGGATTCATTCACGAGAGTCCATTCCAGCTTGGGGAGCGTGTCAGAGATTAAAAACTGTTTTCCAAAAAACTCTTGCTCTTGCAAATAAATATTTTCTTTGGTGTTTTTGTATTGAGCCCCGGCGGTAAAATTACCCATCATCATCATCATTCCGCCACCGGCACCGGGTGCAGCAAGCTTTTCTTCTTCTTTATAAAAGGACTCTTCTTTATTGAAATTTAAAATATATGTTTTTTCAAGGGCACTTTTCATCATATCTGCAATTTGCTTGCGCATTTGGTCTGTCATTTCACGACCACCAAAATCCATATCTACGTTGGTTTTAGACTGATATGTGGCTTGACCTGAAAAGTTTTGGGCGGTCATTAAAATAGAAAATAAAAGGCAGCAAAATGTGAGTAATTTTTTCATCGTTAATGTCATTAGTCTTTAAGATAAGTCCAAATCTAAAGGTTTTGTTTCAGTTAGACGCTAATTTTAACAAATGGTTTAACAATATCAACCACCAATTCTAAACTCAATAGTGTTTCCGTCTCCCCGACTGTTTTGCTGAAAGCGCTCTCTCAATTCTTCGTTTTTCTCTTGAACGACCTTATCATATTTCTCTTTTGTGATTTTTGTTCCCTTTTTGGGTTCCGAAATTTCAATGGCGTCTTTATTGTTCAAAACAATCTTTGTGCAAAGCAATGAATAATTTCC
>DAINOA010000125.1:5164-5361 GCA_036735625.1 Planktosalinus sp. | reverse complement strand
TAAATTTTAAGACTTATACGCCTCATCCGGCTTTGCAACACTTCATCAGGAAAGTGGTTGTACTGGAGTCTGAATATTTAAAAGTCAGTGCCCAATCAGACGAAAGCATTTATTTCCCAACACCAGATGAGAGTATTTATATACACATCAATACCCGGTTTTTATCACGTAAGTTAGACCAAAACCAACAAAGGCTA
>DAINOA010000125.1:0-5154 GCA_036735625.1 Planktosalinus sp. | reverse complement strand
GAAAACGACCATATTGCAGTGGGTGTTCATTTTCATCCGGGCGGGTTGTATCAATTTTTGGGTATTCCCATCACTGAAATTTCTGATGACGGTTTTGATGGGGAAGACCTGTTGGGCAATGAAATCAAGGAGTTTATAGAAAAATGCCATGACAAGCAAAACGATTTTGGATATTTGAATACAACTGTTCAACAGTTTTTTCTTCAAAGACTTTATAAAATGAAAGAACGCTTGCCGGTAGATAGGGCCCTAAGCTTTTTAATGACCCATCACAATGCTTCCATAGACCAAGCCGCATCCATTGCCTGTTTGAGTCCACGTCAGTTTGAACGCAAATGCAAAGAAAGACTGGGGATGTCTCCCAAAGTGTATGCCCGTTTGTCCAGGTTTTTTAAAGCTTTTCACCAAATCGGCACCAATCAAAACACCACATGGACAGATATTGTTTACGGCCTGGGCTATTATGACCAGATGCACTTTATCAAAGATTTTAAGGAGTTTACCGGGCACACACCCAACGGCATAAAAACCAAGCTGGAAGAAATCAATGTGCGCTTCCAACTGGAATGGGACAAACTTTAACATGTCGGTTTTTTACTATCACAACTTTTTTGATTTCCTCAAATTTGCCTCATAGTAACTCAAAATTTTGAAATCATGAAAAAGTTTCTTTCAGCAAAAATTAATTTAATTTTTAAAACTATGATTATAATTATGTTATTGGCTTGCACCAAAAATGATGACCAGGGCGAAAGTCATATTGAACTTGCCAAAAAAGAGTATGAACAACTCAAGGCAAGTGGAAATTATATTGAATTTTCTACACCTGATGAACAAAATCCCGGTCCGCCGTTTTATGCCCGTATTGCAGAAATGAGTGTAGAAGAGCGGTTGTTTATGGAGTCAGGCAATACCGTTATCATCCCTATGATGCGGAATGTGGAATGCATCAACCCCGAGTTCAACTTATTACAATTCTTTGATGTACCGGCGGCATTTGGCTGTTCACTGACTGTTTACGGAAAAGGGCTAATTGAGCCCGATGCCCCACCTACAGCTTTTCCGATAATTGCCTATTTGCAAAGTGAAAACATGCCTATGTGGTTTGTTGAAAAAGAACCACTTTTAAATGCTATGCAGGATGGTATATTGACCATTGCCGAGCTGGAAGGTCTAAACCCAAAAAAAGGAGTGGCTTCATGGTATCTTGAATACAACAAACCCAGAACCACTGAAGATCATTTGCTGGTCATTGAATCACGCGGAACCATACCGGCAACCGGACAAACCTTTGAGTATACTGCATATTCCATTACAAAAGCACAACAAAAGGTCGAACTAAGCTTCCAATAATTGTTATTGGCCAAAAAAGTACTTCTTGTAACCTCTTTCAGGAAGTACTTTTGTATTTTACCAGCCGCCACCGCCGCCACCGCCACCGCCGCCGCCGGAGGAACCTCCTCCCCCGCTGCCCGACGAACTTCCGGGAGGTGTGGAGGCTGATGAAATGGCTGACGAGAAACTTCTTCCCATATCACTGCTAAAATTTGCCGGTGAAAATGCCATACCGGCTGCAGCTCCTGTGTACCAAGATGGGTTGTAACTTTTTGTTTCTTGGAGCGATTTTGTCAACGAGTTTTCAAATTTCTTTCCCCACTGGTTTTCAACGCCCAGCGCTATGGCATATGGCAAAAGGGCTTCAAACCGTTCAACAGTAAGTTTTGGTTCATGCAGGCTGTCCAGCTGTTTTTGTTCTGCGACAGAGAGATACATTTTAAAACCTTCTATATCATCCATTGTCTTTCTTCCTAACACGGTGGGTGCTTTAATTAAATAAGTAAAAATAGCAACCAGAAAAACCAAAAGAATCATCAACAAAATGGGAATTACCGGTGAAGGAGACAGAATAAAAGCAAGCACCACCAAAAGTACTGATGCTAAAATTCCTTTGCCTAAATGATTGTGATTAAAACTAAAATAGGTGGGTTTTAATTTTTTCTTGATGCTTTTATAGGTATTTGTTCGTCCTTTTGAAAATTTACTATGGTTTTTATTATCCAAATCAATTACTTTATTACCTGTAAACAGCGCTTTAGAAAGTTCTATTTCCTCATCAGAAAGCGAGGAATACTCATCTGTTATTCTTTTGAGTGTATATTTTTTCTTATCGTAAGTTATTTTGATGTGTCCTTTAACAGCCATATTTACAATCGCTGATGAGACAGCTCGCTGTGTAAATTTAAGTTTTTGTAATATGGCACAATCTGCCGGGCTAAAACCTTCAGGGGGGTCAAACTGAGGAAAGATGGTTCCTTTTGGCGGATCGACTCCCACTTTTTTCCATGCTCGATAGTAAATAAATGTAACGAATGCCAATCCTAATAAAGAAAATAAAACATGAAAATTACTTTTAAAGAAATACATCCATTTTTCTGCTGAGGTGGGCTCTTTTACAAAACCTTTTGGCCAGGCAACAGCAAAGGTGAGTTGCTCTCTTGGGTTTAAAGCACGAGTGATTTCAATTTTAACCCTGTTGTCTGCGGAAACGAGTTCACAATCACAAGTTGTGGTTCCCTGAAACCCTGAAAACGCATCGAGTTGTATTACTTCTGCACCAACAGGCAATTCAACTAAAACGGTTGCTTTTTCAATTGTAAATGCCCAATCACCCCCAATGGCATTAAAATACAATTCGTCAAAGTCCTCAAAAAAACCAATCTGTCTCGTTGTTCTATAAATTAAAGAATAAGTGTAAGTGCCCGGTGATAAATAGGTCATTTTATCACCAATATAAACGACAATTCCATTGTTTTGATTTTCGGTAAAAAAGGGTTCTTTGTTTCCATCTCTCAACACATCAACTACTTCAAAATCTACGTTGAAGCGGGTTCCCATTTTGTCTTTGTATTTAGTAGGAAAAGTGCGAAATATACCTCGTTTGATTTGATTGCCTTCTGCCTGTACCGTAATATCTTCCCTTACCAATAAATCACCCGATTCTTCTACTTTGATATGAGAATCGTAAGAAATAATTCGCTCTTGCGAAAAGCTTGAGTTTAAGAAGAACAAACAAAATAAAAAAGAAATAAATATTTTCATAGTACCGTGTTTTAGAAATTCACTTGGGGAGCTGCCCTTTCGGTTTCGTTTTTAATATCAAAAAAGTCTTTTTGGGTATGATTTGCTGCTTTTGCAACAAACATAGACGGAAACTGCTCGATAAGAATGTTATAGTTTCTCACGCTTCCGTTATAGTATCTTCTGGCGCGTTGAAGGTCATTCTCAACGGCTGAAAGGTCCCGCTGTAACTCCAGAAAATTCTGATTGGCTTTCAGCTCGGGATAATTTTCAACAACCACAAAAAGGTTTCCCAATGCTTTTGAAAGACCCACTTCTGCCGCTTCCCGGTCTTTTACATTGTCTGCTTTTATTCCGCGGTTGCGCAATTCTGTGATGCTTTCAAACAGGTTTTTTTCGTGTGAAGCATAGCCTTGTACCACTTTTACGATATTGGGAATCAAGTCGTGGCGTTTTTGCAATTGCACATCGATACCGCTCCAGGCCTCGTTGACCATATTTCGTAATTTAATAAGCGTATTGTAGATATACACAAAATAAACTAGGGTGAGGATGACTAATGAAATGATAACTAGGGTCATAAAAAGGGGTTTAAAATTGCTGTTTAAAGGTATATAAATTTTTATTATTTGTTACTTTATTGATTCTCTCTTTAGTGTCACCGAAGAACTCAATTGATTGTGGGTATTTGGTTAATTATAATAATCTGAATTGTATAAATGGTTTTGATTATTTATTTTTGACCATACACTTTTTTTTGGTGCAACCTTAACACGAATGAAGACAATCATATTGAAGCCATTGAATCATCGCGGAGAGTCCCAAATTGGGATTTATTTTCCTTTTGATGCATTGGTTAAGGAAACTATCAAGCAGTTTAAGGGAGTGAAATGGAGTCAAACCCATCGTGTTTTTTATGTTCAGGATACTACTAAAAACAGGCAGGAGTTGTTTAAGTATTTAAGGGAAGAAAAGTTTTATGTGGATTATAATGCTTTAAAAAAGGAAATAAAACCTTTGAAGGAACCTTTTAAGCAATCGCCTGAATTTCCTGAGCTTACTGATGGTCAAAAGGATGAACTAGAGCGTTTTAAAAAATGGATGGCACAAAAGCGATTAAGCAAAAACACGATTAATACTTATGCAGGTGTGACTTTGCAGTTCTTGAGGTATTTGAATCTAAAAAACAGAAATGAAATTAGTTCAAAACTTATTGAAACGTTTAATTATGAGTTTGTGGTGGCGCCCGGAAAGTCTGTAAATTATCAAAACCAATGTATCAATGGGATTAAGAAATATCTGGCTTACAAAAACCAAGATATTGAGCAGTTGCAAATTGAGCGTCCGAAGAAAATCAGGTATTTGCCCGAGGTGCTAAGTCTTGAAGAGATTAAGGCAGTACTTGACAACACACATAATTTGAAGCACAAGACGTTGTTATCATTGATTTATAGTGCAGGTTTGCGTATTGGAGAGGCCATCAATATAAAAATTAGTGATATTGACAGCAAGCGCATGTTGATTCACATTAAAATGGCCAAAGGCAATAAAGACCGCTACACACTTTTGTCGCCCTTGTTTTTAAAATTGTTGCGGGAGTATTATAAAGTATATAAACCCACTACCTATTTGTTTGAAGGTCAAGACGGCGGGACTTACACATCAAGCAGCGCTCAGCAGGTTTTAAAGAAGTCTGTATACCTTGCCGGAATAAGAGGCAGGCGCATAACATTGCACACCTTGCGGCACTCTTTTGCTACTCATTTGCTTGAAAGCGGAACAGACATTAGGTATATACAGTCTTTGTTGGGTCACAACAGCCCTAAGACAACAATGATTTACACCCATGTGAGTGAACAACGCATTCAAAAGATTAAAAATCCTTTTGATAGTTTGTGAAAAAGGTTTAAGTTTGATTATCCCCTCCCCATAATACAATAATAAAAATATTGAACAGAAATAAAACGGAACTAAAAATGTTAAAACCTGGGCATAGCATGCCAATATAGCATGATAGGCTTACAAAAGTTCCGCATATAAACAAGTTGGCAAACATTTTAAAAGAATCGAACGAAC
>DAINOA010000124.1:0-5375 GCA_036735625.1 Planktosalinus sp. | reverse complement strand
GACACGATTATGAAATAGTAGATGCAGACGGAAACAAAATAGGGATTGTAACCAGTGGTACCATGGCACCGTCTTTAAACAAAGGCATCGGATTGGGTTATGTTCCAGTTTCTTTTTCTGAGGCGGGAAGTCGCATTTACATTCAAATAAGAAAAAACCAAATCCCGGCTACAGTCGTTAAACTCCCATTCTACAAAGGTTAATGGGAAAACGAATTTTAATACTTGGCGCGAGTGGATTTGTTGGCAATGTGCTTTATAAAGAACTTTTGAATTATTTTGACGTGTATGGCACGTATTTTAGTCCAAATGATTTTTATGCCCAAAATGAGGTATTTTTTAGATTTGATGCTGCAAATGATGATGTAGAAACGCTCTTAAACAAAGTCAAACCCAATGTGATTATTTCATGCCTCAAAGGTAATTTTAAAGACCTTATTGAAGTTCACAAACAATTGATGACCCATACGATGGTCACACCACATTGTCGATTGATTTATATTTCAACAGCTCAGGTTTTTGATGGTATGATGGATTTTCCGGCGAAAGAGACAGACAAACCCCTATCAATTTCTGAAGAAGGAAAATATGCTATTACAGTTGAAAAACTCATTAAAGAATTACCAGATAAAAAATATGCTATACTGCGCTCCCCAATGATTTTGGGTGTGAACGCTCCTATCATTTCTAAATTGAAAACAGCAATCAAAAACAAAACGACCTTTGAAATCTATTCAGATTTGGTTATCAATATCGTTTCAGAATCAAAATTTTCACAACTGGTGCATTTTATGATCAATCAAAAAAAACACGGTACGTTTCACATTGGTAGTACAGATTTGATTCATCACAGTGATTTGTTTGAAGAAATTACTGAAAAACTAAGCTCAAAAAAGCCCATATTCAAGCAGGTTTTTGAATCAAACAAAGACCGGTTTCTGGCTGTTTTACCTAAAAAAGTAGCAGACTTAAAGGAACATCAATTTACTATAAATGAAGTTATTGATGAAATTACTCTCAACGAAGGAATACTAACATTAAAAACAACATTGATATGAGCAAATTAACAAAAACACAAATTGAAAAGCAAATGCAAGACATTGAAGGCTGGGATTATGGTGATGATGCCATACATACAACCATTGAGTTTTCAGATTTTAAAGATTGTTTTACAGTAATGACCCGCATTGCTTTTGAAGCTGAAAAATTAAACCACCACCCAGACTGGAGCAATGTGTATAACAAATTAAGCATTTCTTTATACTCACACGATGTGGGCGGTTTGACCGAAAAAGATTTTCAGCTAGCGCAAATAATAGACAGTATTGTTAGCTAATATTTTTTTAAGAAGTATTATTTTTGAGGTCTAAATTAAAATTATTTTTCAAAGAATGGGAAGAGCATTTGAATTCAGGAAAGCACGAAAAATGAAACGCTGGTCTGCTATGTCTAAAGCGTTTACACGTATTGGTAAAGACATTGTAATGGCTGTTAAAGAAGGAGGTCCAGACCCTGATTCAAACTCCAGATTGCGTGCGGTTATCCAGAATGCAAAGTCTGTGAATATGCCCAAAGACAATGTTGAACGCGCTATAAAAAGAGCTTCAGATAAAAATCAAGGCGATTATAAGGAAGTAATTTTTGAAGGATATGCTCCTCACGGTATAGCTATTTTAGTAGAAACGGCAACAGATAATAACACACGCACGGTAGCAAATATTCGTTCTTATTTCAACAAATGTGACGGGAGTCTTGGCACGAGTGGCTCTGTGGTTTTTATGTTTGACCATACTTGTAATTTCAGGATTCAAAAGGCAGAACTTGACCTTGAAGAGCTGGAATTGGAATTGATAGATTTTGGCGTGGAAGAGGTGTTTGAAGATGAAGACGGTATTTTGATTTATGCCCCTTTTGAGAGTTTTGGAGCGATCCAGAAATATTTGGAAGAGAATAAACTTGAGATATTATCATCAGGATTTGAGCGCATTCCGCAAGTGACTAAGAAGCTCAATGAAGACCAGGTGGCCGATGTTGAAAAACTATTAGAGAAAATTGAAGAGGATGATGATGTACAAAACGTTTATCACACGATGGAAGAATAAAACTTCTATTCATTAAAAAAAGGCAACTTGTGATTATCAAGCTGCCTTTTTTTTGTGGAGTTTTATTTTAAAAATTGAATACCTTCTGAAAAAATCCTTTTTTCTCCACTCCATATGCATATCCATACTTATTACCGTATCCAAAGTTTGCCATTTTTACATTATTCAAAACAAAAGATACTCCTTTTAATTTTTCATCTTCCACACAATCAACAGGAAACTCCATCAAACGTCGTTCTGTATAATCTGCTCTGAGAATATAAAGTGTTACATCTGCAAATTTGTTGATCAAAAGTGTATCAGTTACCAACATAGAAGGTGCTGTATCAACAATAACATAATCGTACTTTTGTTTTAAATCTTCAAAAAGAACCGCCACCCGGTCGTTTAAAAGAAGTTCT
Organism: Planktosalinus sp.; assembly: GCA_036735625.1. Classification (GTDB taxonomy): domain Bacteria; phylum Bacteroidota; class Bacteroidia; order Flavobacteriales; family Flavobacteriaceae; genus Planktosalinus. The sequence continues at coordinate 2,873 of DAINOA010000124.1, read as the reverse complement.
GCCGGGTTTGGTGGAATACTACCTGAAAACAAAATGTCCAAATTGGTATTAAAAGGTGACTTGTGAACTAATTCGTTGAGTGTCAAGTCTGGCTGAATCAAAAAGTCTGTCACTCCCCGCATTGTGCTAGTGTTTTGAATAAATCGATGCAATTGTGGGTTTCTAATATCGCCTCCCACCAAAATGACTTTTTTACCAACATTGGATAATGTCAAGGCCAGATTCACGGAAGTAAATGTTTTTCCTTCTCCTTTAACTGTTGAAGTAACAAAAATCGTTTTTGACTTATCACCAAGGTTTTTGTTAGCAAAAATATACTGAAGGTTTGTTCTTAAAATTCGGAATGACTCTGCTAAAACAGAGGTATCGTTTTTCTGAATAAGTTCTTCTTCACCTCTGGCTAATTTTGGAATTTCGCCAATGAGCGCAATGTTTGGAGCTAGTCTTTCAACATCTTTTCGATTGCTCACTTTGTTATAGAGCAATTGATTGAGATAAATAATCAAAAATGGAATCAATAGCCCCAGCAGGAGTGCTGCAAGTAGAATGATATTGGGTTTGGGAGACACCGGCCTTGAAGAACTATGAGCCAGGTCAACAATTTTTGCTTTGGGAGCCGTTACAGCAAGCGACAAGGACGTTTCTTCCCTTTTCTGCAATAAAAACAAATATAGGGCTTCTTTTATGTTTTGTTGCCTTACGATGTTTCTAAATTCTTTTTCAGTATCTGGAACTTGTGTTATTTTAGAGCCAAAAACTCCTTCTTGTCTTCTCAAATTACGCAGAGAAGTATCTAGGGATGCCTTTACATTGTTAAGACTTGTAAGCACATTTCCTTTTAATTGATTGATTTGATTTGCCAGATTGACCACTACTGGATTTTGTTCTGTAGAGCTTCTCAAAAGTTTATTGCGTTCCAATACCAGCTGGTTGTAATTCTGAATTAAGCCTTGTAGGCCATCCTGAGTAATTCCTAGGTTTGCCGGAAGCAACGCTGTTAAATCATCTTCAGACAAATAGTTGATAATATTGTCAACTAAAGACATTTGGGTAGTGATATCTAACTGACGCTTGTTCAATTCGCTGGCACTTTCGAGAAAAAGCTGTGCTTCAGACTCAATATCTGTAAGCTTATTTTCCTGCTTAAAGATGACTTTATCAGTTTCAACAGAATCCAGTTCCTTTGTGATTATTTCAAGACGTTCTTCAATAAACTTAGCTGTGTTTGTAGCGACCATATTTCGATCTTCAATGGCGTCTTTATTGTATTGAACCACCAACTCATTAAGTATCGCTTCTGCTTTATCTTTAACAGGGTCATTGAGTGTTAATTGAATCACACTGCTGTTTTTTACTACCGGATTAACCTGTATTGCCTGACGGTAATAACTCACAATATTTTCTGGATTGGATATTTGTACTTGTATGCTGTAGTTTTCTTCTGTATTCAGAGATTGTAGTACTTCAGGATTTGGTATAACTGTTAAAGCTCCGTAAGGCAATTCCATTTTATCACCAAAGCCGGCACTCATATTTATATTGTTTCCTTCATCAATAAACTGAAAAGTATCCAGTGAAAGTATTTTAAACTGCAATTGATAATTTGGAAATTTAGACTCAATACTTTCTTCCAGTATTTTTACTTCAAATGGCAAATTAAGAAAGAGTTCGCTCGTTTTAATTTTTCCCTCTCTGAAATATCTAATATTAAGATTGAGTTCATCAACAACATTTCTAAGCAAACGTCTTGACCTTAGAATTTCTATTTCATTTTCGATGCTGTTTGTATTCATTCCGCTTATGAGTCCAATATCTTCAAATGCTGCAAGCTCAGAAGCTGCGCCCCTGCCTTTACTGTCTTTTATGATGATACTGGTTGTGGATTGAAAAAAAGGTGTTGAGTATCTCAAATAAATGTAAGCAAAAGAAAGTGTGAGAATGACCGCAAGAAGAAACCAAGGCCAGTGTCTCAGGTAGATTTCAATTTGCTCCCTAAGTGTAGGTTCGTTATGAGAATGTGTGCTGTTATTATTTTGGGGATTGACCATAATTTATTTATCTGGAGATTAGAACAATAAGCGAAATCAAAACAGATGCTATTGAAATATAAACCGATGAGTTTCGGTTGTAAGCAGCCGAATTCACTTGAGCACTGTTGGGCTGCACATAGATAACGTCATTTTGTTTTAAAAAATAAAAAGGCGAATTTAAAAAATCTGATTTAGTAATATCAAGAATGGTATGTGTTTTAACTCCATTCTGTTCTCTGAGAAGAATAATATTAGTACGCTTTCCATAAATTGTTAGATCCCCGGCTTTACCAAGTGCCTCAAGCAAGGTAATTCTTTCGTCAGGAATATTAAAAGTCCCGGGACGCATCACTTCCCCTAAAACTGTTACTTTGTAATTTGAAATCGAAACATTCACAATAGGATCTTTTATATAGACACGTATTTCCTCTTTCAATTTTTCAATCAATTCCTGACGGCTTAAACCACCCACTTTTATTGTTCCTAAAACGGGAAATTCAATGGTTCCTTCTGTACTCACCAAATAGCCTTGCAGTTCTCGTGTTGATGGGTTTGTTAATTCCTGAACAGTTCTAGCAGGCATGATAAGATTAAAAGGTGCAGCAGCTTCCATATCAAAAGCGGTTACATTGATAGATAAAATATCATTAGGCTGTATGGCTGTAGTGCTAAACATAGCGTCACCATTAGTTGCCATTTTATCAATATCCTGAAGATACAATATATCTTTTTTTGAAACACAGGATACCAGGGTTGATACTATAATGAGAGATAACAGAAACTTTTTGAGTACTAATTTTATGAATAAATTTTTTGTAAACATTTTAAAATTTTAATTATGCA
>DAINOA010000123.1:0-5471 GCA_036735625.1 Planktosalinus sp. | reverse complement strand
GCGGGCGCAAGCAGGCAGATTTCCTACCTCTTCCAGAAATATATAGTGGTGTGCCGGTGGGCCCCGTGGCGGCTTTTTTGCCATGGATTTGCGCGGGCAGGAATACCTTCCCTGACGAATTCCTGCCCTTCCCTGAAAAATCCCTTTCTTCCCTTGCAAATCCCTTGCCTTCCCTGAATAAATTGCTCCAGCCATGCGGCGTGCCCTACCTTAGCAGCGCGGATGGACATCAGACCCTGTTGCGCTCGGCAATCGTCGGCTGCGGCAGGCGCTTGTCTGGTGTGTTTGCCTGTTGCCGCTTTACTCGGTTTAAAAAACAACAAAAATGAAAAAGCAAAATTCCTATATTCTCCTGCTGCTTGTGCTGGTGGTTCACGCTGTCACCATCGCTCGTGCAAACACGAATTTCAGCCCCCGATACAAGCCGGAAGGAGGGACTCCGTCCTATTCAGCCATAGATTCGACCATAGAAGAGAGGGTTGAAATCAAGGGCAAGGTTTCGTTCGATCCTTTCGTGCCGAGCCAGCCCGCATATACATTTGACGTGGAGCGGGCACTTATCCCCACGTCAAATCCAATCTGCGGCAACGGCATCCTAAAGAGCGGCGAAGGATGCGATGACGGCAATACCATATCTGGCGACGGCTGTAGCGCTGTTTGCGCTGTAGAAACTGGGTATGCTTGCTCAGGCAGCCCCAGTGTTTGTGTGCTTTGCCCTGCCAACCTCAATATTTCAGCCCCCACCCACAGCCTCAGCGGCACCACAGGTACATGGGCGGCTCCTGACCTCGGTGGCCCGTATAAGGTACGCATCACGGCGAAAGGGGCTAAGGGCGGGGACGGTTCTCACACTGGCGGAACCACTTTCCCCGGTTCCAGTGGTGCCACGATTGCCGGCGAATTTATCGTATTAGCTGGACAAAGTATTGAAACGGTGGCCGGCGCTGCTGGTCAGGATGCCTCTGGCTGGGCCGATGGTGGCGGTGGCGGCGGCTCCGGCGCGCGCATTGGCAGTAGTGGCCTATTGGTCGTGGCTGGCGGCGGTGGCGGTGGGTCGAGAGAAACACCCTCTCAAGGTGGTCAAGTGAGCAGCGGGAACGGTCAGGGCGGTACCGGTAATGCAGGTGCTGGAGGTGGCGGCCTGCTCGGCGCGGGTGGCTCTGGCTCCACGAACGGCGCTGGCAATGCCCCGACGGGCGGCAGTGCGGGCTTCAACGGAACTGGCGGTTTGGGAAGAATGGCATCATCCTTTGGAGTTGGCAACGGCGGCAACGGCGGCGGCGGCTTTGGCGGCGGCGGCGGCAATGTCGTCGGCAACGGCGGCGGCGGCGGCGGCGGTTACAGTGGTGGCGCCGGAGGTTCTGGTAACCTTGTCACAGCTGGCGGCGGCGGCTCCATCAATTTCGGAAGCAACCAAAATAACACAGATGAAGCCAACAACGCTGGCGGCCAGGTCATCATCGAGTGCCTGGGCACGGCCGCTTTCACGGCCCACTTCACGGCAACACAACCTACTTGTGCCAACCCTACCGAGGGCAGCCTCAGCATCGACCTCACCGGCGATAACGAAGGCAATACCAGCGGGCTGGAGTACGCCATCGTGGCGGGCAATAGTTTTACCGGCACGCCCACTTTTGCGGACATCACCGCCGATCCGTTCAACATCACGAGCGGCTTCGGCACAGAGGGCGACGCCGATGGCGAGACCTACACCGTCCGCATCCGCTTGAAGTACAACCCTGATATTTTCTTAGACCACGTCTATGCCCTGACCAGCCCGACTACTATGCGCACCTGGACGGGCGCCCTGAGCACCGACTGGCACACCGCCGGCAACTGGCACCCCGCCTGCGTGCCTACGGCCGACAACCACGTCATCATCCCCGACGTGACCAACGATCCCGTCATCGCATCAGCGGCAGTGGCTAAAAGCGTGCATGTGCAGGCCGACGCCTCGCTCACCATCGGCGTCGCTGGCAGCCTGACCATCAACGGTTCGGCTGCCTACACCTCCCCCTTCAATTTTACGACAGGGCTTAACAACCAGGGCACGGTGAGCAACAGCGGCGACCTCATCCTCGGCTCGGTTTCAAGCGTGGGGCAGTGGGGCATTTACAACCAGGTAACCTTCCAAAACAACACCGGTGGGGACATTCAGATAGACAGGTCTTCATCCATAGGGCTTTACAACATTTCAGGTACCTTTACGAATGCAGCCAAAATCACCATCGGAGCGAATGAAAGTGTGGGGGGGTGTGGCATTTGGAACGAAGCCACCTTCCACAACAACGCCGGTGGGGACATCCAGATAGATAGGTCTTCATCCAGAGGTCTTTTCAACTTTTCAGGTACTTTTACGAATGCAGCCAAAATCACCATCGGGGCGAATGAAAGTGTGGGGGATGACGGCATTGACAACTTCGCCACCTTCCACAACAACGCCGGTGGGGACATCCAGATAGACAGGTCTTCATCCAGCGGGCTTTGTAACTTTTCAGGTATCTTTACGAATGCAGCCAACATAATCATCGGGGCGAATGCCTCCGTGGGATCTTATGGCATCGAGAACCGAGCCTCCTTCCAAAGCAACACGGGTGGGGACATCCAGATAGACCGGTCTTCATCCAGCGGGGTTTACAACTTATTAACTTTTACGAATGCAGCCAAAATCATCATTGGATCGAATGCCTCCGTGGGATCTTCTGGCATCAATAACCGCGGCACCTTCCAAAACAACACCGGTGGGGACATCCAGATAGATAGGTCTTCATTCAGCGGTCTTTACAATACTGTTAGTGGCATCTTCATGAATGCAGCCAAAATCACCATCGGGGCGAATGCTAATGTAGGGGAATATGGTATTTGGAACTACGAAATCTTTCAAAACAACACCGGTGGGGATATCCGGATAGACAGGTCTTCAAACGCCGGGCTTTACAACAACTTTAACAACACCTTCACGAATGCAGCCAAAATCACCATCAGGGCGAATGCTAGTGTGGGATATTATGGCATTTATAACAGAGACGTTTTCCAAAACAACACCGGTGGGGACATCCAGATAGACCGGTCTTCATCCAGCGGGGTTTACAACGATTCAGGCACCTTTACGAATACAGCCAAAATCACCATCGGGGCGAATGAAAGTGTGGGGGATTATGGCATTTACAACCAAGCCAGCTTCTACAACAACACGGGCGGGGACATCAAGATTGACCGCTCAGTGAGCATCGGGCTTTATAACCAATCCGGCACTTTCACCAATGCGGCGATCATCGCCATCGGCGCCAATGCCGGCGTGGGTGGTAATGGTATTGACAACCCAGGCACTTTCCAGAACAGTAGCTGCGCCCAGCTATACCTCTTTGCCCCATTCGACAACCGTTTATCTTTCTCTAACTCCGGACTTTTTATCGTCAGCACCACCGGCAACCACAACAATAATGGCTCCATCACCAACAACGGCATCATCAGCTACCCGCTGGGCAATCCGATACCCTTCGTGGGGAACAACGAGATCGTCATAGCACCTACAACCACCACCGCCTGCAATGTCATCAGTCCGGCCTTTACACTCGGCAACCCGGTGGACTTCACCATCGAGGGGGTCTTTACGGACGAGGCAGGCACTATGTCGGCAGGCACGTATGTAACGGCTACCAACACGTTTACCACCTCGGCTATGCTGGCAGAAGGGGTCACTACGTTTTATGTAAAAATTACCGATGCCGGCTGCACCCGCATTGTGCCCTGGCCCATAACCGTACCCCAGAACACCAGGCCGGGCAACCCCGCTGTGTTTGGCGATAACACCTGGAACGTATATGTATGGAACGCCGGGGGCGCCGGCCTGCCCAACAGCAATGCATGGAACCTCAACTACGCCGGCTACTATGTGGAAAACAGCCTGAACATCGACACAGAGAGCAGGTGGCCTACCCTTGGCGCGCCCTCCGATGCCAACGGCTACCAGGGCTGCCCGGTGGGTATCGACAACCATTCGTACAGCTACAAGCGCAAGGGCTTCCCCATCGGGTTTTACCAACTGAACGTGGACAACCATGATGATGCCGCACAGCTTTGGATAAATGGTGTGAATGTGTGGGCCTTCGACGGCTGCTGCCAGGCGCATACCAATGTGTGGGCAGGCAACCTGGGACCCAACGACGAAGTGGAGTTCCGGGTGACGGAAGGCGCGGTGGGCAGCGTTGGCAAGCTTTCCTTCCTCAATCCCTGCCCCGCCGATGGCATATTGTATGTAAATGCCAATGCCACGGGGACCAACAACGGTACATCATGGGAGAATGCCTATACCGATTTGCAAAATGCCCTTGGCAATGCTTGCCCCGGCATCACTCAAATATGGGTGGCCGCCGGCACCTATAAGCCCACCACGGACACCGACCGCACCATTTCATTTGTCATGAAAAACGGCGTGGGTATTTATGGCGGCTTCAACGGTACGGAGACGCAGCTTTCGCAGCGCAACTGGGCCATGAACGTGACGACACTGAGCGGGGACATCGGCGCACCGGACAATTCAGACAATAGCTATCATGTCATTTTCAATCAAAATAATGGGTTGGACAATACTGCAGTTTTAGATGGGTTTACCATTCAACATGGCAATGCAGAAGGGGCACTCGGGGTTAATGAAGATGGCGGTGGAGGAATGTATAATTTAAATGTTTCGCCAAAAATTGAAAATTGTATATTCAGTTTTAACAATGCAAGTTTCGGAGGTGGGATTTCAAATCAATCCAATAGTTCCCCTACTATTATCAATTGCCAATTTATCAGTAATTCTGCTGTCACAAATGGCGGTGGTGTGAACAACTTTGCTCAATTTGCAGGAGTATGTAACCCAACTATAGCCAATTGCCTTTTTTTTAATAATTCTGCAAATGGTGGTGCAGGAATTTATAACCTGAGTGCTTCTGCTACTGTTAACCCGAATATAATAAATAATACTATTGTCAACAATTTTGGCTCCGGGATAACTAACCAATCCTCCTCTCCTACTGTGACCAACTGCATCCTTTGGGGCAACAGTTCGGGGATAGTTAATTCTAATGCTAACCCTACTGTCACCTATTCTATCGTACAAGGCGGGTACACGGGCTGTAGCAACTGTCCTGGCGGAAATGGCAATGCCGACCCCCTCTTTGTGGATGCCGCCGACCCCGCCGGACCCGATGGCATACCCCGCACTGCCGATGATGGCATCCGCCTGCAAGTAGGCAGCCCCGCTATCAATGCGGGCGATAACAGTCTTATCCCTCCCGGCATTACCACCGATATTGCGGGGGCAGACCGCATACAAGGCGGCACGGTGGACTTGGGGGCTTATGAGGGTGGGTTTTGCCCCACTTTAACCGCAGCCGCCCCGCCCGTAGTGGTGAGCAGCCAAAGCACCTGCACCAACTGCGCCCTCAGCGGCGGCGTGATAGCCCCGCCCGCTACCGCCTGCC
>DAINOA010000122.1:0-5607 GCA_036735625.1 Planktosalinus sp. | reverse complement strand
TCGTTCTCCATTGGTAAATGTGCCGCTCTTTTCTAAAAAGGATGCTCCGGGAAGCACTACATCAGCATATTTTGCTGTTTCGGTCATAAACAATTCCTGAACAATCACTAAGTCTGTATTTTCCAGGGCATTAATCACTTTTTGTGTGTTGGGGTCTGTTTGAACAATATCCTCACCAATCACCCAAAGGGCTTTGAGTTTTCCCTTGAGTGCCGCATCAAACATTTCAGGAATTTTATAGCCAATGTGGCTGGGGACATCAACACCATAAAAGGTGTTGTAGAGTTTGTTCACTTCAGGTTTTGTAATGTCTAAATAGCCGGCACCTTGATGGGGTTGAACACCCATATCGGCACTTCCTTGCACATTGTTTTGACCGCGCAACGGATTTACGCCCACGCCTCTTCTACCAATATTTCCGGTGAGTAAGGCTAAATCAGCAATCTGCATCACAGTAAAAGTTCCCTGAGAGTGTTCAGTAACTCCTAGTCCGTGAAATGACATAGCATTAGGCGCTTTCGCGTAAGCGATTGCAGCTGACAAGATTTCTGTCAACTCCACTCACCTGCTCAATATGGTCTAAATCTATTGCCTTTATTTCCTCAATGAAGTCATCATAACCCTCTGTGCGCGTTTCAATAAATGAGGTATCGACGAGACCTTCTTCAATGATGTAATACATCATCATATTAAGCACGGCAACATTGGTACCGGGTCTTAGCGGGATGTGATAGGTGGCATATTTTGCCAATTCTGTGCGTCGCGGGTCGATGACGATGGACACATTTCCGGTTTTCATAGCAAACTGTTTCATTTTTGCTCCTGTCACCGGGTGAGCATCAGTGGGGTTTGCACCAATCAAAAGTATGCAATTGGTATCTTTGATATCATCAATTGAGTTTGTGGCTGCACCGGTTCCAAAGGTTTTTTGCATTCCCAGTGCTGTGGGTGAATGACATACCCGGGAGCACCCATCAATATTGTTGGTGCCAATAACTGCTCTGATGAATTTCTGCATCAAATAATTTTCTTCATTAGTGCATCTGGCAGAGGAGATTCCGGCAATCGAATCGGGGCCAAACTCATTTTTAAAATTCGTCAGTTTACCGGCAATGTAATCGTAGGCTTCGTCCCAGCTTACTTTTTCAAAAACACCATTTCGTTTAATCATAGGCGCATCAAGGCGTTCAGGGTGGTCATAAAATTTAAAAGCATAACGCCCTTTCAAACAGGTGTGCCCTTGGTTGACTTCGGCATCATAAGGCGCCTGAATACTCAATATTTCTCCACTGCGTGTGGAAACATCCAGGTTGCAACCCACACCACAATAAGTACAAATAGTTCTGGTTACATCTGTTGCAGCAATGGCTTTTGACTGAAATATATCTGAAATCGCAGAAGTGGGACAAGCTTGAGAACACGCACCACAACTCACACAATCTGACTCCATAAAACTTTGGTCAATGCCTTTAATGATGTGAGAGTCAAAACCTCGCCCGGCCATACTCAAGACAAACTCACCCTGCACTTCATCACAAGCTCTCACACAGCGGTAGCAGTTGATACATTTTGAAAAATCTGAAGTCATATAAGGATGGCTCAAATCTTTTTGTTTGTGTAAATGGGTTTCTCCTTCAGGATAGCGCACGTCTCTGATACCAACTTGTGCTGCAACGGTTTGTAATTCACAGTTTCCGTTTACTTCACAGGTCAAACAATCCAATGGGTGATCTGTTAAAACGAGTTCGATGATGTTTTTTCGTAAGGACTGAATTGATTTTGAATCGGGGTAGATGTACTGTCCTTCTGCAATGGGCGTGTGACAGGAAGCCAACGTCTTTGCATTTCCGTTTTCTTCAAAAGCCACATCAACTGAACAAACCCTGCAAGAGCCAAATGGATCGAGATTGGGTGCATCACAAAGTGTAGGGACGGCTTGCTGCCCTTTATGTCTTCTTAAAAAAGATAAAATGGTTTCACCATCTTTAATTTCGAAGGGTATATTGTTTATAAAAGCGGTCTTCATAGCATCGGCTTTTTTAATTAAAAAAGTGTTTCAACTCACTTTCAAAATAAGTGAGTGCATTTCTCACCGGAAGCGGAATTCCGCCGCCGTGGGCACAAAGGGATGTTTTTTCCAGCGTTGTGAGTAAATCGTCAAATAAAACGCGGTCAATTTTATAATCTGACGTAAAGGCTTTCATTGCCATTTCCTGACCTCTTTTGGTTCCTAAACGGCAAGGGAAACATTTTCCACAGCTTTCATACGATGCAAAATCAAACAAATGCTCAATAAATTTCAGGATAGGGAAATTTTCGGGCACACAAACAATTGAAGCGTGACCTAAAAGGAATCCGTTTTGTGAAAACGATTCAAAATCAATTTGCAAATCCTCAATTTTATGAATGGGTACCAATCCGCCAAGCGGACCACCTATTTGCAAGGCTTTCACCGGAGATTTAAAACCACCGCCCAATTCATAAACCACTTCGACGAGCGGCGTTCCCATTTCAACTTCAAAAATACCCGGAGTATTGAAAAAACTATCTAAACTTATAAGTTTGGTTCCGGAAGATTTTTCTGTTCCCAGAGCTTTCCAGTTGGCACCTCCGTTCTCCAAAATGTGATGAACGGTTGCCAGTGTTTCTACATTATTAACAATGGTGGGTTTATTAAAGAGGCCTTGTTGTGCCGGGAAAGGCGGACGAACACGCACTTCAGGTCGCTGGCCTTCAATGGAGTTGATAAGGGCCGTTTCTTCACCACAGATATAAGAACCTTGTGCCTGAATGATTTTAAATTCAAAATCAAAGCCACTATTTTGAATGTTTTTTCCGCAAAGTCCGGCGGTTTTGAGAGTGTCTATCGCTTCCTGAACAATTGAAATCGATTCCGGATATTCTGCTCTGATGTATAAAACCCCATAAGCAGCTCCGGTAACATAACCGGAAATTAGCATTCCAAAAAGCACTGAATGCGGTCGTTCTTCCAATAAATACCGGTCTGAATAAGCCCCGGGGTCACCTTCATCTGCATTGCAAATAATGAATTTCACATCGCTTTGGGCATTTCGGCAAAACTCGAGTTTGAGTCCCATTGGAAAACCGGCTCCACCTCTACCTCTTACATTTGAATCTTTGATTTCTTTTAAAACGGCAATCGGTTCTTTTTTTAAGGCTTCTATAAATGGGGCATAATAGTTTTCTATGGATGTAAACGCTTTGGTTAAAATGGCCTTTCCGTTGCTTTTTACGGTATAATTGTCTTTTCTATGTGGAAGCGTTTTTGCAGTATCTTTAAAGAAGTGATCCAGGTCAACACCTGAATAATTCTTCCCTTGATAATGATAGGCACTGTTTTCGTGACAACGCCCCAAACAGGTCATATGACCAATTTCGTCTTCATCAAAATGTTGCTTTAAACGCTCAATGACTCCCTCTTGTGTACCTGCACAAACACAGGCGGTACCATTGCATACATATACTTTTTTACCTTTGTTTTCAGGCTTCATAAAATCATAGAAGGATGCGGTGCCAAAGGTGTTGGCTTTTCCAATTAAAAACTCCTGAGCCAACTGCTCTAAACTTTCAGATGAGGGTGTGCCGGTTTGCAAAGCAAGTTTGCCCATTTTATCAAAAAGATTGTCTTCCAATCCTTTTCTGGCAGATAATTCACTTAAATTTTTAGACATAACAGGCAAAACTTTTGGTTACTACCAAAGATAAGAAAATATCTATATAATTATTTTTTAGGAAATTTCGCCGGAATAAACATTAAATCCATCCTTCTTTAAAAAGCCAATAAGTGTTTGATTGTGTTCTTTTGCTAGCTCGACGGCAAGGCTTGAAGGTGCGCCCACCGCAGCAATAATGCCAATTCCTGCCATCACAGCTTTTTGAATCAGTTCAAAACTGGCGCGGCCACTAAGGAGTAAAAGTGTGTTTGTTAAAGGCAATTTTTGGTGCTTTAGCGCCTCACCAATGAGTTTATCCAAGGCATTGTGTCTGCCCACATCTTCCTGAATTAAAAGAAGTTTTCCGGAAAAATCAAAGAGCGCTGCGGCGTGAATGCCTCCGGTAAGGCTAAACAAGGATTGTTGATTTGAAAGCGTTTCTTGCAAACCAAATAATAGCTCTTTTGAAGGTTTTACAGGAGTTGATATCTTAAATTGTGAATTAGTTTTAATGGCTTCGATACTGCTTTTACCACACACACCACAACTGCTGGTGGTGTAAAAGTTACGTTCGGTTTTGCCTAGTTGGATTGACACATCTTGTTGTAGTTGAACTACGATTTTATTTTCACCAAATGGAAATACGGCTTTTACCTGATTATAGTTTTTAAGAAGTCCTTCAGTAAATAAAAACCCAAGAGCAAGAGTTTCGTCATTGCCGGGTGTGCGCATCGTAACTGAAATGGACTGTGCAAGGTTTGCTCCAAATTCCTGCACTTGAATTTCAAGCGGTTCTTCAACAGCAACAACATCTTCTTGTGTAGAAAGATTATTTGCCTTTTGTCGTTGTATTTGGATATGATGAACACCTTTTTGCATAATCTGGAAGCTTGTTTTTCAAAGTTACTGCTTTTATCATTTATTTCCTATGTTAATTTTAGAAGATAACAGTAGAAAATAATCGTTTCCTGCACTTTTAAAAGGAGTTGTAAATGCTTATATTTGCAAACCTTGATACCTTCTCAAGGTACCAAATTTACCATATCAAATTTTTTATAAAATCCTTTTTCATGACAAAACAATCCACGATCATCTATACCAAAACTGATGAAGCTCCCGCTCTTGCGACCTATTCATTTTTACCTATTGTTCAAGCATTTACTGCACCAGCAGGAATCAAACTAGAAACACGAGATATTTCACTTGCGGGCCGCATTCTTGCTAAATTTTCTGATTTTTTAACTGAAAATCAAAAAATAAACGATGATCTCGAAGAACTGGGAAATCTTGCTAAAACACCTGAGGCAAATATCATCAAACTTCCAAACATAAGCGCCTCGGTGCCTCAACTTGTGGAGGCCATAAAAGAATTGCAGTCCAAAGGATTTGCCCTGCCCGATTATCCTGAAGACCCTCAAAATGAAAAAGAAAAAGAAATTAAATCCCGTTATGACAAAATAAAAGGAAGCGCAGTAAATCCTGTTTTACGTGAAGGAAATTCAGACAGAAGAGCACCCAAAGCAGTAAAAAATTACGCTAAAAAACACCCTCATTCTATGGGTGCATGGAGCAAAGATTCTAAATCTCACGTGGCAACAATGACCCATGGTGATTTCTTTAATAATGAAAAATCCTTAACGCTATCTCAAAACGATACCTTGACCATCAATCATATTGATAACTCAGGAAAAACCACCACTTTAAAAAGTGACATAAAAGTACTTCAGGGTGAAATAATTGACGGGACTTTTATGAGTAAAAAGGCATTGATTGCTTTTTTAAACGCCCAAATTAATGATGCTAAAGCAAAAGATGTTTTGTTTTCACTTCATATGAAAGCCACGATGATGAAAGTTTCAGACCCCATTATTTTTGGACATTCAGTTCAGTTATTTTTTGATGATGTTTTCATTAAACATAATCATTTAATAGA
>DAINOA010000121.1:0-5615 GCA_036735625.1 Planktosalinus sp. | reverse complement strand
GCTTTCGCGAAAGCAAGTGTAGGATTTTCATCAATTTTTTTAACAAGTTCTTCACCTCTAATAACACCTATAGTTTGAATGCCATATTCTCGACCTGCTGCAGCTGTTGCAGCTATATGGTTTGAAAAGGAACCGCCAAAAGTGAGCAACCTGATTTTCTGTTGATTTTTTGCTTCAATCAAATTATATTTGAGTTTCCTGAACTTATTTCCGGACACAAAAGGGTGTATTAGATCTTCTCGTTTTAAAGAAACCTCAGGTAAGTTTTTTAACTTAAAATACTCTTTAAAATAGCTGTTTAAAAGTTGATTTTGGACACTTATCATATTGAATGATACTATTTTATAATATTTTTCCTACAATTATTTACACTTTATCGAAAATATAAACTTTTTGTCGTCTTTTATTTGTTTTTTAGAATTGTTTCACATTACATTTACCATCCCTAAATCAAACTAAATGAACAAACTTACTCAATTTGTAGGCTTATTTATACCCATTGCGTTGTTATTTGCAAATAGTTCTTTTTCGCAAGTGGGCATAGGAACTACTAATTTTTCGAGTGGTGCTATATTAGATGTAGAGAGTAACACTAAAGGAATTTTGACGCCCAGAGTTCCATTACTAAGTACACTTGATAATATAACCATTACCCCCTCTGCTACTACCGGATTATTGATTTATAATACTGCAAATTCAGGACTAGGTAGCTCAGTTGTGACACCAGGTTATTACTATTGGGATGGAGGTCAATGGATCAGATTACGTTCAAATGATCGAATTTGGAGCATTGCAGGCAACAACAATGTAAACTCTGGAACAGATTTTATTGGTACGACAATTAACAGAAGAGTCGATTTTAGAACAAACGATATAAATCGTTTAAGAGTTCCCCGAAATACTCAAAGTTTGAGAGGAATGTCAAGAGGAATTAACAATATACCTTTTTATTCATTTCAAGAAAATACAAATCTGGGCTTGTGGTCACCAACCGTTGATCAACTGGCATTAAGTGCTGATGACAAAGAATTTGTGAGATTTTTTGGAGATTCTCAAAATACTGTGCTTATAAATAACTTAGGTGAAAACATCAATACCCGATTTGAATCCCAAGGAAATGAAAATATGTTTTTTGTTGATGGTACAGATAATAGAATAGGTATAAATACCAATTCTCCTGAAACAATTTTCCATATTGCCGGTGACAACAATACTGTTAGAATCGATGAACTCAACTTTACTAACAATACTCATTACACAAGTTCAGACCCAATGCCAATCTATGTTAATCCTAATGGAGATTTACTTTTAAGACCTTCGCTAGTTCAAAATTTCATGGCTTTAAATTCTGTTAACTTTATCCCTTCATCGGGTGAATTTGGAGGTATTGTTGTTGGAAGTGATAATGGTGAAGCAGCAACAACAAATATCGGTGCTCTTCAAACAATAACATTAACACAAGAATCTGTTGTTCACTTGAACTATCAGTTTAGTGTCAGAGTTTCAACAAACACGCCGTCTGGAAATCCTTTTCCCAATGATCACGGCGTAATTACAGATGGCTCTCCCAGACAATACAGTTCTTGGGTTCAAGTGAATGGTGCAACAACAAAAGTTGCTTTTGATTCAGATTATTATACAAACCTAACAGGCTCTGGAGGAGGCGCCTATGCTGCAGGATATTTTTATTTAGCCGGAAAAGGATCAATCGTACTGCCGGCTGGCACTCATACATTTCAACTTGTCGCCCGTACTTATGCAGGCACAGGTAAAAGCTATCGCTTTGTCTTTGCTGATACCCCTCATGAAAGATTTCAAATTATAATACAACGTTAATCCCAAACTTATGAACAACAAATACATTATTCCCTATGTAATGTGTTTTTTATTTGCAATCCAAATAACCTACACACAAGATCTAAAAGAAGCAACAAAACAAATTGATGCTTACCACAATTCATTAACAACTAAACTTCAAACTCAGGATAGCAAAAATCTCAATGAAGAAGATGTTGCAAACTGGATTATTACCAGTGAGCATGTGAGTAGTACAAGTGGTGTACATCATATCTATTACAGACAAACTGTAAACGATATTGAAATTTATGGTGCTGAAGCCAGTATTCATATTGCTTCGACCGGTGAGGTTGTAAGTAAAAACAATAATTTTATTGGTGATGTTTCAAACAAAGTAAAAGGAAGTAAATCACCTTCTTTAACACCTCTTCAAGCTGTTGCTGTAGCAGCAAGTCATTCAAACTATCGTATTTCTGAAAATTTGAAAGTACTTGATGTCGTAGATGTTAAAAAGCAAGAATACATTATTAGCAAAGGGGGTATATCAAGTACAGATATTCCTGTGAAGCTAATGTATCAACAAAACAAAAAAGGAGATGTTGTGTTAGTCTGGAGTTTGGCAATAGATGATATTCAAGGTAGAAACTATTTTAACTATAAAGTAGATGCCCAAACAGGTGAAATTATCGATAAAATCGACTGGCAGACAAACTGCGGATTTGAACATGTTTGTGAAGCACATCTTATAGATGCTCACAATGACCTTGATAATCACGACCATAGTCATGAACACCTTGAAAAAAACAGTCATTCAGACTACCATACAGATGTAGTTACAATGGAAGAGTCCATTGCAGAATATGGCGCTATGCTCGGCGGTAGTTACAGAGTATATGCTATGCCTGTAGAAAGTCCCAATCATGGAAACAGAACCCTTGTCACCGGTGTTGAAAACTTAACCGCTTCCCCTTTTGGGTGGCATGATACCAATGGTTCACCGGGAGTAGAACATACCAACACTAGAGGTAATAATGTGAGGGCATATGAAGATATAGATGGAAATAACAGTACTCAGGGAGCCTATCAAGATGGAGGTCCTACATTAAATTTTGATTTTCCTATCAATACAACTTGGTCTACTGCAAATAGATCATTACCGGCAGCAATTACAAATTTATTTTACTGGAATAACATCATTCACGATGTTGTTTATCAGTATGGTTTTGACGAAGCCAGTGGTAATTTTCAACAAAATAATTATGGAAATGGAGGTCTCGGAAATGACTGGGTTAGAGCTGAAGCTCAAGATGGAGCAGGAACCTGTAATGCAAATTTTGCCACTCCAATCGACGGAAATCCACCAAGAATGCAAATGTTCACTTGTGGTTCAAGAGACGGTGATTTAGATAATGGTGTAATTATACATGAATATGGCCATGGAATATCATTTAGATTAACGGGTGGAGCAGGAGTAAATTGTTTGTCTAATCAAGAACAAATGGGTGAAGGCTGGAGTGATTACTACGCTTTATTATTGACAATGAAGCCCGGAGACCAAGGCCCTGATGCGAGAGGAATTGGAACCTGGCTTGTAGGTCAAGCCGGAAATGGTCCCGGTATCAGAGAATTTCCGTATAGTACAAATATGGCGGTAAATTCACACACTTATTTGAGGACTCAAACTCACGCTGTACCACATGGTGTTGGCTCCGTATGGGCTATGATGCTTTGGGAAATGACTTGGGGACTTATTGACCAATATGGATTTGATCCAGACTTTTACAATGGCACCGGAGGAAATAACATTTCGATGATGCTTGTAACTGAAGGTCTTAAATTGCAAGGTTGTTCTCCCGGATTTGTTGACGGAAGAAATGCCATCCTTGCAGCAGACATAGCCCTTTATGGTGGAGCAAATCAATGTATTATTTGGGATGCTTTTGCCAAAAGAGGTTTAGGATTTAGTGCTTCTCAAGGAAGCAGCAACAGTAATGCAGATAACATACAAGCGTTTGATTTACCGCCTACATCCTTTGCTGCATCAGAATCATACTGTGTTACCGAAGGAATTCAATCAGGTTTAACCGGTGGTTCCCCGGGTGGTGGCGCTTATTCAGGACCGGGTGTGACAGATGATGGAAATGGAAATACCTACACCTTTGATCCCAACGTTGCCGGAGTTGGAAATCACACGGTGACTTACACAAGCATTTGTGGAGGTACAGCAAACATTATTATAAACGTAACAGAAGCACCTGATGCACCCTCAGTTTCAAACGATACGTTTTGTAGTGGTGATAGCGTTACCTTAACAGCTACACCCAATGATCCCGGAAACACCATTGAATGGTATGATGCCGCTACCGGTGGAACACTTCTTTTTACAGGACCTTCATACACCTTTAACCCTGCCGGAACAACCAGTGTCTATGCTGAAGAAGTTTTAGACCCGGTTCCAACAGCTGCAACCGTTACACATTCTAATTCACAAAACATCAGTACAGGCAGCGTAGCTTGTGGAGCTGGAAATGGCTTTCATAGAACCAGTAGTTATTGGAGAGTCTTTAACTTGCAAAATGATTTTGGAATAACACAACAATTTGATATAAATCAAATTCAATTTGGTGTTCAGTCTGTTAATAATAATTTTACAGCCACGGTACGATTACACACATTAAACGGTGCTTTTAACATAACCAATTTAACCCAAATATTTAGCGCAAATATTCCTCTTACAACTGCAAATAATGGAACTATAGTTAATGTGCCCGTTTCAATTTCTGTGCCTGGAGGAGCTATTCTAGTGATGGAAGTTCACACGCCTGATAATGGTAGTTCATTATTCTTTATGGGATCAAACAATCAGGGTGAAACTGCTAATTCATATCTTTCTGCTGCAGACTGTGGATTAAATCAACCCACGACTCTTGCGGCTGTAGGTTTTCCAGATGTTCATTATGTAATGAACATTTTAGGAGAAACAAATTTAGCAAGCAGTTGTACAGGCCTTAGAGCCGAAGCAACAGCTTCAGCAGACAATGTACCTCCGGTTGCTTTAGCTCAGGATATGACTGTTTTCCTTGACATCAATGGACAAGCAATAATCTCAGCAAATGATATCAACAACGGTTCTTCAGACAACTGTGGTATTGCTTCTTTGGCTGTAAGCCCCAATATATTTAACTGTTCAGCTCTTGGAAATCAAATAGTCACACTAACAGTTACAGACACCGAAGGAAACTTCAGTACGGCGCAAGCAAATGTTACTGTGATTGACAATCTTGTTCCAAACATTGGTACGGCTTCAAATCAAACAATAAGCGGTGACAGTAATTGTCAGGCAACATTGGCAGATTATACCTCACTTGTAACTGCAACAGATAACTGTGGTACACCTCCAATTACACAAAACCCTGTTCCGGGCACTTTAATTACCGGTACAACCACAGTAACATTGACAGCCACTGATGCTTCCGGCAACTTTGCCACAACATCATTTGATGTCATTATTGAAGACACAACAGACCCAACTATTCAACCAATTGCTGACCAAACCACTGCAGGAGATGCGTCCTGTCAGGCTACTCTTGCCGATTTTACTGCACTCGCAGTGGTGTCAGACAATTGTGATACAAACCCAATTGTAACTCAAAACCCCGTCGCAGGAACCGTATTTAGCGGAACAACAACTGTGACTCTTACAGTAACTGATACCGCTGGCAACGACGCCGTAACCAGTTTTGATGTAACTGTAGAAGATACTACAGACCCAACTATTCAACCAATTGCTGACCAAACCACTGCAGGAGATGCGTCCT
>DAINOA010000120.1:0-5634 GCA_036735625.1 Planktosalinus sp. | reverse complement strand
GAATGGAATGCCGTGAATGTCGATGAAACCCATTTTAGAAACTATATAAACTTACTCTCTGATGAATAAATTACCTGTAACAGTACTAAGCGGCTTTCTAGGTGCGGGAAAAACCACACTGCTCAACCACATTTTGCACAACAAAGAAGGTTTAAAAGTGGCTGTAATAGTCAATGATATGAGTGAGGTCAACATTGATGCTCAATTTATCGAAAATGAAAACACCCTCTCCCGCACCGATGAAAGACTCGTTGAAATGAGTAACGGCTGTATATGCTGCACCCTGAGGGAAGACTTAATGATCGAAGTGGAACGCCTTGCAAAAGAAAACCGCTTTGATTATCTGCTCATTGAAAGCACCGGTATTTCTGAACCCATCCCGGTTGCACAAACCTTCACGTTTGAGAGTGAAGACGGTGCCATTGACTTAAGCCGTTTTAGTTATATAGATACCATGGTAACCGTGGTGGATGCCTTTAACTTTTTAAAAGACTTTTCAAGTGCCGATTTTTTAAGCTCGCGCAACCTCACCGAAATGGAAGAAGACCATCGCACCATCGTCAATTTACTCACAGACCAGGTGGAGTTTGCAGATGTGATTGTAATAAATAAAATTGACCTGATTACTGAAAACCAACTCAAAGAGCTCTATGCCATACTCGGAAAGCTCAACAGTGCTGCCCGAATCCTGCCCGCCAAAGATGCAACTGTGCCACTAAACGAAGTAATCAATACCGGCCTTTTTGATTATGCAAAAGCAGAAGCATCTGCAGGCTGGATTAAGGAACTGGAGAGCGAGCACATTCCGGAAACGGAAGAATATGGCATTGGCTCTTTTGTTTTCAGAACACAAAAACCGTTTCATCCTGAACGTTTTCTGAATTACATAAGCACAGGGTTTCCTTCGAGTGTGATTCGCAGTAAGGGTTTGTTCTGGCTGGCATCACGGCCTGACCAGGCATTGGTGTGGAGCTCTGCGGGTGGTTCTTGCAAAGCAGATAATGCAGGTGTCTGGTGGGCTTCCATGCATTTTCAGGAGCGCATCAACTATGCCTCTTTTGTGGAGAACCAGCAACACATTGAAGCAGGTTGGCATCCAGATTTTGGGGACCGAAAAACAGAACTTGTCTTTATTGGCCAATATCTCAATAAAGCTAAAATTATCAAACAGTTGGAAAACTGTTTGATGACTGAAATGGAAACAAGAATCTGGAAAGAAGGAAAATTGCAAATGGCAGATCACTGGCCTTTAACCGGGTAATTTTTTTTTTTTTAAAACAACAGTATGAAACCAATTAAACTATTCGCGCTTCTTTTTTTGTTTAGCAATTGCTTGTTTGCTCAAAATGAAAAAATTCTTGTAGAAAATTTTTATAGCCCATCTGTTGCATTGCATTTAAAGTATACCGTTATTTTACCCTCTTCTTATGATCCTAAATTGATATCTGGATACCCGGTCATGTATTTGTTACACGGGCATACCGGGAATTATACCTCTTGGCTTTCCTATGCAAAATTAAATATAGATTTAGCCTCAACATATAGCACTATTATAATATTACCGGATGCGGGTAATAGCTGGTATGTAAACAGATGGCAAACCTCATAAATGGGAAGACATGATTGTGAAAGATTTAGTCAAGGATGTGGAGTCAAAATATACTATTGCTGCTGAAAGAAATAAAAAAAGCCTTGGTGGTTTAAGTATGGGAGGTTTTGGAGCTATAAGCATAGGGTTGAAAAACCCCGATAATTTTGGGTTCATATTTTCAATTTCCGGGGCATTGAATTATACACAAAACATAAAGGAAGAGTTTATAAAAGATACATTGGATTGGAATAGCCCCATGCTTTGGAGCAATAATCGTAAAGTTATCGATGTAATAAATTTTTCCACAGACCAAGAACGAACCCCAAAAGGAACTGTGTTTAAAAGTCTGGAAGATGTCCAGTTAAATGACCTTTACCATCTTTTAAGAGCAGCACCTAAAGAAAATTTACCATTTATACTGATTACCTGTGGGACTCAAGATTATTTTATAGAAGATGCCAGGCAATTTAAAACCCAGTTGCAGGAAATCACCACAGAATTCACCTATATCGAGTCGCCCGGAACTCATGATGTTCCATTTTGGTCTCAATCCATGAAAATGGTCTTTGTCGCTTACAATAACTTTTTAATTAACAATTAAGTTTTGATTAAAAAAAATGAAAACAATAGCAACGTTTTGGAGTTTCTTGGCCTGTGTTTTTTTCGCAAAAGCACAACAAGATGACAATTATTTTCCATCACCTGAAAATCCTGTGGAAATTAACGCTACACGAGCTCAGGGAATTATTCAAATTGATGGTAAACTGGACGAACCTGATTGGGCAAATGCGCCTGAAGTAAATGAATTTTACAGGGTTGAACCTTTGCAAGGAGGTTCTTATAACTACAAAACACGAGTGAAAATTCTTTATGATGATAAAAATATTTACTTCGGCGTCTTTTGTGAAGACTCTCTGGCTACCAGTGGATACCGTATGCAGGGCTTAAGCAGGGATTTTTCATCAAATGAAAATGAAGTGTTTGGGATTCAGATAGATGCCCAAAACACTAAACAATATGCGGTTTCGTTTCAAACAACACCCTTCAGTAACCAGTTGGACCTTCAGAATTTTAATGATTCAAATACAGATGTAGATTGGAATGCACTTTGGACAGTGCGCACTCAAAGAGTAGAAAACGGATGGTTTGCTGAGTTTGCTATACCATTTAAAACCATTCGCTATGACAAACCGGATGCAGGTCAACCCGTGAGTTGGGGAATCACATTTTACAGACTGGCGCGCAGAGACTTTGAAAAAACAGTATTTCCGCCCATACCACAATCCCTTTCCCAATACCGGATGACTTATGCTGCCAAATTAACCGGACTAGAGGTGCCACCTCCGGCAGCAAACATTCGTATTGAACCCTATTCCTTGTATCAATATGATGAAAACAAAACAGGAAATAGTCTCACAAACAAAAATAACAACGTTAAGATAGGTGGAGATGCCAAATGGGTTATTTCACCCAATGCCGTTTTAGACTTAACCATAAATACCGACTTTGCCCAGGCAGATGTTGACAGGGCGGTGGTTAATTTGGAACGTTTCAATATCTTTTTCCCTGAACGAAGACAGTTTTTTCTGGAAAATTCCGGTATTTGGTCTGGGGGTTCAAACACACAAGTGCGTCCCTTTTTTAGCAGAACAATTGGACTCGAAGGCACTTTCAATGCAACACCTGCTCCCATTGATGTTGGAACACGCTTTACTAACAAAAATGAAAACCAAACCATTGCCGGTATGTATGTAAGACAAAGTGAAACAGACAATAGCCCTAGAGCAAATTTTGGCGTTGCCAGATACATTAAAAATTACGGTAAAGAAAATAATGTGGGAATAATGCTTACCCACCGGCTTGATGAACGTTCAAATGACTTAAGCTTGTCCCAAAAGCAAAATTCAACCCTTACACTTGATGGTTTAATTAGACCCAATAGCGAACTCACAATTACTTACATGGGCTCTTTTTCTAACGATGACGAACTAAATACCAAAGGATTAGCCGGCCGAATGTTTGCGGGACGGCGAACAAAAGATTTTTATTTGGGTTATGTAAACACTTTTGTTAGTCAAGACTATAAAGCAGATATGGGTTTTGTTTTTCAAAACAATGTGATGCATCACAGTCCGGGTGGATATTACAGATGGAGACCAAAAAAAGAAAGCTCAATCATTCGGTTTTGGGATGTGGGCTCATTTATCGATTATTACCACGATTTATCTGATTTTTCAAATTTTCAACAGGCAAGTATTTACGTTTTTCCTGTTTATATAATTTTTAAGGATAACGGATTGCTTCGGTATGCCATAACCCCTACATGGCAAAATATCAATTTTGATTTTGCCCCCTTAGGAATTCAATTGGAACAGAAAAATTATTTTTATACCACACAGGTTGTACAATACAATTCAGATCAGTCTAAAAAACTTTCCTTTGTTATTAATTATGTTTGGGGTTCTTTTTACAATGGGAAAAGACAAAACATATTCTCAAGCATCCGGTATTCCCCTATTCCAAATATTTCAGTGGGAGGAAATTATGAACATAACTCTCTTAAAAATTTGGGCGTTGATAACGAAAACAAAAAAACAGATTTGTATTCTGCAAATTTAAGACTGGCTTTAAACCCAAGAGTGCAACTGTCCACTTTTTACCAATTCAACAGTTTTGTAGAACAAGGTAGATGGAATGTGCGTTTTAGCTGGGAGTATATGCCATTGTCATTTATCTATCTTGTGTTTAATGATACTCAAACAGATTTGATTGACCCTGTTCAAAGTTCGAGACAATTTATCAGTAAAATTACCTTTTTGAAACAGTTTTAAGGTTGAAGTTTACCTTGAATTATCCTAACCGCATCCTTCACGGTATGCAATTGCTCCATGTCATCATTTGTCAGAGCAATTTGAAAGGTATCTTCAACATCAAGAATAATATCAACCAAATGGGAGGAATTGATGTTTAATTCTTTCGTGAGGTTACTTTCAGGTGTTATTTGCTCTTTGTTTACATCTTCGGGAAGGTAGTCCTTGATGATGGGTTCCAGCTTGAAATAGATTTCTTTTTCAGTCATTTTTTAGACATTAGATGTTAGATATAAGTCACTTGAACTTCCCTGATTAGAGTTGATCGTTTTTTTGAGGCATCAGTCATCCGGCATTGGTCTTCTTTTCTCTTCTGTTATTCATTTTCTTTTCGTTTAAAGAAAATACACGCATTCACATCACCAAAGCCAAAACTCGCTTTTGCAATGGTATTTAATTCGACATTTTTTAGCTTTCGCTGAATGCATTCAGAATCAATTACTTCTAAAATATCAGGATGAATGGTTTCACAATTCACATTCGGAAATAAAAAGTTGTGGTGCAATTGCAACACAGTAGCCACGGCTTCGATGCTTCCACTGGCACTGAGGCAATGACCGGTCATGCCTTTTAGCGAATTGATAAATGGAAAGTCACTTCCCTCCCGCCCCAATGCTTTGGACCAGTTTTGGATTTCTTCAGTATCTTTGGTGGTAGCGGTAAGGTGGCCGTTGATGGCGTCAATCTCCTTTCCGGTGATACCGGCATCTTTCAGCGCGTCTGTGATACATCGCTGCACTGCTATAGGGTTGGGGGCTGTCATACTGCCACCGTTGCGTTGTCCGCCACTATTGATCGCTGCACCGGTAATCTCTGCATAAATGGTTGCTCCACGAGCTTCAGCGCTCTCAAGCGACTCCAAAACCAGCGCACCCGCTCCACAACCGGGAACAAAACCCGAAGCCCTGGCACTCATAGGCTGTGAACCTTCTTTAGGAGTGTCATTAAAGCCGTGTGGCAAAATGCGCATCGCATCAAACCCCGCCCATACATAAGGTCCGCCATCACTGGTGCTTCCAGCTAAGATGCGTTTGGCCTTTCCTGTTTTGATACGTTCATAAGCGAGGGCAATCGCTTCGGTACCGGTGGTACAGGCAGACGAATTGGAAGTAACGATATTCCCCAGTCCCAGCATACCACCCAGATAAGCACTCACTCCGCTACTCATTGTTT
>DAINOA010000119.1:2866-5642 GCA_036735625.1 Planktosalinus sp. | reverse complement strand
TCAAGAAATGGTATCTTGCAATTTTAAAAAAAGCACCAAAGGGCAAATACCAAGCACCAAAAATTAAATTCCAAATTCCAAGAACTTGAAACCAAACTTTGAATTTTTGAACTTTAAACTTTGAACAAATAATGAACTGGGAACAACTCTTATCACTAAAAAAACAAGGCGATACCACAAAAAGAATCCGTATAGAGCAAGATGAAACCCGTCTCGCCTTTGAAGTTGATTATGATCGCATCATTTTTTCTTCAGCCTTTAGAAGTTTACAAGATAAAACACAAGTGATCCCTCTATCAAAAACAGATTTTGTTCATACCCGTTTGACTCACAGTCTGGAGGTATCAGTAGTGGGTCGCTCACTGGGGCGTCAAGTAGGCAAAGCGATTTTGGAAAAGCACCCTCATTTAAAAGATACATTGGGTTATACCATCAATGATTTTGGAGCTATAGTTGCTGCCGCTTCATTGGCACACGATATTGGTAATCCACCCTTTGGACATAGTGGTGAAAAAGCCATTGGCAACTATTTCCTTAACGGAAATGGAAAACGTTTTAATCAACACTTAACAGAAAAGCAATACCAAGACCTTATTGATTTTGAAGGAAACGCCAACGGATTTAAAATTTTAACCCAAAGCAGAGAAGGAGTTGAAGGCGGTTTGAGACTCACCTATGCCACACTGGGTGCTTTTATGAAATACCCCAAAGAATCGCTACCCAAAAAGCCCACAAACGATATCTGTGATAAAAAATTTGGAGTATTTCAATCTGATGCTCCATTTTTCAATGAAGTAGCATCAGAGTTGGGGTTATTAAAAAGAGGAAACCCGGGAGATATTCATTACAACAGGCACCCCCTCGCATTTCTGGTGGAAGCCGCAGATGATATTTGTTATACCATTATCGACTTTGAAGACGGCATCAATTTGGGTTGGATTGATGAAGAGTTTGCACTGGAATATTTAACAAAACTGGTTAAAGAAAGCCTGAATATTTCAAAATACCACCAATTAAAAAACACCTCAGACAGGATAAGTTATTTAAGGTCGCTTGCTATCAACAGACTTATCACTGAAGCTGTCAACATTTTTATCGAAAATGAACAACAAATCCTAAAAGGTCAGTTTAACCAGTCGCTTTTGGAAAAAAGTTCTTTTCAAGCTCAAATCAATGATATCATTAAAATAAGCATTCAAAAAATCTACAAAAGTCGTGAGGTCATAGACAAGGAAATTGCCGGTTATAAAATATTATCAACATTACTTGATGCATACACGCAAGCTGTTGAAAATAATTTTAATACAGTAAGCTCACATTATGATAAACTTCTCCTTGAAGATATAGATTTTTTAATCCATCAAGAAGAAACTAACTTATACAATCACCTCATAAACACCTGCACCTATATTGCTGGACTAACAGATGGGAATGCCTTATTAATATTCAATAAACTAAATGGTAAAAATGTTCAATAAAAATAATAAAAAGTTAAAACAAAACAAACATTTGTTAGTTTAATAAGTTTCTATTATATTTAGCATTCAAAATTTTAAAGTACTTAATTTTAACGGTTTAAAGCCACTATTCTTTTTTAAATGAAAAAAACTATTCTTTTCGTTGCATTTATTTCTTTTGGACTTTTAAATGCACAAGATTTTTCGGGAGTCATCGAGTCCTATTTTAATGAAAATCGATCGGCACTAGGGTTAAACTCTCAAGATGTTTCAGACATTCAAGTTTACAGTCAGCATTACTCAAAAAGCACCAAAGTAAACCACGTTTACAGTGTGCAGCGATATCAGGGTATTGAGGTTTTCAATGCCATCGCAAATTTTGCAATTGCAAACAACAATGAAGTAAAACACGTTACTCAAAGTTTTATTCCACTCCTATCACAAAAGGTAAATACAACAAGTCCCGGTCTCACGCCGGAACAAGCCATCACTCAGGCAGCTTCTCAATTAGGCTTAAACACACCAAGTGGTCTTGAGTTGATTGAAACCCCCGAAGCAAATAAATATGTTTTCAACAATGGTGCTATTTCTCAGGAAAATATCAATGTAAAATTAGTTCTTCAACCCAATGATGAACAAACAACATTACGCCTCGCATGGGATTTAGACATTTACATCATTGACGGAAGTCACTGGTACAGTGTTCGTATAGATGCTCAAACAGGACAATTAATAGATACGCATGATTGGGTAACGAGTTGTAATTTTGGAGAAGCTCATTTAACAGAACACAATAGGGCTGCTTCAAGAATTATTGAAAAAAGTATTCTTGAAGTCACTACATACAGTCTTGTTGACGGTGCTCAATATCGTGTTTTTGCAATGCCAAACGAAAGCCCTAACCATGGTGATGATGAATTAATTCTGGAACCTGCAGATCCACTAACTTCTCCTTTTGGATGGCATGATACAAACGGAGTTCCCGGTCCGGAATTTACTGTAACCAGAGGAAATAACGTTAGAGCAAGAGCAGATTTAGCAGGTAACAACGGCGGTAACTCTGCAGAAGGTGGCCCTGATTTAAACTTTGATTTTCCTTTTGACTTCAATCAACAACCTGTGGGTTATGTTGATGGCTCAACAACAAATCTTTTTTATTGGAATAATATCATTCACGATGTTTTTGCAAGATATGGCTTTGACGAGCCCAGCGGCAATTTTCAAGAAACTAACTATTCAGGATTAGGATTAGGAAATGACTCAGTAAATGCTGATGCACAAGATGGTGGTGGAATGAATAACGCAAATTTTGCAACACC
>DAINOA010000119.1:0-2766 GCA_036735625.1 Planktosalinus sp. | reverse complement strand
TGGGCACTAATTGATGAATATGGTTTTGACCCCGATTTTTATGAAGGTACAGGTGGTAACAACATCGCTCTTCAACTTGTAGTGGATGCATTAAAACTTCAAGTTTGCAGCCCAGGTTTCGTAAACGGACGAGATGCAATTCTTCAAGCCGATGAGTTGGCAAATAATGGGGTAAACAGATGTTTAATTTGGAATGTATTTGCAAACAGAGGACTTGGTTTAAGCGCAAGTCAAGGTAGTTCAAACAACCGTTTTGACCAGGTAGAAGCTTTTGATGTTCCTGAGGATTGTTTACTAAGTAATCAAGGTCAGTCACTCAATAATTTTATGATTTACCCCAATCCTTCACAAGGAGATATCAATATTGTTTCAAGACAAAATATGGGACAAAGTACTGTTTCAATTTTTGATATCAATGGACGTATTGTGTTTTCTGAAGAAGTGAATATGACAGGTACTATTAACCTGCAAGCAGGTAATTTAAATGCGGGTGTGTATATCATTCAAATAGAAGGTGAAAATTATACCCACAATTCAAAGTTGATTATCAAATAATTTTAATAGTAGTTTAATTGTTTATTAGAAGAAGGCTGCCAGAAATGGCAGTCTTTTTTTATTGAAGTCTTTTTAAAAATGCCGCTAGTTTGTTTGGCGAAAGTCCACTCAAATCATGAAGTTCTTCGATAGTGCCGTGTTCCGGAAAACTATCAGAAATACCCAGTAAATGTATGTTGTTTTTGTAGTTGTGTAAAGCGGCAAACTCAAGTACCACACTTCCAAAACCGCCAGCCTTAACTCCATCTTCAACGGTAACAACGGTCTGATACTTCTTAAAAACCTTATGTAACAAATTTTCATCCAAAGGTTTTACATACCGTATGTCAAAAATTGCGATATCATTTTTTTTCATTAATTCCAATGCATCCAGAACATTGTTCACTATCGAGCCAATAGTGAGTATAGCAATAGAACTTCCTTCTTTTAGTTGTTCTCCTTTTCCAATTTTAATTTTAGAATAGGATTGTTTCCAATCCATCAATCTGCCACGGCCACGAGGGTATCTAATCGCGATGGGCAAATCAAGACCCAAAGAGGCTGTGTACATACTATTTCGTAATTCTATTTCATTTCGCGGTGCGAAAACAATCAAATTTGGGATACACCGCAAATAAGCTATATCAAAAATACCGTGATGTGTAGCACCATCTTCGCCAACGATTCCAGCTCTGTCCAAACAAAAAATCACCGGTAACTTTTGCAAACAAACATCGTGAATGACCTGATCGTAAGCACGCTGCAAAAATGTGGAGTAAATGTTGCAAAACACAACCATTCCCTGAGTCACAAGACCCGCAGAAAAAGTCACGGCATGTTGTTCTGCAATGCCTACATCAAAAGCCCTTGCAGGAAATTTATCCATCATAAATTTTAACGAACTCCCGGTGGGCATGGCCGGGGTGATACCCATAATTTTAGGGTTTTGTTCAGCAAGCTCAACAAGAGTAATTCCAAACACATCCTGAAATTTTGGGGGTTGTAAAACAGCTGATTTTGGAAGCAAATCACCCGTTTCTTTGTTGAATTTTCCCGGGGCGTGATATTTTACCTGGTCTTCTTCCGCTTGACGCAGGCCTTTACCTTTTTTAGTAATAACGTGAAGCAGTTTGGGACCCGGCACTTTCTTTAAACGCTCCAGTTCCTGAAGCAATTCCAGTAAATTGTGCCCGTCAACCGGACCTGAATAATCAAAATTCAAGGCTTCAAAAATGTTATCCTGATTGGGCGTTTTATTCAATGAAGCCTTGGTCAAATACTCTTTTAAAGCACCCACACTCGGGTCGATGCCAATGGCGTTGTCATTTAGAATAACAAGAAGATTTGTATTGGTGACACCTGCGTGATTGAGTCCTTCAAAAGCCATCCCTGAAGCAATGGAGGCGTCTCCCACCACCGCGATGTGTTGCCGTTTTGTGTTTCCGTTGAGTTGGGCAGCAATCGCCATTCCCAAGGTAGCTGAAATGGCTGTCGAACTGTGCCCCACGCCAAAAGCATCATAAACGCTTTCTTCCCTTTTCGGGAAACCTGAAATACCATTTAAACGGCGGTTTGTATGAAAAATATCTTTTCGGCCTGTTAGTATTTTATGGCCATATGCCTGATGCCCCACATCCCAAACTAAAATATCATCTGGCGTGTTGAACACATAATGCAACGCAATGGTCAACTCAACCACACCCAGACTTGCTCCCAGATGGCCTTCTTTTGCAGCAACAATATCAATGATAAACTTGCGCAACTCTTTGGCAAGCTCGGGGAGTTGCGACGGAGTAAGTTTTCGTAAATCTTCCGGGAAGTTTATATCGTCTAATAAAGATGTAGCCATACTGCAAAAGTAAACAATTGAAGTTGTATTTTTGGGGTTATTAGAGGTGAGACTTTAGACAATAGATATAAGATGGGTTGGATGCTATGTGTTTGATGCTAGATGCTTAAAAAGGAATCATTAACTAATTATTAATATTTGATATTTGAATTGTAAAATTTGAAATAAAAAATGATTCAGCCTTTTGACGATAAATATTTCATGAAACGCGCTTTGCAGGAAGCTGAAACTGCTTTCGCGAAAGGCGAGATTCCCATTGGTGCAGTTATCGTTGTGGAAAATAAAATCATTGCCCGGGCTCACAACCTCACCGAAACATTAAACGATGTAACCGCTCACGCCGAAATGCAAGCCATCACCGCCGCCGCCGATTACCTGGGCGG
>DAINOA010000118.1:4760-5651 GCA_036735625.1 Planktosalinus sp. | reverse complement strand
GTTCCAGACCCATTTTAATGGCTATCCATTTTACTCGCACGCTGTTGAGTAAATCAACGACTTGCAGAGGTAATTCGCCAAAGCGGTCCTGCAATTCCTTTTCAAACCCTTTCAGTTCTTCCTCGGTTTTTAAGTCGGAAAGTTTGTTGTATAGATTCAACCTTTCGGTAATATTGTTCACATAATCATCGGGAAAGAGGATTTCAAAGTCGGTATCAATGACGGTTTCTTTGATGTAGCTTTTTTTCTTATCGTCTTTGTAGAGGTCTTTGAATTCTTTTTCCTTGAGTTCTTCAATGGCTTCAGTAAGGATTTTTTGATAGGTATCAAAACCAATTTCGTTGATAAAACCACTTTGTTCACCACCCAGTAAATCCCCTGCACCGCGTATTTCCAAATCTTTCATGGCAATATTCAACCCGCTGCCCAATTCTGAAAATTGCTCGAGGGCGGTGATGCGTTTTCGGGCATCTTCAGTCATGGCTGAATAGTCTGGGGTAATGAAATAACAAAACGCTTTTTTATTGCTTCTTCCCACACGGCCTCGCATCTGGTGCAAATCACTCAAGCCAAAATTGTTAGCATTATTTATGAAAATCGTGTTGGCATTGGGGACATCGAGGCCGCTTTCGATAATGGTCGTGGAAACCAATACATCAAACTCCCCATTCATAAATGCCAACATCAGGTTTTCAAGTTTTTTGCCTTCCATTTGCCCGTGACCAATCCCAATTTTTGCATCAGGAA
This sequence comes from Planktosalinus sp., assembly GCA_036735625.1. Classification (GTDB taxonomy): domain Bacteria; phylum Bacteroidota; class Bacteroidia; order Flavobacteriales; family Flavobacteriaceae; genus Planktosalinus. The sequence continues at coordinate 4,904 of DAINOA010000118.1, read as the reverse complement.
CCACACGTTGTATCAGTCCCGCTACTTCGGTGATGTTTTCAATGCGGTTGTGCACAAAAAACACTTGTCCGCCACGCTTGATTTCTTCGTAGATGGCGTCCCGGACCACTTCGCTGCTACAGGTGGACAAGCGCGTGGTGACGG
>DAINOA010000118.1:0-4750 GCA_036735625.1 Planktosalinus sp. | reverse complement strand
ATATCTGATTGCATCGCGTATCAATTCTTCCCCAAACCGAATGACATTGGTTTCAATGGGATACCTGTTGGGCGGCGGCGTGGTAATCACTGATAAATCCCGGGCCGCCATCAAACTAAATTGCAGCGTTCGCGGAATGGGTGTTGCTGTAAGCGTGAGCGTGTCCACATTTTCCTTAATGAGCTTCAATTTGTCTTTTACGGCTACACCAAATTTCTGTTCTTCATCAATAATCAATAAACCAAGATCATTGAATTTTACGGCTTTGTTTACCAATTGATGTGTACCGATGACAATGTCCAGCTTCCCGGAGGCCAGGTTTTCCAACGTCGTTTTTCGTTCCTTAGCGGTTCTGAAACGGTTGAGGTAATCAACATTCACCGGCATATCCTTCAAACGCTCTGTAAAGGTTTTAAAATGCTGAAAGGCGAGAATGGTCGTGGGCACTAGTACAGCGACCTGCTTGCCGTTATCTACTGCTTTAAAGGCAGCACGAATGGCGACTTCAGTCTTACCGAAACCCACATCACCACATACGAGTCGATCCATGGGTTGCTCGCTTTCCATATCTCTTTTTACATCTTCAGTAGCTGTCATTTGGTCTGGGGTGTCTTCATAGATAAAGGAAGATTCCAGCTCATGTTGCAAATAGGAGTCGGGGTCAAAGGCAAAGCCTTTTTGAAGTTTTCGCTTGGCATACAATTCGATCAGGTTGAAGGCGATTTCCTTAACCCGTGTTTTTGTTTTTTGTTTTAAAGCTTTCCAGGCATTGGAACCCAATTTGTAAATCTTGGGAGGTTTACCGTCTTTGCCGTTGTATTTTGAAATTTTGTGAAGCGAGTGGATGCTCAGGTAGAGGATGTCCCGCTCGCCATAAATGAGTTTGATGGCTTCTTGTTTTTTACCCTCAACATCAATTTTTTGCAATCCGCCAAACTTCCCAATTCCGTGGTCAATGTGGGTGACATAATCCCCAATCTCAAGATTGGTAAGCTCCTTCAGCGTGATGGCTTGTTTTTTTGCATAGCCGTTTTTAAGCTGGAATTTGTGATAACGTTCAAAAATTTGATGGTCTGTATAGCACACCCGTTTTTGGTCGTCATCAATAAATCCCTGATGTATTGGAAAAACAATGGTTTCAAACTGTTTTACGTTGAGTTGGGCGTCTTCAAAAATATCGTGAAAGCGTTTTGCCTGCTGTTCAGAGGAGCAGAAAATATAATTTTGATACCCTTTTTCTGAGTTGTCATTGAGGTTTTCTATGAGCAAATCAAACTGTTTGTTGAAGGATGGTTGCGGTTTTGTTTTAAAATCAATGGCTTTCGCCGAAAGGCTTTTCTGCATCACCACAGTAGTAAACGGCGAAATGTCATCTTTCAATAAAGCCGAGTTACAAAACAGGGTTTCGGGCTCCAGTTGTTTGATGCCTTCGTTCATGGCCGAAAAAGTTTCTTGCGCTTTCGCGAAAAGCGAATCAATCCTGCTGAAAAGCAGCTCGGGATTTTTGAGAAAAACGACCGTTTTATCGTTGATATACTTTAAAAAACCAATTCGGTTTCTTTGTGAAGTGGAAGCATCCACATTGGGAATCACACTGATTTTTTTTACCTGTTCCAAAGAAAGCTGAGTTTCCACATCAAAGGTGCGGATGCTCTCCACCTCATCGCCAAAAAACTCAATGCGAAAGGGCTCATCGTTAGAAAATGAGAACACATCCAAAATGCCACCTCTCACTGAAAATTCGCCGGGTTCAGTGACAAAATCGGTGCGGTGAAACTGGTATTCAAACAGCACTTCGTTGACAAAGTCTATGGAAAGTTGGTCGCCAACACTTATTTTCAGGGTGTTTTTTTCCAGTTCTTTTTTTGTGACTACTTTTTCAAAAAGTGCATCGGGGTAGGTGACTATTACTGCGGGTTTTTTTCGGGAGTTGATACGGTTTAATACTTCTGAGCGCTGCAATACATTGGCATTGTCTGTTTCCTCAATTTGATAAGGACGGCGGTAACTTCCGGGATAAAAGAGTACGTCTTTATCTCCCAGAATGGCTTCTAGGTCATTGAGATGATAAGCTGCTTCTTCTTTGTCGTTAAAAATGAGTAAGTAAGGAAGTTCAGTTTGTTTGAATGTTTGGGAAATAACCAGTGATGTGGCAGCACCCACAAGCCCTTGAACGGGAATTTCTTTTTCAGAACGGGTAATAGATTCCCCCAGTTTTCGGGTTTCCGAAGACTGTGCAAAAAGCGAATCGATAATGGCTTTGCTCATGAGCGGCAAAGTTAGTGTTATCAACTATTTTCTACAATAGGAAAATGAAGTTACACTTATTTTTTTGACTATTTAGTGAGGACCAAAAAATTATAACAGATAGTGAGTTAACTGCTTTTTTCTTTCATTTTCTTGTCTATCTTTTTTGAAGTAAACAAGATTGCCAATAACAGCAAAGCACAAATACAAGCCGCAACTCCAATAAGGGCGACGATGCTTTCTTTTCCGGTAACATTGGAAAAGTCTATAATGGTTAGGTTAAAAATAAGAAGTCCCAAAGCGACAACTGCCAGAATACTTTTAAAAATGTTCATTTTTATAGATTTTGTTGAAAGAGTCCCATAACATTTGAGGCAAATAATTTAACAGCGATAGCAAGCAAAATCACTCCAAAAATCTTTCTTATCACGTTGATTCCGTTTTTACCAAACAGTCGCTCAATTTTCCCGGAAGATTTTAAAACGCCATATACAAAGATAGTATTTAAAATGATGGCAATAATAATATTGATAACTTCAAATTCTGCTCTAAAAGATAAAATAGTAGTTAAAGTGCCTGCGCCGGCAATTAACGGAAAGGCAATGGGTACAATAGAGGCCGTCTCAGGTGTGTCGTCCCGATATAGCTTTATGCCCAGAATCATTTCTATCGCAAGGAAGAAAATAATCAATGAACCGGCTACGGCAAAAGAGTTTACATCAATACCTATGAGGTTTAGCAATTCTTTTCCCACAAAGAGAAAAACCACCATCAATACAGCAGCAACAATAGAGGCTTTTTCACTCTGAATGTGTCCCACTTTTTTTCGTAAATCAACGATAATAGGAATGCTACCAATTATGTCTATCACAGCAAAAAGCACCATAGTTGCAGTAAGCATTTCTCTCCAGTCAAATCCTAAAAACATAGCTATCTTTTTTTAAATTTAAGGCTGCAAAAGTACAAACAAAAACAACTTCAAAAGGCATAAAATAGTTAGTATTTTCACAAAAAGCGGGGGCACTATTTTTAGCAGAAAAAAGGGGAGTAGAATTACTATCTTTGCGGAATGTTTCAAATTGGAAAGACAATTGTATCTGAAGACCTCATCGAGAAAGATTTTGTTTGCAATCTCAGTGCTTGCAAAGGCGAATGTTGTATTGCCGGTGAGGCAGGTGCACCATTAGAGGTAGAGGAAGTTCAGATTTTAGAAAAAATTTATGAGGACATAAAACCTTTTCTTCGTCCCGAAGGAATTAATGCTATAGAAAAACAAGGCACTTTTATTAAAACCGATAAAGGCGATTTGGAAACCCCCTTAGTTGAAGGGGCTGAATGTGCCTATGTTACTTTTACTGATAAGGGCATTGCCAGCTGTGGTATAGAAGATGCTTACAATGCCGGAAAAACTAATTTCAGAAAGCCCATTTCCTGTCATTTATACCCCGTTAGAGTTCAAAATTATAGTTCTTTTGCGGCTGTAAACTACCATAAATGGCCCATTTGTGATGATGCCTGTGCCTTGGGCAAAGAACTTCAGATACCGGTTTATATATTTGTGAGGGATGCGTTGATTAGGAAATTTGGACAGGAGTGGTATCAAGAGCTAGAAAAAACAGCCCTTGAATATCATATGAAAAATAAATAATTTTCTAGATCCTTACATTTAATTTTATCATTTGTTAGACAAGTGATGTCAAGAGAGTATGTATAAGATATTATAAGTAAGATAAATAGTGACCCCTAGATTTTTTCTTCCTATAAAAAATTCAATTAAGTAAAAACAAATTAAATTTAAAAATTACCTAATAATTAATAACTTAGTAGTGAATTAAAAATCAATAAATCATGAAAAATTTAATAGTGCTGTTATCCATATCCATGATGTTCTTGTCATGTAAAGACAACCCGGTAGTTAAAAAGGCAAAACAAGCCAAAGAAAACGTTACCAATACACAAAAAGTGATTAAAGAATCTACAAAAATGCAGGATGACATCAAAGAGCTTTCTGAAGCGACACCTTTGACAAATGATGAAATGAAGGCCTGGCTGCCAGAAGATGTTGACGGTATGAAACGCACAGCATTCAAAACTGGTGCGATGGGCATGATGAATATTGCTTCTGTTGAAGCTACTTATTCAACAGAAGACAAAAGTCGCACTTTTAATGTGGAAGTCATCGATGGTGCCGGTGAGATGGGAGCACTTTCAACAGCAGGACTGCGAATGGCGTTCTCAATGGACTTTGAGGAAGAAACCGAAAGTAAAACAAGAAAAACCGTCAAAAAAAACGGTGTAAAAGCCATTGAAGAATATGACAAAAGAAGAAATCAATCTGTTATTCAATTTATGCAAGACAATCGTTTCTATATAAAAGCCACAGGCACCAATATGGAAATGGATGAATTGTGGGACTTGATTGATGAAATGGATGCAGACGATTTAGCCTAATCCAAAAAAATAAACCAATTATTAAGTCGTCTTCAAGGCGACTTTTTTTTTA
>DAINOA010000117.1:0-5729 GCA_036735625.1 Planktosalinus sp. | reverse complement strand
AAACCGGCCAATATAAATATTTTTAATTTTTTCATTGTTTTATTTTTTTTAGAATGATGCTTTAACTGTGAATCCATATCGTTTTCCACTAGGACCGTTTAAGAAATCAAGACCTCTACCGTTACCAACTCCCACACCAATTACGTTAGGGTCAAAGTTGATACCGTCTGGTGTATTGATGGCGTCATAGTATAGGTTATAACCTGCAACTGTAAATGATACAGCTCCAAAAGGAGTTTTCTCTAAGAATCTTTTAGGGAAATCATAACCCAAAGAAACCTCATTTAAACGAATGACAGATCCATCATAAATTCTTAATTCAGTAGGACCAAATCCAATGTTATCAAAATAGTATGAAGAAGCATTTAATTGAATATCATTAGGAGTTCCATCTGCTTTTACACCCGGTAAAATAAAGGTATTTAAACGATCGTCAGTATCATTTGTGATACCTCTTGCTAATAAGCCACCAATGGTGTTTGAGAAAATATCTCCACCGTGTTGATAGCTTATTAAGAAGTTAAAGTTAAATCCTCTCCATTTCATATTGTTTGAAACGTTCACGATAAAATCTGGAGTAGCATCACCAATGGGGTTCACACCTGTTTCAGACAAATAGAAACCAGTTGCATCAACTATTAAATTTCCATTTTCATCTCTAGCAACCTGAGTACCGGCAATAGTACCAAAAGGAAGTCCTTCATAAGCTCTGTTACCTAAATCAGTAAATCCAGATATACCAAGACTGGCGCCTTCTTCAAAGTCATCTCCTAAATCAATAACTGTTGTTCTGTATTTAGTATAGTTTGCATTGATGTCCCAGTTAAAACCAGTTCCTTCATTGCGAACAGGGTTTAAACCTAAATCAACTTCAAATCCATAGCCTTCTAATTTACCAACGTTAACTTGAGTACTAGTAAAACCGGTAGAAGGATCTAGAGGTCTTGAAGTAATCAAATCATTTGTTGTTCTATCATAATAAGAGAAATCTAAAGACAATCTATTGTCTAAAAATCTTGATTCAAAACCTACTTCAATTTCTTCATATAATTCTGGTCTTAAATTAGGGTTTCCTAAAACAGATGAAGTGGTGTTTGATATAATATCTCCAGTTCCATCATTAAAGAACTGTGGAATTAAGATTAGCGTGTTAGCAACAGGGAATCCAGTTGAAAAGCCTGCCGATGTTCCATAACTACCTCTTACTTTTAAGTAATTGATACCATTTGTAGTTCTAATACCGGGAAATGCAACAGAAGGTAAGAATGATAAACTGGCACTAGGGTAAAGTTTATCATTTTCAATTTGATTTGAAACCCAGTCATTTCTTGCTGATAAGTTTAAGTATAAATAGTTTTTGTAATCAAAATCTGCTTGAGCATAAAGACCTACGATATTTCTGAAGAATGTTGCCTCAGCAGTAGAGGATTGTGTTCTGAAGTTGAAGTGTCTAAACACACCAAAAACAATTTGATCTTCACTGGTTACTCCAAAACGGTTAAATGTTTCAGATTTTGAGGTTGCCCCAGCAGTAAAGTTAAGTCCTAAGTTGTCTGTTAAAGAATAACTACCGGTTAACATGATGTTGTGATCCCAAATCGTATTGGTTGTATTGAATGTTCTATATTCACCTAAATCGATACTAGCAGGGAAACCTCCTCCACGGTTGGTCGCTTGAGTAGTGTTTTCAGAGTAAGTATCTAAACCAACACGGTAAGACAGGTTTAAATTATCGTTAATTTGATAGTTTAAAGCACTTGATGTAAAGAAACGATTTGTTAACTGGTTAATTGAAGAATTTGCAATTGTCCAGTTTGGGTTTACTATACGATCATCTGCTCTATAATATACACTTTGACCGGTTAATGGATTTTGAAATGGTAAATCCATCAATGGAAGGTTAGTAGGAGTATAGAATAAGTCACCAAAAACAGACAATCCATTTTGAGCAGAAGAACCATTACTAAACGCTACTGGTGGTGTGTTAAAATCTGTGATAACGAAGTTAAATGTACCACTCACAGTAAATTTGTTTGATAATTGTGCTCTACCACCCATACTGAAGTTATTTCTATTGGTTTTATTACCTCTGGTAAATCCTTCATCTTCCAGGCGACCATAGTTAAAACTATAGTTAATTTTACCATCATCAGAACTACCAGCTATAGAAACAGAGGTGTTTAAAGCAAGTCCAGATCTAAAGAAGTCTTTCACGTGATCTTTTACTGGTATCCAAGGCAATACAGCACCACCTTGAAACTGAGGAAATGCATCAGCTAAACCTGGTCTGTCATAAGGGTGAGGAAATGTTCCATCTGGGTTGATGTTACTTGAAGGATCTAAATAACCCCCAAGTCCTTCAGCATTGAAACCGGGACCCCAGTTACTAAAGAAGTTACCAAATGATTGATCAAAACCATTACCATATTTTTTGGTATAATCAGGTAAGGAAGCAATCTCATTATTAAAAACAGATTGAATAACTGTAATTTCTGTTTTCTTTACGGCATCTTTACTTGTTCCTGTTTTTGTGGTAATAAGAATTACCCCGTTTTTTCCTTCAGAACCATATAGTGTAGCTGCACTATATCCTTTAAGTACTGAAATACTCTCAATGTTGTTTGGGTCAATATCCAACGAACGGCTGGATCCACTGTTACCCACTAAAAAGTTACCAACAGCATTAGTGTCATTGGAAATTGGCACACCATCAACGATAAAAAGAGGCTGGTTACTACCACTAATGGAGTTGTATCCTCTAATGTTGATGTTTGTAGCAGATCCTGAGATACCACTCGTGTTGTTAATGATAACACCAGAGCTTTTCCCTGAAAGTACTCTGGCAACATCGCCCTCAGAGCGCTGCTCGATGCTTTCGGAAGAAACTTCACTCACGGCATAACCAAGAGCTTTCTTTTCTCGTGCAATCGAAAAACCGATTACAATGACTTGTGTGAGTTCCTCACCAGCTTGCATTTGTAAATCGATCCTTGTTGTAGAGGCAGTTACAGCTCTTTCCTGAGGTGCAAAACCTACATAGGTGAATACTAGGGTTTGACCAGAGTTGGCATTGATGGTGTAATTTCCATCAAAGTCAGACTGGGTACCAGTAGTAGTTCCTTTGATTACAATATTAACCCCGGGTAATGGTAAACCAATATCATCGGTTACTGTACCTGAGATTGTTTGTTGTGCAAACGTTAGTTGCACGGTAAACGCCAATAATAGCGTTAAAATTCCACTAAACTTTGTTCTCATTTTTATAATTTATTTGAATTAGCCAATGCCAAAAGTCTTAATAAAAACTTAATAAAACAACTTTTTGTAATGAAAATTTGTTTTTTTTTTAAATTTAAGGTTAAGAGAATGTTATGAGGAATTAAAATCTGGATTTTAAGCTAATGTGAAGCTTTGTATTGGAAAATTTAAAGTCTTGCCCTTCAAAGGTGCCATTTGCAAGTTCAATTTTAAATGTACCCGCATTGGTTCTAAGTCCCATACCAAACCCAAAACTATAAATTTGGCTCTTTATATCAAAAATTTCATTTTCAAAATAGGCTATATCTATTATAGAATGAAGATAGGTTTTAAGATTTAATAAAAACCGATATTCTGTATTTAAAACACTTAGTAGTGAAGCGTCAATACTGTTTTCATCAAAACCTCTTATGCTGTTAATTCCGCCAAAGCGAAACAATTCATTTGTTAGATAATCTTCTGAAGATAAAAAGCGGGTATTGTTGTTTAAATAAATACTATTTATACTGTTAAGATTAAAAATATGATTTGCTTTTAAATCTATCCTATATTGTGGGGTTACTAAAGTAGCAGTTTCCCTATTGCCTATCTCATTATTAATCTGAATATGGCTTTTATATGGAAATAAAGGACTGCTTTGAGAATTGAAGTAGCTAGCTCCAAACACAAAAAATTGTGATGTATAATCCTGAATGAATCCTCCCGCTTGTTGCTCATCCAACAAATTGCTTGACTCATAGTCTCTGTATCCTGCAAAAACTTTAGTTTTAGTGTCAAATCTGTAGGTTGTAAGAATGTTTTTTTCTACGATTGAAAATGTACTGTCCTGTTTAAAAAGACTCAACCCCATTTCCAACCCAACGGGTGATTTAAAAAGGTAAGGTAATTCTAGTGCCACTTCAAATTGTTCTTGAAGTTTTCCGTCGTTTCTGTATTGTATGTTTAATTGTTCTCCAAAATTTAGGTTATTGCTTAAGGATAAATTGAGATACCCATTTAACTCTAGCTTATTTGTTTCTTCATTTGTAGTAAATCCTAAAATTCCATCAAAGTTGTTGTTCGGTACTTTTTCAAGATACAAATAAACTTCAGTTGCTTCATTTGTAAAAAGAACTTCAGGTGGCTTTGTGTTTTTAACAAAGCCAAGATTTTCCAGGAGCAAGCTTTGTTGATTTATTTTTTGTTGCTGAAACAACATCCCTTTTTTTAGACCAATACTATATCGCAAAAAAGCTCTCGGAAAATTTTCATATCCTTTAATTTGTATAGCGGTGACATTTCGTTTCTTTTGAGATCTAATAGTCAGATTTGCAAGAAGCGTATTTTCTTGCTCCGGCGAAGGTTTTATATTTTGTAACTCCACTGAGACAAATGGATCGCCCATTTCACCAAGTCTTGAGTTAAGGTATTCTAAAACAGTTTGTATATTTTTGAAATCAATAGTCATTTCATATGAGGTGGAACTTAAGGAGATATTTTCCAGTTCTCTTTTTGTGATTCCAAAATTATTGAGATTTTCAATAGTATTCAAAATGATTTTATCGTAAAGAGTGTTCAGTTCAAATTGAGCCAAATAGCTGCTGTCTGAAGTTTTTGAAAATCTCACTAATTCAGATTCAATATATCCTGAATTTTCTAGACCGGTTTTTAAAGTATCGATAGCCAATTCCAAACTTTGGAAATCAGAGAAAATGGTTGTTGGAATTTTTGATTCTAGAGTAGCAGTTTCTGTGCTATCAATTCCGGCAACTTTAAGATATAATTTTTGGCTGAATACACTCACTGAAAAAAGTGTATATATATATAGGTATAAAAATAGATGTAAATAGGGTTTCAATTGTATTAATATAGTGTTTTATTCAAACGAAAGTAAAGCCTTTTTCGTGCAAACAATAAAATAAAAAAAGACTTATTTGAAAATTAATGAATTAAGATTTGATTAATTAAGATTTATTTCTACCTTTGCCAACCCTAAAAATAGGGGATTATTTTATTATATTCTAGTAACAAATATTATATATGCCAACAATTTCACAATTAGTACGAAAAGGAAGAGCCAAAATAACCAAGAAGAGTAAATCGGCTGCTTTAGAATCGTGTCCTCAAAGAAGAGGTGTGTGTACGCGTGTATATACGACCACTCCAAAGAAACCAAACTCTGCAATGCGAAAAGTTGCAAGGGTAAGGTTGACCAATGGAAAGGAAGTAAATGCCTACATACCCGGAGAGGGTCACAATTTACAGGAGCACTCGATAGTATTGGTTAGAGGTGGAAGGGTAAAAGATTTGCCGGGAGTTAGATACCACATCGTTCGTGGAGCCTTGGACACCGCTGGTGTTGCAGGTAGAACACAACGCAGGTCTAAATACGGTGCAAAACGCCCTAAGAGTAATTAATAACTTTTAAAAAGAAGACATGAGAAAAAGACAGGCCAAAAAAAGACCTCTTTTACCAGATCCAAAATTCAATG
>DAINOA010000116.1:0-5826 GCA_036735625.1 Planktosalinus sp. | reverse complement strand
ATGAGAAAAAGACAGGCCAAAAAAAGACCTCTTTTACCAGATCCAAAATTCAATGATCAACTAGTTACACGTTTTGTAAATATGATGATGCATGATGGTAAAAAATCGGTTGCCTTTAAAGTATTCTACGATGCAATAGACATTGTAGAAGAGAAAAAACAAGACAATGAGAAATCGGCACTTGAAACTTGGAAAGATGCATTATCAAATGTTATGCCTCACGTAGAAGTTAGAAGCCGTAGAGTGGGTGGAGCTACTTTCCAAATCCCAATGCAAATCAGACCAGATAGAAAAATATCAACCGCTATGAAGTGGTTAATTTCTTATTCCAGAAAAAGAAATGAGAAAGCAATGTCTCAGAAACTTGCCGCAGAAATATTATCTGCAGCAAAAGAAGAAGGAGCCGCTGTTAAAAAGCGTATGGATACTCATAAAATGGCTGAAGCTAACAAAGCATTCTCACACTTTAGATTTTAATTTACAATGGCACAAAGAGATTTAAAATATACAAGAAATATAGGAATCGCTGCGCATATTGACGCGGGTAAAACGACAACAACAGAGCGCATTCTCTTCTATACAGGAGTGAGTCACAAAGTTGGAGAAGTTCACGATGGGGCTGCCACTATGGACTGGATGGAGCAAGAGCAGGAAAGAGGTATTACAATCACTTCTGCTGCAACCACTTGTACCTGGGTTTTTCCAAAAGAAAACGCACAACCCACTGAAGATGCAAATGATTATCACTTTAATATAATTGACACTCCCGGTCACGTTGACTTTACAGTGGAAGTAAACCGTTCACTACGTGTACTTGATGGTTTGGTTTTCTTATTTAGTGCAGTTGACGGTGTAGAACCTCAATCTGAAACTAACTGGAGACTTGCCGATAATTACAAAGTTCCAAGAATGGGCTTTGTTAACAAAATGGATCGTCAAGGGGCAGATTTTCTAAACGTGTGTAAACAAGTAAAAGAAATGTTGGGTTCCAATGCGGTTCCAATTGTACTTCCCATTGGAGATGAGATTGACTTTAAAGGAATCGTTGACCTAGTTAAAAACCGTGCGATTGTATGGCACGAAGATAACTTCGGCTCTACTTTTGATGTAGTTGATATTCCTGAGGATATGAAAGATGAAGTGAGAAAATATCGTGCAAAACTCATAGAAGAAGTAGCTGGATATGATGAAAATCTTCTTGAAAAGTTTATGGAGGACGAAGACTCAATCACAGAAGAAGAAGTACATGCTGCCCTTAGAGCTGCTGTTATGGATATGAGTATTATCCCTATGATCTGTGGTTCGGCTTTTAAAAATAAAGGAGTTCAGTTCTTATTGGATGCTGTTTGTAGATACTTGCCTTCACCAACAGATAAAGAAGCAATTATCGGTGTTAACCCTGATACAGATAAAGAAGAAAAAAGAAGACCTGATGTAAAAGAGCCTTTTGCTGCATTGGCATTTAAAATTGCAACAGATCCATTTGTGGGTCGTTTGGCATTTTTCCGTGCTTATTCTGGGAGGCTTGATGCAGGCTCTTATGTCCTTAACAATCGTTCAGGAAATAAAGAGCGTATCTCAAGAATTTACCAAATGCATGCAAACAAGCAAAATGCAATTGATTATATTGAAGCTGGAGATATTGGTGCAGCTGTAGGTTTTAAAGATATTAAAACCGGAGACACTTTGTCTGCTGAAAAGCATCCAATAGTTTTGGAAAGTATGGTATTCCCGGATCCCGTTATCGGTATCGCAGTGGAACCAAAAACCAAAGCAGATGTAGATAAAATGGGTATGGCACTGGCAAAATTAGCTGAAGAAGATCCCACTTTTACTGTGAGAACAGATGAAGCTTCAGGTCAAACCATCATTTCAGGAATGGGAGAGCTCCACCTTGATATCATCGTTGACCGTATGCGTCGCGAATTCAAAGTGGAAGTAAACCAAGGAGAGCCTCAGGTTGAATATAAAGAAGCAATTACAAAACAAGCAAATCATAGAGAAGTTTACAAAAAACAATCTGGTGGTCGCGGTAAATTTGCTGACATTGTATTTACAATGGAGCCTGCTGATGAAGCTAAAATTGGTCTTGAATTCGTTAATGAAATTAAAGGTGGTAACGTTCCTAAAGAATATATTCCTGCAATTGAAAAAGGATTTAGAGAAGCTATGAAAAATGGTCCTCTGGCCGGATTTGAGATGGACAGTATGAAGATTACACTTAAAGATGGATCTTTCCATGCGGTGGATTCTGATTCACTCTCGTTTGAACTTGCTGCTAGAATGGGATACAAGGCTGCCTCAAAGGCCGCCGGTTCTGTAATTCTTGAGCCTATTATGAAAATCGAAGTTATCACTCCTGAAGAAAATATGGGTGATATCGTTGGTGACCTTAACCGTCGTCGCGGTCAAGTAAGCAATATGGGAGACCGTGCAGGAGCAAAAACCATTAAAGCAACTGTTCCTCTATCAGAAATGTTTGGATATGTAACTACATTAAGAACATTATCCTCAGGAAGAGCAACATCAACAATGGAATTTTCACACTATGCAGAAACTCCTTCAAACATATCAGAAGAAGTAATTAAAAAAGCAAAAGGATCTAACGATTAATTTTAAGAGCGATGAGTCAAAAAATCAGAATAAAACTTAAATCATACGATTACAACCTGGTAGATAAATCTGCTGAGAAAATCGTTAAAACAGTTAAGAATACTGGAGCTGTTGTAACAGGACCCATTCCTTTGCCAACACACAAAAAAATCTTTACTGTATTGCGTTCTCCTCACGTAAACAAGAAATCAAGAGAGCAGTTTCAATTGAGTTCTTATAAGCGTTTGCTTGACATCTACAGTTCCTCTTCAAAAACGATTGACGCTCTTATGAAATTAGAGTTGCCCAGTGGAGTTGAAGTAGAGATTAAGGTGTGATGAATTAACGATTGCAGATTAACGATTTTCGATTGCAGGTTTTAAAAAATCTACCATCTTAAATCCTTAATCTTTAATCAAACATGTCCGGAGCTGCGAGCGAAGGAAAAACGGTAAAAATACATTCAGGGTCGAACGTATTTTTGGCCCTGAAATTTTTTAAATAGAATCAAATAAATAGTATTAATTAATAATTAAATAAATATGTCTGGGTTAATTGGAAGAAAAGTAGGCATGACCAGCATCTTTGACGAGAACGGAAAGAATATTCCTTGTACTGTGATTGAAGCAGGACCATGTGTAGTTACCCAAGTCAGAACCAAAGAGGTTGACGGGTATGAAGCTCTTCAGCTTGGTTTCGATGACAAAAAGACTGTTAATAAAGCTGCCGAAGGCCACGCTAAAAAAGCAGGAACCGTTGCAAAACGTAAAGTCGTAGAATTCCAAGGATTTGAAGAGGAGTATAAATTAGGTGATTCAATCACTGTAGAGCAATTTATCGAAGGGGAATTTGTGGATGTTTCCGGAATTTCAAAAGGTAAAGGGTTTCAAGGTGTTGTGAAAAGACATGGATTTGGCGGTGTAGGTCAAGCGACTCACGGTCAACACAACCGCCTTAGAGCTCCCGGATCAATTGGAGCTGCATCTTATCCTGCTAGAGTATTCAAAGGAATGCGTATGGCAGGTAGAATGGGTGGTGAAAAAGTGAAAGTTGAAAATTTAAGAGTTTTAAAAATCGTTCCAGAAAAGAATTTGATTGTGGTAAAAGGATGTGTTCCAGGCCATAAAAACGCTTATGTAACAATTCAGAAATAATGAAGGTAGCAGTATTAGATATCAACGGAAAAGAAACAGGTAGAGAGGTAAACCTTTCAAAAGATGTTTTCGCTGTAGAGCCAAACAATCACGCAGTTTATTTAGATGTGAAACAATACCTGGCAAATCAACGTCAAGGAACTCACAAAGCAAAAGAACGTGCAGAAATTGCCGGTAGTACAAGGAAGATTAAAAAACAAAAGGGAACCGGAACCGCACGTGCAGGTAACATCAAAAACCCATTGTTTAAAGGTGGAGGTAGAGTTTTTGGTCCAAGACCAAAAAGTTACTCCTTCAAACTTAATAAAACTTTAAAGCGTTTAGCCAGAAAATCGGCCTTGTCGATGAAAGCTAAAGACAAGCAAATTTATGTTATTGAGGATTTCAATTTTGAAGCACCAAAAACAAAGAATTTTACAAATCTTCTTGGCGCATTGGGCTTAGAAAACAAAAAATCTTTGTTTGTGTTGGGAGAGTTAAATAATAATGTATATTTGTCGTCGCGCAATTTGAAAGGTACAGAAGTTATAATTAACTCAGAATTAAGTACTTACAAAATATTGAATGCCAACAGTTTAGTGCTGTTAGAGAGTTCGTTAGAAGGGATTGAGCAAAACTTAAGTAAATAGAAATTATGAATATCTTAATTAAACCCATCATTACAGAAAAAGCAACCCGCGATGCTGAAGACAAAAATCGTTATGGTTTTGTAGTTGCAAATGAGGCGAATAAGATTGAAATTAAAGATGCTATAGAATCAGCATACGGAGTTTCTGTTACTAAAGTTCGCACAATGAATGTTCGTCCCGACCGAAAAACGAAATACACAAAAACGGGTGTCATCACTGGTAAAACAAATGCTTTCAAAAAAGCAATTGTACAGGTGGCAGAAGGAGAAACAATAGATTTTTACAACAACATCTAGAAATTAGACAACAATGTCAGTAAGAAAATTAAAACCCATCACCCCGGGTCAGCGTTTTAGAGTAGTAAATGGTTTTGATGCCATTACTACTGATAAGCCGGAGAAGAGCTTGCTCGCTCCGAAAAAACGATCTGGAGGTAGAAACAACAGCGGAAGAATGACTATTCGCCAAGTAGGCGGAGGTCACAAGAAGAAGTATCGTATTATTGATTTTAAAAGAGACAAAACCGGAATTCCGGCCACTGTAGATTCAATTCAATATGATCCAAACAGAACAGCGTTCATTGCCTTATTGAACTACCAAGACGGGGAGAAACGATATATCATCGCTCAAAACGGATTGCAAGTGGGTCAAAATATCGTTTCAGGAGCAAATGTTGCCCCTGAAATTGGAAACGCAATGCCACTATCTGAAGTGCCTCTAGGTACAATCATCTCTTGCATTGAGTTAAGACCCGGGCAAGGAGCCACAATGGCACGCAGTGCCGGAGCATTTGCTCAATTAATGGCAAGAGACGGTAAATTTGCAACAGTAAAATTACCATCAGGTGAAACCAGATTAATTCTTGTTACTTGTATGGCTACCATTGGAGCTGTCTCAAACAGTGATCACCAGTTACTTGTTTCCGGTAAAGCCGGTAGAAGCAGATGGTTGGGTAGAAGACCAAGAACAAGACCGGTAGCAATGAACCCAGTCGATCACCCAATGGGTGGTGGTGAAGGTCGTGCCTCTGGAGGTCACCCGCGTTCTAGAAACGGAATACCTGCAAAAGGTTACAGAACCCGTACTAAAACAAAATCGAGTAATAAATATATCATAGAACGTAGAAAGAAATAAGCTATGGCAAGATCGTTAAAAAAAGGACCTTACGTTCACTTTAAGTTAGAGAAAAAAGTTCAACTCAATATAGAGTCAAATAAAAAGAGTGTTATCAAGACCTGGTCTAGAGCCTCTATGATCACTCCAGATTTTGTAGGACAAACCATCGCAGTTCACAACGGGAAACAATTTGTTCCTGTCTATGTAACTGAAAACATGGTGGGACATAAACTAGGCGAATTTTCACCCACAAGATCTTTTAGAGGTCATGCAGGTGCCAAAAACAAAGGAAAAAAATAATAAGCTATGGGAGTTCGTAAAAGAGAAAGAGCAGA
>DAINOA010000115.1:0-5955 GCA_036735625.1 Planktosalinus sp. | reverse complement strand
TTGACCTAGAAGAAGAGCAAGAACTTTCTAATGAAAAAATGTATCGAATAAGTGAGTTAAAAATAGAAATTGACTCTCTTTCTCAAGATTTCAATCAGGAAATAATAAAGTTTCCCGATGATATAAAAGTGAGAAGTGGAATCACAACAATGGAAAGTGGCTATAAACCACATACAACTGACACACTGCCTGTTGCTAACATTCTAGACGCTTATACGCTGGATGCAGAGAAAAGTCAGATTTTAAGTCAAGCTATTAATACAGTAAATGGATCTATTCAATCCATAGGAGCAAAGAATATACACCTCCAAAGCAAACAAAAAAGACTCAACAAATATGAAATTGCATTGCACGATAAATATGTCATTGCTTTTGGTTGTATTATTTTGTTTTTTGTTGGAGCTCCCTTAGGTGCTATAATTAGAAAAGGCGGAATGGGTTTGCCAATGGTTGTTGCGATTTCAATTTTCCTAACTTATCACTTTTTAGGAATTTTTGCAAAAAATAGTGCAGAAAATGGAAAACTTCTACCTTTCTTTGGAGCCTGGCTTTCCACTTTTATTATGTTACCACTTGGAATTTGGTTAACTTACAGAGCCACAACAGATCAAGGTCTTTTTGATATAAGCTCTATTACAGAATCCATTGGAAATTTCTTTAAGAAATTGTTTATGATTAAGTCTAAAAACAGCTAGATTCAATACCTTTGCACTGCAAAAACGAAGCAGTAAAATTTGAAATCCAAAACCATGCAACTCCACACCATTGAAAAAGCCATTGAAGACATAAAAAACGGAAAAGTCATTATCGTCGTTGATGATGAAGACCGTGAAAATGAAGGCGATTTTCTCGCCGCCGCTGAAATGGTTACTCCTGAAATGATTAATTTTATGGCCACTCATGGTCGCGGTCTCATCTGTGCACCCATTACAGAATCCCGGTGTAAAGAACTTGATTTACATATGATGGTGGGTAGTAATACAGACCCCATGGAAACCGCTTTTACAATTTCAGTTGATTTAAAGGGCGAAGGGGTTACCACTGGCATTTCAGCCTCAGACAGAGCAAAAACAATTAAATCTCTAATAAACCCCAACACAAAACCATGGGATTTAAGTCGTCCGGGGCATATTTTTCCGCTTAAAGCAAAAGAAGGCGGCGTTTTAAGACGCACAGGGCATACAGAAGCCGCTATAGACTTTGCACGTCTTGCCGGCTTGCAACCCGCCGGTGTAATCGTTGAAATAATGAATGAAGACGGTACTATGGCGCGTTTGCCTCAACTTATTAAAATTTCACAAAAATTTGATCTTAAACTGGTCACTATCGAAGATTTAATTGCTTACAGAATGCAACATGACTCCTTGATTGAAAAAAAAGAAGATTTTTATATACAAACAAATTTTGGAGAATTTCGCTTAAGAGCTTACAAACAAACTACCAACGACCAGGTCCATCTGGCTTTAACTAAAGGTATTTGGAAAGAAAATGAGCCAGTTTTGGTGCGTGTAAATTCTACTTTAGTGAATTATGACATTTTAAGTACCCTCACAAACAACACCGATAAAAAACTGGATGATATGTTTAAGGTGCTAGACAAGGAAGGCAAAGGTGCGATTGTGTTTATCAATCAGCAAAGCCAGTCGTTGGATATTCTTAATCGCTTAAACGAATTGAGAAAACTGCAAACAAAAAACAGCATTGCTAAAGCTCCTCAAATAAAAATGGACGCCAAAGATTTTGGTATCGGTGCACAAATTTTACACGATGTGGGCATCCACAAAATCAAATTGATGTCAAATACACAACAAGCAAAACGTGTAGGAATGATTGGTTATGGTTTGGAAATCACAGAATACATCAATTATTAAAAAATAGATTGAATCGCCTGAGCCATATTTGTTGCGCGTTGTTTCACCTGCTCTTCTGTCCAGCTAAGCTTAACCAAAGAAGAGATTGTTCTACCCATTATTGCATCACTTTTGGAAAAAACTATATTGTTTAAATCCTGTATTTGAGATTTTATTTCATTTGGCAATGGAGCAAGCGATTTTAAATTGCGTAAGTGTTCCCAACCATTGATGTAATGCCAGTTATTTTTAAACCAGTAAAAACAGGCATCTACGCCGTTTTTGCTTAAAGCAGAATGCGCCATTTCTGCTAATCTTGCATTTGGTAAAAAGAAATTTACAAATGAATAATTCTCAACACCGCCTTTTGGCACACGCCTGAAAGTGACTCCGTCAACCTTAGCAACAGCTTCCCTGATGATGGTGTAATTGCGCTTTTGTATCGCAAGGAAGTCATCGAGCTTTCTAAGCTGAGCGACACCAACAGCTGCATTCAGCTCTGATATTCTAAAATTATAACCCAAGTGCGGATGTGTTTCTGCCCCCCTATCATTTCCAACGTGGTCATGACCGTGGTCTTGATATTGGTCTGAGTTGATGTAATAATTTTCATTGTTTGTGATGACAGCACCACCTTCTCCACAAGTAATTGTTTTGACAAAGTCAAATGAAAAACAGCCTAAATCGCCATATGCACCTAAAGGTTTCCCTTCAAAACTACCCCCAACGGCTTGACAGGCATCTTCAAGAAGTAGCAAATTATGTTTATTACAAATACTTTTCAAAGTTGCTAAATCTGCCATAGAACCACACATATGAACCGGCATAACGCATTTTGTTTTTGAGGTGATTGCATTCTCAACAGCTTTTGGGTCTAAAGTGAGCGTGTCATCAATGTCCACCAAAACAGGAACCGCACCCAATGCCATAATCGATTCAAAACTGGCAACAAAAGTAAAAGTGGGCATAATCACCTCATCCCCTGCTCCAACACCTGCTGCTGCAAGTGCAACTGTAAGGGCTGATGTTCCACTGGAAACCAATTGACAATACTTTGTGTCCATTCGGGCAGCAAAGGCTGTTTCAAATTCTTTAGCTTTCCAGTGGCCGTTGCGCATACCGTCAAAGCCATAGCGCATCAATACGCCACTTTCAAGTACATCGTTAACTTCTTTTCGTTCTTCGTTTCCAAATAATTCAAATCCGGGCATAGTGGGGGTTTCAGGTTTATAGTTTATAGTTTCAGGTTTCAAGCTTTGCCTTTCGTATCCGTCTGATGCGGAGAAAGGAGGTTTAAAGTTAAACAAATCCCATCACCCTCTCTCTTTGTCTCCCCATCATCTTGTCTCCCGGTCATCGGTCATCTAGCATCCAACCAATCTAATCTTTATCGTCTTATACCTATTGTTTTGTGTCTAATATCTATTTTTCATTCAAAATCTATCACTGTCTCAGTAATGTCTTTACGCACTTTTTTAAACTCGGCAAAGAAATCGTCTATTGCTCTGTATCCAACCGGCATGACTAATACCGACTTTAAACCCTTTTCGTTTAGATTTAAGTAATCATCATATTTTTCAGGTTCAAAGCCTTCTATGGGGCAGGAATCTATTTTTTCAAGGGCACATACGGTAAGTAAATTCCCCATCGCCAGATACGCCTGATTTTTTGCCCACGCAAAAATTTCCTGTTCATTCTTTTGCTTAAACTCATCGATTAAGATATCTCTAAAAGGTGCCAAAATGGTTTTAGATGTGCCTCGTTTATTTTCAACCAGTTCAAAATAGTTTGTCACATAGTCTTTATCAATTTCGGTAACTATACAAAAAACCAAAAGATGAGAGGCATCCTGCACTTGCATTTGATGCATGGTCATTGGCATTAAATTTTCTTTAACTTGCCGGTCTTTGATTACCAAAAGTTTTATGGGTTGCAGGCCATATGAAGTGGCCGTGAGGTTAAAGGCTTCTTTGAGGATGTTTATTTTTTCTTCAGGAAGTTTTCTGGAGGCGTCAAACTTTTTTGTGGCATAACGCCATTCCAAATGTTCAATAGGGTTTATCATTCCTTTTTGTTTATTACAAAAATAGTAATCATACAGCAGAAACCCGAGAAACTAACAAAAAATTAATCAATCCATTCCTTAAACTCTTTAACGCGTTCACGGGCTACGATAATTTCGGCATCTTTATATGAGTTTAAATGGATTTTTAAACGGGAATTTGAGTAAGCTACAATATCCTTTATAGCGTTGATATTGATAAAAAAAGTTCTGTTTACCCTAAAAAATTCTTTTGGAGAAAGCTCGTCCTCAAGAGATTCAAGTGTGGTGTCCATCAGGTAATTTCTTCCATCAACGGTGTGCAAGTAAGTGCCTTTATTTTCGCTGTAAAAGCATTCAATTTCATCGATAGGAATCATTTTAAGATGTTGTCCTACTTTAACTGTAAATCGTTTTTTATATTCCCTGTCCAAAGGATTTATAAGAAGTTTTTTAATTTCTTCAAAACTCATTTGAAGGGAAGTGCTTTGATCATTCCCTAAATTTGTCTTCAGGTTTTTGTATTTATTTACGGCGTTGAGTAACTCCTCTTCATCTATGGGTTTCAAAAGGTAATCGATGCTATTGAGCTTGAAGGCTTGTAGTGCATACTCATCATAAGCAGTAGTAATAATAATGGCACTCGTTATTTGGAGTGTTTCAAAAATTTCAAAAGACAAACCATCGTTGAGTTGAATGTCGAGAAAAATCAAATCGGGATGTGGGTTTGATGAAAACCAGGCGCGCGATTCTTCAACTGAATGAAGAATATGCACTACTTTGACATGTAGTTTTTCAAGCATTCTGGACAGACGTCTCGCTGCCGGTTTTTCGTCTTCGATAATAAGTGTTTTCATATACTTCTAACTTTGTACTTCTAACCTCTAACTTACTCCCACTGATTGCGCTGTTGTTTTTCTTTTTCTAAAATCTCTTTAATTTTCTTTTCTTCCCATTTTTTTCCCAGGAAAAGGTTGGGACCAAAAACACCTGCCCAATGAGCAAAGAGACCAATTCCCCAGAAAAAAGGTAAAGAGAGGTGCCCAAACTCAATGTTAATTGATTTATTAGTTATGATGTTTGTGCTCATTACAAAAATGAAAATATTTATAAAAATATAGACAGTGAGATGCACATAAAATCCTTTAATTTCCTTAATTCGTTTTTGAGCCATTTCATAGAGCTCGTTTTCTTTATAGTTTCGTTCCATTAGTTCCAGTTTTTAGTGTTGTTTCGTTCTTTTTCCATAATCTCTTTGATTTTCTTTTCTTCCCAGGAGGCACCATAACCAAATACAGTAAAGCCGTGAATGGCTACTCCAAGTCCCCATCCAAATAATGGGAACCAAAACCATTGAAAATCCCAATAGGTATAGTAATTAATTCCAATTAAAAAAGGAATAACGATGCAATAAGAAATTAGGTTACTGTAAAATTCTTTAATTTCTTTAACACGCCTGTGTGCTTTTATGTAAGCACTATCATAATTTTTGTCTGCCGTTGTTTCCATAATAGTAAATTGTTTTGTTAAGATGGGTAGTCTTACCTGAAATAGTTGTTCATTTTCCAGAATTTCAACTTTTCGAAGGGTAAGAATCCCATAGCGGTTAATAATATTTTGAAGCCCTACTCCTTTTCGGGTTTTTAAAACTTCTTTGCGTTGTAAGTCGTTTTCGACCACCAGATAATTGTCTTTTTCATAAATGCGAATGTGAAGAGGTTTTGATTCACTCACAATATTATGTTTAATGGTGTTTTCCAGCAAAAGCTGAAGCGAAAGTGGTACAACTCGGGCTTCGGGGTTTGAGGCCGATGCAGGTATATCAAACTGAATGCTGTTTTCAAATCGCATTTGAAGGAGTTTAACATAGGTTTTTGCAAAAGCGAGCTCTTCTTCCAGACTCACCAGTTCTTTATCTTTTTGATCTAAAACATAGCGGTAAATTTTAGACAATGAGGTTGTAAACTGTTGCGCATTTTCCGGGTTTTCTTCAATTAGTGAGGTTAACACATTTAAACTGTTGAACAAAAAATGAGGGTCTATTTGATTCTTTAAACTTTCAAA
>DAINOA010000114.1:0-5970 GCA_036735625.1 Planktosalinus sp. | reverse complement strand
CTGAAAAGGAAGCTCCAAAAAGTCTTCCCTGGAAATCCCTAACCTCAACGTCTCAACTGGATGAAATCTCTGAAACGTCCCAAACAAAAACGGTTGTTATTTTCAAACATTCTACCCGTTGTGGTATCAGCCGGATGGTGTTGAAGCAGTTTGAACGTGATTTTGATTTGGAAGGTGGAAATATAGAACTGTATTATCTTGATTTACTTTCTTACAGGACTGTTTCAGATGAAATTGCTGCCCGGTTTCAAGTCATGCACCAATCGCCACAGCTATTGGTGATTAAAAATGGGGTTTGTGTTGCGCACGGCTCGCATTATGAGATTTTGGAAATGGATGTAAAATAAGGCTGTATAAAAAGTAGTGTTTTGCCACAAAGACAGTAAGGCTCAAAGTAACACTAAGAATTAAGTAATAAGTATTTGGCTCTTTGTGCTTCTTAGCGTCTTAGTGCCTTTATCTCATCAAATATATTTTTATTGGTACTCGTTGAATCTTCGATTTGTGGCATTCTTTCGTTCTGCAACTTTTTAGACAGCCTATTGAAGAAAATTCTTTACTTTTTTTCTTTCGCGAAAGCGGTTACCTGAATTTATTTCGTTTGAGAATGGCGCTCAATCTGCCTTTAATCTCCTCAGAGGCATCAATCAACATTTGCTCATTGGAAGGAAAAGGAACAAAGCGGTTTCTTAATAAGCGTTTGTCATCATCGCTCAACACACGTTCATCTCCTTTAAAAGTCGCAAACACATTTTCGAAAACAAATTCGGTTTCCAGTGGGTGACTGTTCATCAACTGGCGTCGCTGTACATCATAATAATCCACTTTTCCGCTCAAAGCGAGAGCCTTGGTTTGGACGGTTTCAATCAGCGTCCCTTTGACAATGACAAACCGATCGACTTTGATGCGGTTTCCCAAACTGTCCAAAATATAATTCCCGCTTCGGTCCACCTGATAGGTATAGCCATCCTTGATTTCCCTTTCCAAAGGAATTTGACGTTCTTGTATGCGCTCTGGCGAAATAAGCAATTCCCTGAATTCCATCCTCACCTCAAAATCATAATCGATGTCCCTGCGATTCAGACTGTGAAATTCTGTCCAATAATCATCCAGGCCATAAGTGTTGAAATCCAACAGGTCGCGCTCCATACGAGCAGGGATGATTTGGTTAGTACGGTTATTTAATTCAACAAAAACATAATCAGTTCCATAATAATGGGCTTCCCTTAAAAGTTGGTCAGCGTCTTTAAAATTTGGCGACAACTTTTGAAGTTCTGTCAATGAATTGTGGGCTTTTCTGAAATCAAGTTTGTTGTTTCTGTCCATCAGTGACCTAGCTTGCTCATACAAAGAGGTCGCATAATCCTCCTTGGCCTCGATTAAGTTTGCACTGTAATCATTAAATTCAAATCGTGCTTCCCGCCCTTCTTTTAAATTGTATAAAGGAAGTAAAGGTTTCAATCGGTTTTGAATGTGATTAAGATTTGAATACTGGTTAAAAATTTCTTTTTTATTGGAAGCCAGGCCTTCTCTTTCAAGAAAGCTGATGCGCTCCAGAGAGGCTTGTGTTACCTTTTGAAAAGCATCTTCCAATATGGGAATCAACTCCTGATTGCTTTTTTTGGTTTTGTTTTTTTGAAGCTTTCCCACTGCAATATCGATTGCCGCGATGTAGTTCCCTTTATTGAGTTCTTTTTGACTGCGTTTTATACTGCTGCAAGAAGCCACGATTACAAAACAGATGAGTAAATAAATAGCTCTTTTCATGACAATAGGGTGTTGGTTATTTTAGTAGGAATACAATTGTGATGCCAAAAAAAAAAAATTAAATTCCAAATTCCAAAATCCAATTTTAAGTATTTTAATGGATAATAGCTAATAGTCGTTATTGGTTATAGTTAATTGGAAAAAGTCTTAATACTTTGTACTTGATACTTAATACTCCTTTGGAACCTGCCCGTCCGGCAGACGGGTTTGGTGCTTTTTTACATTTCCAACGCCGGTAATATTTTGGTCGAACATTCTCCAAAACCAATACGCACTTCACTGTTTTGGCAATAGCCTCTCAAAGTAACAGTGTCATTGTCATTGATGAATTTGCGTTCGGTGCCGTCGTTTAATTTAAATGGTTTTTCACCGCGCCAAGTGAGCTCAAGCATGGATCCATACGAATCGGGTGTGGGACCCGAAATAGTTCCGCTTCCCATCATATCACCACTTTTTACTGGGCAGCCGTTACTGGTGTGATGCGCCAATTGCTGACTCATATTCCAGTACATATATTTAAAGTTTGATTTTGTAATACAGTTTGGCGTGCCATTTTCGGGGGTGATATAGGCCTCCAGCTTGATGTCATAACTCTTTTTCCCTTTGGAGCGCAAATAAGGCAGAGGCTCTACTTCCTGTTTGGGGCTTTCCACTTTAAACGGATGTAACGCATCCATCGTTACAATCCAGGGAGAAATGGTCGACGCAAAACTCTTTGCCAAAAACGGTCCTAAAGGCACATACTCCCATTTTTGCATATCGCGTGCACTCCAGTCATTAAATAGTACCAGACCGAAAATATAATCCTCTGCTTCAGCAATAGGGATTGGTTCACCCAGATCGTTGGCATCTGTAGTTATAAAGGCCATTTCCAATTCAAAATCAACCAGTTTTGAAGGACCAAATACCGGTTTGTCTGCTCCTTCAGGAAGTGTTTGACCATTGGGTCTGTGCACATTGATACCACTGGGAATGATGGAGGAACTCCTGCCGTGATAGCCCACCGGGATGTGGAGCCAGTTGGGCAACAGCGCATTGTCTGGGTCTCTAAACATCTTTCCCACATTGGTGGCGTGTTCTTTACTGGAATAAAAGTCTGTATAATCACCCACTTGAACAGGGAGTTGCATTTCAATCTCGTCCATCGTGAAGATAACACGGTCATAATGTGCTACATTGTCTTTGAGGGCTGTGTTTTTTTCGTCAAAAATATCAGCAATGCGGTTGCGCACCAGTCGCCAGGTTTTTTTTCCGTCAGAAATAAAATCGTT
The DNA here is from genome assembly GCA_036735625.1 of Planktosalinus sp. Classification (GTDB taxonomy): domain Bacteria; phylum Bacteroidota; class Bacteroidia; order Flavobacteriales; family Flavobacteriaceae; genus Planktosalinus. The sequence goes on along the minus strand of DAINOA010000114.1, from coordinate 2,932 downwards.
TAAAGTGTCTTGAAGGAAAATATCATCAGTCAATTCAATTCCATTAAAATAACCTAACTGATGCAGTGCCCCAAGGTCGATGGCAAAATCACCAATGCGTGTTCCCACGGTTATGATATCATCACGGGTTAAAAAAACGCCAAAGGGTATATTTTGTATGGGAAAATCGGAGTCTTTATCAACAGGCAACCAGGATTTTCTATTGGGATCGTTTGCTGTAATAGGCATAGTTTCGTTTTTTGTTTGTGTTAAAAAATTTCTATTCAAATATATAATTTTATGAATAGGAACCGAATGATATTCTTATTTTTGATTCAGATTTAACAAAAAATAAACGATGCACAAAGACACAGAATTATTTGACCTCATTAAAGCCGAAGAAAAAAGGCAAAAAAACGGTCTTGAACTCATTGCCTCAGAGAATTTTGTGAGTGAGGCGGTGCTCGCTGCGGCGGGTTCTGTACTCACCAATAAATATGCTGAGGGCTACCCCGGAAAACGCTATTATGGAGGCTGTGAAATTGTCGATCAAGTGGAACAACTTGCAATTGACAGAGCCAAAGAACTCTTTGGAGCCGAGTATGTAAACGTTCAGCCACATTCCGGTTCGCAGGCAAACACAGCTGTTTTTTCTGTATGTTTGAAACCGGGAGATACATTTCTTGGCTTTGATTTGTCACACGGAGGTCATTTGACTCACGGCTCGCCCGTAAATTTTTCAGGCAAGTTATACAATCCCGTTTTTTATGGAGTGGAGGAAGAAACCGGGATGTTGAATTATGATAAAATTGAAGAAATCGCTTTACGCGAAAAACCCAAAATGATTATAGCCGGTGCTTCGGCTTACTCACGTGAAATTGATTACAAACGCTTTCGCGAAATCGCTGATAAGGTAAATGCCATCCTTTTAGCTGATATGGCACATCCCGCCGGCTTAATCGCCAAAGGAATCCTTTCTGACCCTGTGCCTTATTGCCACGTTTGTACAAGTACCACCCATAAAACCCTGCGCGGACCCCGTGGCGGGATTATTGTGATGGGTAAAGACTTTGACAATCCCTTTGGAATCAAATTGAAAGACGGCAGCCTCAGAAAAATGTCATCCCTTTTGGATAGCGGAATCTTTCCCGGTAATCAAGGTGGACCCTTAGAACACATTATTGCAGCGAAAGCAGTGGCTTTTGGAGAAGCATTGACTGATGACTTTTTACATTATATGGTTCAGGTAAAAAAGAACGCCAAAGTGATGGCAGATGCCTTTGTTGCCAAGGGCTATAAAGTGATTTCGGGCGGGACAGATAATCATATGATGCTTATTGACCTGCGCAATAAAAACCTTTCGGGCAAGCAAGCTGAAGAAGCATTGGGCAAGGCAAATATAACCGTTAATAAAAATATGGTGCCTTTTGATGACAAATCCCCTTTTGTAACTTCGGGAATAAGAATTGGTACACCTGCAGTAACCACACGCGGTTTGAAAGAAGCCGATATGAAATTAATCGTTGATTTGATGGACGAGGCAATCACGCATTTTGAGGACGAAGTAAGATTGAAACAAGTTGGTGTAAAAGTTATAAAACTTATGAATAACAAGCCGTTGTTTGTGATTTGAAATCAGATTGGTAAATAAAAAAAAGCCACATAATGTGGCTTTTTTTATAGTACACTTGGTATCTAATCTTCCGGAAAAACAACACTTTCATAAGCCCCGGCATCTGAAGGATTTCCTCGGGGTGTGCCTAATAAATCAAAAGGAACCTGTTGTGATGTCGCCGGATTTCCTATACCGTTTGCAGCAGATTCATTGCTTATAAAAAGTTGGTTGAGTTGTGTATTAAAAAATACAGGATCCGCATTGAAAACACAGTTGGTATAAAAGGCAGTATTTGAAAAATCAAACAATGGGTTGCCGGCAAACTGCCCTTGCGGGTCTTCAAACCGCAGCAAACTATTGCTGAAATTGAAGTTAAACGCAGCTTCGGGCTCGGCATTCAGGAAAAATTCACGTCCTTCGCTGCCATAAATGATGCAATTACTAAAATTTGCTTCTATCAAGTCTGCTACCAGGATTTCAGTTTCGCTCACCTGAAGCGAATTGTCAATTACAACTGCCGGGAAGTTTCTAAAACTCCGGTTCCAGTAATTCCCAAATGTGGAGTGCCTGAAATTGTACGTTCCGCCAAGGGACAAAACCAGTGAAGCCTGTCCGCTGTTTGTAATCACCATGTTTTCACCATCCACATTGCCTGTGCGGGCGAGTAGTCCCACGTTGCCGCTGTTGTATATTTGGATGTTTTTAAGGCTTAAGGTAGGATTGTTTGACCCATCATTGCTATCCATGAGAATTCCCACAACAGCGTTTTTGATGGTTGTATAATTAAATTCGTGTGCGGTGCTTCCGGCGGTAAGCCAGATGGTTCCCCATTGACCGGGAATATCCTCAAAGGCAGGCTCCAGACGGTCGCCTTGAAAGATAATTTCGTTTTCTAGTAATTCCGGGTCTGCACTCAATGCACCGTTTGCTTTTATAGTGGCTTGATTGGCAATTAGCAATACGCTGTTTTCGTGAAAATGAACCCGTGCACCGGCATCAACGGTGAGGGTTTTGGTGGGTGGCACTGCAGCATACCCATAGATTACATACGGTTTTTCATTGGTAAAGTTCAATTCGTCATCATCCAGGAAAAAACCTTCGATGAGAACGTCATTTCCTTCTGCGTCCATACCCAGATTCAAGGTTTCGGTGGTGCCATCACCAAAGCGTTCCGGAAAGAGAAAAACGGCATCCTGCACCAGGGTAACCAACTCGACATTTTGTTGATTGCTTCCGCTGTCAAACTCGATGGCGTCTGTGTATAAAAACTGTAAGTTATTAGGAAAGGTATTGACGTCGATGGTGGTTTCTACAAAAACAAAAATGCTGTCTTTAGCG
>DAINOA010000113.1:0-5972 GCA_036735625.1 Planktosalinus sp. | reverse complement strand
TTTGAATTCCCCTATTACCAACTTTCAAAAAACAACCTCCCCGATTGTTTAGTCACCAAATATGGTGATGAGTGGGTAAAAACTTCAACTCAAGAATTTATAAATAAAGGCAATGCCATTTCACGTGGTTTGATGCGTTTAGGGGTAAATAAAAATGATAAAATTGCACTTATTTCCACAAACAACCGCACAGAGTGGTGTATAATGGACATTGGCGCTTTGCAAACCGGTGCACAAACTGTGCCCATTTACCCCACGATTAGTTCAGAAGATTATGAATACATTCTCAATCACTCAGAGTCTAAGTATTGTTTTGTTTCAGATAAAGAAGTCTATGACAAAGTGATGGCCATCAAAAGCAACGTTCCCTCACTCAAAGAAGTTTACACTTTTGACAATATTAACGGAGCTAAAAACTGGGCAGATGTTTTGGATTTAGGAAGTGATAATTCCAATCAGGAAGAAGTAGAAGCAAGAAAAAATGCCGTTCACCCGATGGAACTTGCAACAATTATATATACATCAGGTACCACAGGAAAACCCAAAGGTGTTATGCTTTCACACCACAACATCGTTTCAAATGTTTTGGACAGTGCTCCCCGAATTCCGGTTCCCGAAGGCAATGCCAGAGCAATGAGTTTTCTGCCTGTTTGCCACATTTTTGAACGCGTCATACTTTATATTTATCAATACCATTCCATAACTATCTATTTTGCAGAATCTATTGAAAAAATTAGTGATAACCTTAAAGAAGTGCACCCTAATGTCATGTCTGTCGTCCCGCGATTACTCGAAAAAGTGTATGATAAGATTTATGCAAAAGGAACAGAGTTAACGGGCGTTAAAAAAAACCTTTTCTTTTGGGCAGTTGAATTGGGCTTAAAATATGAACCCTATGGCGCCAACGGCTGGTGGTATGAATTTCGACTAAAAATTGCCCGTAAACTAATTTTCAGTAAATGGAAAGAAGCTCTGGGAGGTAATCTGGATGTTATGGTGTCAGGAAGTGCCGCTCTGCAACCCAGATTGGCAAGAGTTTTTGCTGCAGCCGGAATACCGGTTATGGAAGGATATGGGTTAACTGAAACCTCACCAGTAATTTCAGTAAACGACCAGCGAAATGGTTTATTCAGGATTGGAACCGTTGGAAAAGTAATCCCAAATGTAGAAGTCAAAATTGCCGAAGACGGCGAAATTCTCTGCAAAGGCCCCAATGTAATGATGGGCTATTATAAAGAACCCGAAAAAACTGCCGAAGTAATGAGCGGCGACTATTTCCACACCGGAGACATTGGTGAAATTGATAATGACGGCTTTATTAAAATTACCGACCGCAAAAAAGAAATGTTCAAAACCAGTGGAGGAAAATACATTGCCCCTCAATTACTCGAAAATGCAATGAAACAATCCCTGTTTATTGAACAAATTATGGTAATAGGTGACGGCGAAAAAATGCCTGCTGCATTTATTCAACCCAGTTTTGATTTTGTGAAAGAATGGGCAAAACGTAAAAATATAAATATTGGAAACAGCCTTGAAGACTTGTGCAGCAATGAAAAAGTCATCGACCGCATTCAGGAAGAAATTGACCACTACAATGAGCGTTTCGGGCAGTGGGAAAAAATTAAAAAGTTTGAACTCACCCCTGAACTTTGGAGTATAGATGCCGGGCACCTCACGCCCACTATGAAATTAAAACGCAGAGTAGTGAAAGAAAGATATAAAGATTTGTATGACAAAATTTATAATTAATTTTATAAATATCATAGATTTTAAAATCTCTTAAATAGCCTGTAAACATTGAAGCATATTTTTATTTAGTTAGATTTTTAAGCAAAATAAAAGTTTATTCACAACTTTTTTATACTTTTATTGGTAACTAACTAATAAAAGCCAAAAAAATGAAAACAAAAAATTTCTTAGTTTCCGGTATTGTAGGAGGTATTGTTTATTACCTTCTTGGATGGTTGTTTTATGGAATCCTTCTCAAAAATTTCTTTCCCCAGCCAGAAATGACTTCTAACACAATGATTTTTATTCTTTTAGGATGTTTAACTTATGGTTTGTTCATAGCATATTTATATACAAAATGGGCGCAAATCAGTACAGCAGCAACTGGTGCAAGTGCCGGTGCAGTTATCGGACTCTTTATCGGTCTGTTTTTTAATTTTTTTAGTTTGGCAATGATGCCTGAAGCAACTTATGAAATAGCAGCACTAGACACAGTTGTAACAATAGTATCAACAGCAATTATTGGAGCTATAATAGGAGCCATTAACGGTAAACTAGGTTAAATCAAACATTATTTTTTTAATATCAAACTCCTCCATCGTGAGGAGTTTTTTATTAATTACATTTTTTTATAAATTTATTATGCGTGCATAGTATTTTTTTGTATATTTACAATCCAGAAAAAAAATAATCTAATTAACACTCCCCTCCTTCGGAGGGGTTGGGAGAGGATGAAAGAAAAAACAATAGATTACGTCTTAAGAACAACATGGCAAGCAGTCACTAGAATGTACAATGAGGAAGCAGCTAAATTTGAAAGCACAATGGCTACCGGTTTTGCTCTTTTAAGTATTGACCCGGAAGAAGGTACGCCTTCAACATCCTTAGGCCCCCGAATGGGAATGGAGGCCACTAGTCTTTCCCGAACCCTAAAATCGATGGAAGAGCGTGGTTTAATCATTAGAAAACCCAACCCTGATGATGGTAGAGGAGTTCTTATCTACCTCACCGATTTCGGAAAAGAAAAAAGAGAGTATTCAAAAGACCGGGTATTACAGTTTAATGAAGCCATAAAAAACAAAATTTCAGAAGACAAACTGAACAACTTTTTTGAAGTTACAGATATCATCAACGATTTGATTTCAAATAAAAAAATATATAATAATAACTTTTAAAAATACCCTTCCATAATATTCTTCCATTTTTGGATGATTTTGAGGGGACTTACAGCATTATGAAACGTAGAATTAACAAAGTAGCCGTCATCGGCTCCGGAATTATGGGAAGTGGAATTGCACTGCATTTTGCCAACATTGGCGTAAAAGTGCTCCTGCTCGACATCGTTCCGCGAGAACTCAATGATCAGGAAAAGGCAAAAGGTCTCACTCTAGAAGACAAAGTGGTTCGCAACCGCATAGTAAACGACTCTCTGCAAAACTCCATCAAATCAAAACCCTCACCGGTTTATCACAGTAGTTTTGCTAATCGCATTACCACCGGTAACCTGGAAGACGACATCGCCAAAGTAAAAGATGTGGACTGGATAATCGAAGTAGTTATTGAGCGACTGGACATCAAAAAGCAAGTTTTTGACAATCTCGAAAAACATCGCACACCGGGAACACTCATCACTTCAAATACTTCGGGAATTCCAATCAAATTTATGAATGAAGGGCGCAGTGACGATTTCAAAAAGCACTTCTGTGGAACACACTTCTTCAATCCGCCGCGCTATCTGAAACTCTTTGAAATCATTCCCGGACCAGATACCTCTCAAGAAGTGCTGGACTTCCTTAATGAATATGGTGAAAAATTCCTAGGTAAAACTTCAGTGCTTGCTAAAGACACCCCCGCCTTTATAGGAAACCGTATCGGTATATTCGGTATCCAAAGCCTGTTCCATCAGGTAAAAGAAATGGGACTCACCGTGACTGAAGTTGATAAACTCACCGGGCCGGTTATTGGGCGTCCCAAATCAGCTACTTTCAGAACAGTGGATGTAGTTGGATTGGATACATTGGTACATGTGGCAAACGGAATTTACGATAACTGCAAAAACGACGAAGCCCACGACCTCTTTAAACTTCCCGATTTTATTTCCAAAATGGTTGAAAACAACTGGCTGGGAAGCAAAACCGGACAAGGGTTTTATAAAAAAGAAGGAAAGGAAATACTTGAGCTAGACTTGAATACTTTTGAATATAAAGCAACCAAAAAAGCAAACTTTGCTACCCTCGAAAAAACCAAAACAATCGATAAACCCATTGACCGATTTCCTGTACTGGTGAATGGAGATGACAAAGCCGGCGATTTCTACCGCAAGAATTTTGCAGGGATGTTTGCTTATGTCTCTAACCGTATTCCCGAGATCTCTGACGAACTCTACAAAATAGACGACGCCATGAAAGCCGGTTTTGGCTGGGAAAACGGCCCATTTGAAATTTGGGATTCCATAGGTGTGGAAAAAGGACTCGAACTTATCAAATCTGAAGGACTTAAAGCAGCAAACTGGGTGAATGAAATGCTGGCTTCCGGAAATAAATCATTTTATTCTGTTAAAGAAGGAGCTACCTACTTTTATGACATTCCGAAAAAACAGCAAACCAAAATACCCGGACAGGATGCATTTATTATATTGAACAACATCCGCGAAAGCAAAAAAGTATGGAGCAATAAGGAAGCTATCATTCAGGATTTGGGTGACGGTATCATCAATTTAGAATTCCAAAGCAAGATGAATACGATTGGTGAAGGCGTCCTTGCCGGAATCAATAAAGCCATTGACCTGGCCGAAAAAGAATACGATGGACTCGTCATAGGCAATCAAGCCGCCAATTTCTCTGTTGGAGCCAACATTGGAATGATTTTTATGATGGCAGTGGAGCAGGAATATGACGAGCTCAATATGGCTATCAAATATTTTCAGGACACTATTATGCGGGTGCGCTACTCCTCTATCCCTGTTATAGTAGCTCCTCACGGTATGGCTTTGGGCGGTGCCTGTGAAATGAGCATGCACGCAGACAAAGTTGTAGCTGCCGCCGAAACCTACATTGGTTTGGTGGAATTTGGTGTAGGAGTAATTCCCGGTGGCGCCGGCTCTAAAGAAATGACTCTAAGAGCTTCAGACACCTTCCGTGAAAACGATGTTGAATTGAATGTACTACAGGAATACTTCCTTACCATTGGTATGGCAAAGGTAGCGACATCAGCTTATGAAGCATATGATTTAGGTATCCTTCAAAAAGGAAAAGATGTTGTGGTGGTCAATAAAGACCGTCAACTCGCTGAAGCAAAAAAGCATGCGTTGCTCTTAGCAGAAGCAGGTTATACAAGACCCATCGAGCGCACAGATATCAAAGTCCTTGGAAAACAAGCCCTGGGAATGTTCTTAGTTGGGACAGACCAAATGGTAGCCGGAAAATACATCAGCGAGCACGACCGAAAAATCGCCGACAAACTCGCCTTTGTTATGGCCGGTGGTGACTTAAGTGAAGCCAGCTATGTGAGTGAGCAATACCTGCTTGGACTGGAACGCGAAGCTTTCCTTTCGCTTTGTACTGAAAGAAAAACGCTGGAAAGAATTCAGCATATGTTGAAGACGGGGAAACCTTTGAGGAATTAGTATTAAGTATTAAGACGGAAGTATTAAGACGGCAAATAAAGCAAAAAAATATAAAAACAGTTATTAATCTTTCAAAATGAATATTTAACTTAAAAATAAAATTAGAATGAAAGTCTTAATACTTAATACTCCATTCTTAATACTATAAAAAATGCACAATTTCGAAAAGCTAAAAATATGGCAAAAGGCAATGGATATTGCTGTTGAAGTTTATGAAATTTCCTTGCTTTTACCAAAAGATGAAAAGTTCAATCTAATTCATCAGGTAAAAAAATGTGCAGTATCAATTCCTTCAAATATAGCAGAAGGTTCCGGTAGAAATTCCAATAAAGAATTTGTTCAATTTCTCGGGATTGCTAACGGCTCTACTTTTGAATTAATAACACAGTTAATACTTGCCAAAAGATTAAAACTAGTTAACGAAGAAGTTGTACAACCAATAATCAACCAATTAGTAGAAGTTTCAAACATGAATTTCTCTTTTCAAAAAACATTAAAAAACAATAACAAATAAAGTTGGAGTAAAATTCTTAATACTTAATACTCCCATCTTAATACTATAAAATATGAAAACAGCATACATAGTATCAGCATACAGAACCGCAGTGGGCAAGGC
>DAINOA010000112.1:0-6074 GCA_036735625.1 Planktosalinus sp. | reverse complement strand
GAATGTATCAAACCTGGCAACAGGCACTTACATAATGAAAGTGACTGCTGAAGGCTTGACAGCTTCTTATCAGGTGATTAAAAAGTAAAGTAATTTTTTTTATTTGGTTTAATTATTTTAAGCCTCAATGGTTTACTGTTGAGGCTTTTTTTGTAATAATATAAAAATGAGTTCATTAAAAGAATTAGCAAAACTCTTAGGTGTATCAATTTCAACAGTATCAAAAGCACTGAATGATGCTGATGATATTTCTGAAAGCACTAAAATCAGAGTAAGAGAACTTGCTGAAGCAATGAACTATCAACCCAATAAAATGGGTGCCGGTTTGCGAAATAAAAAATCAAAAACCATTGGAGTCATCATTCCGGATATTCTAAATTCATTTTTCGCAGAAGTCCTTTTTGGAATTGAAAAACAATGCTCCAAAAAAGGATATGACACGCTGGTTTGTATAAGCAATGAAATGACAAAAAAGGAAGCTGAAAAAGTGAGGCTTTTAAAAAGTGGAAGTGTGGATGGATTTTTAATATCACTGGCTGCTCAAACTCTTAAAACGGGTGATATTACACACATTATAAATAATATTGACCCACAAAAACTGGTATTGTTTGACCGTTTATCAGACCAAATAAACTGTGACAAAGTGGGAGTAGATGATCAAAAAATCACATATCAAGTCACAAAACAACTCATTGAAAAAGGAAATAAAAAAATTGCATTTTTGAGCTCTATTGACAACCTTACATTAGGTAAGGAGAGAAAGAGGGGTTATTTAAAAGCAATGACTGAATTCTCAATAAATAAAGGAAAGCCGCTCGAACTTAGTATGGAAAGTAGAGGAGCTATGCATAAAAGATTAGTTGATTGGATTCATAAAAACCCTGTAGATGCAGTCATTGCCGCAGACAATAGCTCGGGAATAATGTTTCAAAATTGTTTGTTAACTCAAAACGTCAGAAAAGCTAAAAAAGTAACCGTGATTGGGTTTTCAAATGATAAGAACGCACTTTTAACGTTCCCAAAAATGAACTATATCGATCAAAATGCAAGTATGATTGGTGAAAAAGCAGCAGAATTACTCATCAAAAGACTAGAAAATAATTCAAAGGAACTTCCCTTTGTCGATATAAAAATTGACGCAAAAGTTAATTTCTTTGAGTGAGAAGTTTTTAGTACTTGCTCTTTTTTATCAACCGCTCTGTAGCAGGATGCAGTTTTTTTGATTCTTTATCTTGTAGAGAATCGAGCGTTCCTTTTGCCAGTTTTTTACCCAGTTCAACACCCCATTGATCATAACTGTAAATATTCCAAACAACTCCCTGTACAAACAGCTTGTGTTCATACAAAGCAATGAGTGCTCCAAGATTTTCAGGTGTGAGTTGTTTTACAAGAAGTGTGTTTGAAGGTCTGTTTCCGCTAAAGTGTCTGAAAGGAATATCGATTTGTTCACCGATGGTTCCGTTTAAAAGGGCTTCAGATTGGGCAAAACAATTGGCCAATAAAATATCCTGATGGTGGTCCTGTTTATGCAACGCTTTCGCGAAAGCGATAAAGTCAACCGGAATGAGTTTTGTGCCCTGGTGCAACAATTGAAAAAAAGCGTGTTGTGCATTGGTACCTGTACTCCCCCAAATAATTGTTCCGGTTTGATAATTGACAGTGTTTTGATTTCTGTCAACCTGTTTCCCGTTACTTTCCATAATGGCTTGCTGTAAATAAGGAACAAACTTGGAAAGGTATTGCGAATAAGGAACGATAGCTTCCGTTTCTGATTGATAAAAATTGTTATACCAAATGGTCAACAAGGCCATCACTACAGGCATATTGTCTTGAAAAGCCGCATTTTTAAAATGCAGATCCATTTGATGGGCACCTTGTAAAAGCTTTTCAAAATTTGAATAACCCACTGCACAACAAATGGAGAGCCCAACGGCACTCCACAGTGAAAAACGACCTCCCACCCAGTCCCACATTGGGAAAATATTTTCAGGAGCAATTCCAAAGTTTTGGACTTCTTTAAGATTGGTTGAAACAGCAACAAAATGAGATTCGATATCTAATAGGGTTGCTTGCTGTAAAAACCAGTTTCTAACAGATGAAGCATTGGTAAGGGTTTCTTGAGTAGTAAAGGTTTTTGAAACAATGATAAAAAGGGTGGTCTCCCTATCGAGTTTTTTTAAAGTTTCCTGAACATGGTCGCCATCTACATTTGAAATATAATGGACTTTTAAATGATTCTTGTAAAAACTGAGGGCTTCTGTGACCATATCAGGACCCAAATCACTACCTCCAATACCAATATTGACAACGTCTGTGATGGGTTTTCCGGTGTACCCTTTCCAGCTTTTATCAATCACCTTTTTTGAGAAAACACGCATTTTCTTAAGTGTCTGCTTGACTTCTTTAGGCATGTTTTCAAAATCTCTAAGTGCAATATGTCTCACGGCTCTGTCTTCCGTGTGATTGATATGTTCTCCTGAAAATTGAGCCTCAATGGCATCTTTTAGCCTTATCTCTTCAGCAAGCTGTTGCAATAAGTGCATAGTTTGTGAAGTCACCCTGTTTTTAGAATAATCAAGATAAAAGTCGTTCCATTCCAATGAAAAATGGGCTGCCCTGCTGTCATCTTCAGTAAAATAGGTTTGTATAGACTGGTCTTTCACCGCATCAAAATGGGCTTGTAGCATTGCCCAGGCTTGAGTATTGACAGGGTTTATGGATGGAAAGCTCATGAATTATTTAGTTTATTCTTTCTGTAATATTCAATCAAACCACCAATGGGCCGTTGAACAACATTACCCAATTCCAAATTGTACCTGTTTAGACAGTCCTTGATAATATCTTTGGAAAAATGGGCAATAGATCCTATAAAGTGAATGGGTACCTGTTGTGCTTCTTTGTAACAAAGAATTTTGTATTCAATAAACTTGAGTACGCCTTCACTTATTAGGTTGTAAAAATAACCATTTACTTCTTCTCTGGTAAATATAAATTCAGCAAAAGAGGCCAAATAGGTATTTGGATTTGGCTTTTTATACAAATTGGTTTTGATGACATCCGGAGTGAGGTCAAATCTTTTTTCAAAATCGGAAGCGATTTGAGCAGGCATTTTTTTGTAAAAGTAATCCCTGATGAGGCGTTTGCCAAAATAATTGCCACTGGCTTCATCCATTAAAATATAGCCGAGGGAATCCACACTGGTTCGGGTGGTTTTTCCGTCAAAATAACAGCTGTTTGAGCCAGTTCCAAAGATGCAAACAATGCCGGGTTTATCTGTAACAGCCAGTGCTGCAGCAACCATATCTTCGGCTACTGTCACTTTAGCGTTGACAAATAAGGACTCAAGTATTTTGTGTAAAATTTCTCTTGGTGTTGCGGTTCCACATCCCGCTCCATAAAAATCCAGTACTTCAACCTTATTAAAAACACCCCTTAATTCAGTATTTTCTTTAATGCGGCTTAACAATTCCTCCTCTGGAACTACCGATGGATTAAGTCCTAAGGTTCTGGTTTTAAAAATCTGATTGCCGGCTCTATCCAAAAGGACCCAGTCACATTTTGTAGAACCGCCGTCTGCGATTAATGTCATAAATTACAATTTAGCAACATATTCTGACAGATCAACAAGTTTTGCCGAATAGCCATACTCGTTGTCATACCACGCCACTAACTTAAAGAAATTATCATTAAGAGCAATACTGGCGTCGGCATCAAATGTGCAAATGTGCTCATCTGACACAAAATCCTGAGAGACGACGGCTTCATCTGTATAAGCAACCATCCCTTTGTAAGCACCATTTGCGGCTTCTTTGATAACACGTTTCACTTCGTCAAAAGAAGCCCCTTTTTGAGTGCGCACGGTCAAATCAACTACAGACACATTTGCTGTGGGAACCCTGAATGCCATTCCCGTGAGTTTTCCTTCCAGAGCAGGAATAACTTTGGTTACTGCTTTTGCAGCTCCGGTTGAAGCCGGAATTATATTGAGAAGCGCACTTCTACCACCTCTGAAATCTTTTCGCGAAGGCCCGTCAACAGTCAATTGTGTTGCGGTAGTTGCGTGTACCGTTGTCATCAATCCTTCCTCAATTCCAAAAGCATCATGAATAATTTTAGCTATGGGCGCCAGACAGTTTGTTGTACAAGAAGCATTAGAAACAATGGCATCTTCTGCTTTAGCCTCTTTGTGGTTAACACCCATTACAAACATAGGGGCATCTTTTGAAGGGGCTGAAATAACCACTTTTTTAGCACCGGCATTGATATGTTTCTGAGCATCGGCCTTTAATGTAAAGAAACCGGTGCACTCTATAATGGTATGAGCCTGTACTTCATCCCATTTTAAGTTTTCAGGGTCGCGCTCTGCGGTGACTCTTATAGTTTTTCCGTTTACAAAAAGGTGCCCGTCTTTTGTAGAAACATCACCGTCAAACTTGCCGTGAACAGAATCATATTTTAAAAGATAGGCGAGATGATCAACATCCAATAAGTCATTTACAGCAACCACCTCAACATCTTCACGTTGTGCTGCTATTCTAAAAACCAATCTGCCAATGCGGCCAAAGCCGTTTATTCCAATTTTAATCATAATTTATTTTAATTTATATGGATGTAATGTCTGCTACTCTTAGCAGCTCTAAATCTATTTTTTGTTGATGCTTGATAGCCTCTTCAAAGGGCACTTGCACCATTTTATTGTGTTGAACGCCAATCATAATATCACGCTTTCCTTCTATTAAAGCATCAACAGCGGCAACGCCCATTCTGCTGGCCAAAACACGGTCATAGCAACTGGGAGACCCTCCTCTTTGAACATGCCCTAAAACAGTGACTCTAACATCATAGCCCTCAAGATTACTTTTGATAAATTCGGCCAGTTCAAAAATGTTTTTTCCTATTTGATCTCCTTCAGAAACAACAATAATACTGGACGTTTTACCAGATTTTTTACTTCGTTGCAATGATTCAATGAGACGGTCTTTACCCATATCCTCTTCCGGAATGAGTATTTCTTCTGCTCCGGCTCCTATACCTGCATTTAAAGCAATGTGACCGGCATCTCTACCCATCACCTCAACTAAAAACAAACGATTGTGTGAGTTGGCAGTATCCCTTATCTTATCTATGGCTTCCACAACGGTATTGAGGGCAGTATCATACCCTATGGTGTTGTCTGTTCCTGAAATATCATTATCAATAGTGCCCGGAAGCCCAACTATGGGAAAGTCAAATTCATTGATAAAAATCGACGCACCGGTAAATGAACCGTCTCCTCCAATGACCACTAATGCATCTATTTGCTGTTCTTTTAAATGGTCAAAAGCTTTTTGGCGTCCTTCTTTGAGGAAAAAATCTTTAGAACGAGCCGATTTTAAAATAGTTCCTCCCCGATTGATAATGTTTTTTACACTTCGTGCATCGAGTGTTTTAAAGTCGCCTTCCACAAGGCCCTGATAGCCTCTGAAAACACCCACAGATTCTAAATTGTGATATGCACAAGAACGCACCACAGCTCTTATGGCGGCATTCATTCCCGGGGCGTCACCTCCACTGGTAAGTACCGCGATTTTTCTAAGATTTTTTGTCATGAATGTAAAATTAATTTAATAAACTGATTCCTGCAAAAAGTTATGCAAACTCTAACGTTTTCGGTTGATAAATATATCAAATGGGAAACATAGTTGATGATAAATGATTTTTTTATTTCAAACTACACTCTTTTCAAAAAATGATTTCAATTAGTCCGGTACTTAAGAAGTGAAGTTTTGTTTTTTATGTATTTTTACACTTCTACAAAACAGAAAATAAACGAATGATCGAACTCCTACGTGATAATTTTAGCCACCTCTTTGAAGAGGAATTGCTTAACGAAATCAACTCGGCAGGCGTCTATAAAGAAATTCCTGAAGGAGAATTACTAATGGATATTGGCACTTATGTGACTGCAATGCCACTGCTTATCTCAGGGGCAATCAAGGTAATACGTGAAGATGATGACGGTGATGAGTTACTATTGTACTTTCTAGAAAGGGGTTCTACTTGTGCCATGACCTTAAGCTGCTGTCTGGGTCAAA
>DAINOA010000111.1:0-6201 GCA_036735625.1 Planktosalinus sp. | reverse complement strand
TAAGAGTGAGACAGGAACATTTTATGTCTTATCCCAATGAAGTCTCCTTCGGGTGTTTCAATAACCGCAGGCACTTTTCTAATAGCTCCTAAAGCCAATATAGCAACCTGTGGCTGGTTAATTATGGGTGTTCCCATAATACTTCCAAAGGTTCCCACATTTGTTACTGTATAAGTTCCGCCTTGAGTGTCGTCCGGCTTTAATTTTCCGGTCCTGGCTCTTTCAGCGAGGTCATTAACCGCTTTTGCCATTCCGAGAAGGTTAAGTTGATCTGCATTTTTTATAACCGGAACAATGAGGTTCCCATCTGCAAGTGCAGCGGCCATTCCCAAATTGATATTTTTTCGTTTGATAATCTTATCTCCGGAAACAGAGATATTAATCATTGGAAAGTCTTTGATGGCTTTTGCAACTGCTTCCATAAAAATGGGTGTAAACGTAAGGTTTTCACCTTCTCGCTTCGCAAACTCATTTTTCATTTTATTTCTCCAGTTCCAGATATTTGTGACATCAACTTCTATAAATGACTGAACGTGTGCAGAGGTTTGAACACTCTCAACCATATGATGAGCGATGATTTTTCCCATTCGGGTCATTTCTATGATTTCATCTCCTCCATTAATAGAAACAGGAGCTACTTTCTGAACGGGTTGCTGAGACACTGAAGGTTGCGTTTGTTTTTGCTCTGCTTGAGCCTGAACACCTCTATTTTCAAGATAACTGAGAATATCATTTTTGGTAACTCTTCCCTCTTTACCTGTCCCGGGAATGGCATCTAATTCAGATTGGGAGATATTTTCCTGTTTGGCAATGCTTTTTACTAAGGGCGAATAAAATCGCTCTGATGTATTTTGAATTGGGGTTTGTGTGGTTTCTTTGGCTGTGTTTACACTTTCTTCAACAGCTGTTATAACTTCCGGTGCTGGAGTTTCTATGGGGGTTTCTTTAGTTTTTCCTGCAGGTGTTTCTGAACCTTCACCAGAGGTTTCAATCACGGCAATTGTTTGCCCCACTTGAACAACATCATCAACTTGAAAAAGAATTTCGGCTAAAACTCCATTTACTTCACTGGGCACTTCAGAATCTACTTTGTCTGTTGCTATTTCAAGGACTGCTTCATCTACTTCAATGGTGTCACCCACATTTTTAAGCCAGTTTGTAATAGTTGCTTCTGCGACGCTTTCTCCCATCTTGGGAAGTTTTAATTCAAATTTTGCCATAGTTTTTAAAGAAAGTCCGTTTGATTATGCGACTGCAAAATTAATTATTTTTTTATCCTTCAAAGAGGTTTTTAGGATTTATTCTGATTTGATGGATTAAATAGTGCTAGGAAAATTCCTTTGAAAAGTCAAAAACTTCTCCTTTACTGTGGCTGCTGTCGCTTCCAACAACATAATCTGTGTTTACCGGCCGTATCCTGAAGAAATTTTCTTTGTTTTTGTGATCCTCCATTATTTTGAATATTTTTTCATAGGAAATATAATTGGCATCAAAGACAAAGTGAGAATTAAAATATTTATCATCTGATGCGGCACTTTTTGAAAGTGATTTGAATTCAATTTGTGTTGCATCACTTAATTTTCTTAAAAAACTTATATTATCACTTAACAAAAAGTAATTTTTAATGTTTTGAGGTCTGTTTTGAGGTCTATTCATTCTAAATATACTTAAAAATCTAGCTACCGAAACTCCTGTAAAAACGAGGGTTTTAAAAATGCTGTTGGATTTAAAATGTTTTTTATAAAAAAGATGCATAGCCCCATAAAACCGTTTCAAATAAGCTCCATCTTTTGTAGTACTTTCACCTTTGTAATGAAGCACCGTCTCAGTTCCTAAATAATAATTTTTATAATTTGCCTTTAGCAATTTATAAGACAAATCGATATCTTCTCCATACATAAAATAGTCTTCATCAAAACCGTTTACCTCTCTGTAAACACTTGTTTTTAATAGCATAAAAGCTCCAACAAGTACATCTACTTCTCCGGTTTCTTCTTCAGCCAGGTGAGTTGCATAGTAACTTTGTTTTTTTGATTTGAATCCAAATATTTTGTAAAACGCTACTTGTGGTGTTGGAATATTGCGTTTGCTTTCAGGGAGGAAGTTTCCGGTACCATCAATGAGTCTAACGCCCACTGCGCCAAGGTTTGTTTTGGTTTCTGTAAAAAGAAGTACATTTTTAAAGGTTTCTTTCGCTACAGCGGTATCGGGATTTAAAATACAAACATACTCGCCTTTTGCGATTGCTACACCCTGATTGTTTGCTTTACTAAACCCAACATTTTCTTTGTTTTCAATGAGTTTTAAATTGGGAAAATGTTTTTTGACCATCTTACAACTATCGTCTTGAGAGTTGTTGTCAATGATAATGATTTCTGACTCGATTCCCGCCAAAGCTTCCTGAACACTGAGGATGCATTGTCTTAAAAAATAAGACACATTGTAATTGAGAATTATGACAGATAGTTTCATTCAGGATGTTTAAAGCATCTTCTATTTAAATTTTTAAGGAATTTTCAAATGGGATTCTGTTTAAAATGCTTCTGCCCAGTGTAATTTCATCTGCATACTCTAACTCATCCCCCACTGCAATTCCTCTTGCAATGGTTGTGGTGATTATATTGAAAGATTCAATTTGTTTGAAGATATAAAAATTGGTAGTATCACCTTCCATAGTGGAGCTTAAAGCGAAAATAATTTCTTTTACAGAACCAGATTTGACTTTTTCAACGAGTGAATGAATGGTTAAATCATTTGGGCCAATGCCGTCCATAGGTGATATTTTTCCGCCTAAAACGTGGTAATGACCTCTGTATTGGCTGGTGTTTTCAATGGCTAATACATCTCTTATATCTTCAACAACACAAACAATTTCACCGTAGCGAGATGCATTACTACATATTTCGCAAAGATCAACATCTGATATATTATGGCAATTTTTACAGAATTTTATTTCGCTACGCATCTCAATCAATGCCTTTGAAAGCGATTCCGTTTTGTTTGATGGTTCCCTCAGTAAATGTAGCGCGAGTCTCAAAGCAGTGCGTTTTCCAATGCCCGGTAATTGCGCTATTTCATGAACAGCATTTTCAAGCAATTTGGAAGAAAAGTCCATAAGCAATAAGCTACTTGATTGTTACTTTTTTAGTTGCAACCCCTTTTTCATTATTTATTCTCAAATAATAAATCCCGGTACTAAAATTTGATATATCTATTTGATGAGGGCTATTTAAAGATTTTTCTTTTTCAAAATAAATTAATTTTCCAGAGCTGTCAAACAGCCTTAAATCTGAAATGTAATTTTCATTCCATTTTACATTGAGAATATCTTCTGCAGGTACCGGATAAACTGATAATGAATTGAATAAATTGTTGTTATCAATGCTCAATGTACCATCATAAACAGGAGAAACCCAAAGGCCTCTACCATATGTGGCTGCATAGATTTTATCCTCAGCATAGTTTATTTCAAGCTCATTAATTATCACATTTGGCAAGTTGTTATTGAATACTTGCCACTCTGTAAAGGTGTTATCAATATAATAAATACCATAATTCATTCCTAAATAAAGGCCGTCAAGCCCGTTATCCTGCCATACAACTGCCAATGCTTGAAAGTTTGGTAAGCCGGCATTTACTCCTTGCCAAGTTTGCCCTCCGTCATCTGAAACAAATACTTTTAGTCCGCTGGATGTAGCTAAGGCTATTTTATCGGGGTTAGTGGGATGAACAGCAATTGAATTTACAACACCCCCAAAACCTGAAAGTTGTTGCCAGGTACCACCGCCTGTTGTTGTTTTAAATAGTTGCCCTCCTCTTGAAGCATACATTACATTATTATTTGAGGGTGCTATTTTGAGATGGTCCAGATTTCCTGCAAAAACCTGAGAGATAGCAGTCCAGCTTGCGCCGGAATTAACAGATTTAAAAACCTGATTGTACCCCACATAAATAGTATTATTTGCAATAGGGTCCTGCTCAAAAGGAGTTACCCAATTACCTTGACCGGGACCGGGTTCGCTGAGCCCATTGTATGATAGCCCACCTGTTGTACTTCTGTATAGTTGCCCAAATTGAGTTGTTCCATACATAGTGTTTTGATTGTTTTTGTCAATAAAGGTTTCCATACCATCAGCTCCCAGCCAGTCTCTCCAACCTTCAGAAACTGTGTAAAAAGAAGTTCCATTATCTTGAGAACCTCCTGAGACTATTACTGGGTCTGTTTGAGAAATACCTATTTTGTAAAACTGGCGAATTCCAAGCCCTTCAGTAATATCTGTGTAGTAATTACTATTGAGGTTTGTAGTATTTGTTGCTTTAAAAATACCTCCGTCTGTGCCGGTATAGAGCGTTGAACCATAAAATTGTATGATATCAACATCTGCATGGTTGTAACCAATGTTATTTGCCGCAGCAGTACCGGGAACCCAGTGAGATGTTGGCACAAATGAAACACCTCCATTGAGTGATCTCCAGGTATGAATACCTGCAATATGAACTTCATTTGCATTATTTGGATTCACATCAATATCCATATCTCGGGGTGCTTGTCCCAGATTATCATCTCCAATAAGACTATATCCAAAATAATTGATTCCTGTATGATTTAATTTAGTAAATGTATCACCGCTGTTTGTTGAGGAATAAAACGCATTGAAAATAGGGTTGTTTGCTTCAAGAACATATACTATGTTTGGATTATCTGCAGAGACTCCAATCATTTTTGCACCGGTATCATCAAAACCGGTAATAGTTGTAAAAGTGGCACCACCGTCTGTTGATTTGTGAAATGAATTTCCTGATGCATAAACGGTATTTAAATCCCCCGGCTTGAACTCAATATCATATCCACGATTGTCTGATACGATGCTTGTCCAAGAGGCTCCTTCATCTGTTGAACGATAGATTCCTGAGTTTTGAGAGCTGGCAAACATCAAGTTATTGTTTGTTGGGTGGATGAGTATTTTATTAATTAAAGAATTTCCAGCCGTGCCTATTTGATTCCAAGTAGCACCTGCATCTATAGATTTATAAATTCTTCCATTTGAAGAGCCAAAAAAATACACATTTGAATTACCGGGATCCATAGCCGTTGCGTAAACAAACATATTAGAATAATAATCAAGTAGTGGTTCCCAGTTTTGACCTCCGTCAATTGTTTTCCATACACCACCTGTTTCTGCTCCCACAATGATGTGGTCTTCATCTGTCTCATCAATTGAAAATCCGGTGATTCTTCCTACGCCGGGATTCCACCCGGAAGTAGCATTCCAGTTTACAGGTCCCATTTCTTCCCAATTGTCATTGAGTGCAGCTCTATTATTTGCATTTGAATTTAATGCTGCATTAAATTGATTCAATTCATTGATATAAAACTCTGAAGATTTTAGATACCCTTGCTCATCCATCATTCTAAGAGCCATATATTCCCATCTTTTATATTGCTTATAGCCAGAGCCTCTCCCTTGAGGTTTGTCTTGAAAATAAGCTTCCGCAGCTTGTTGCACATCCTCAACTTTGTGGGTGCCTTTATCAATCATCAACAAATAGTCTGGTTGTGAATGTATTTCAATTGAAAAGATGAAAAGAATAATTGTAAGGAAGCAGAATTTTGATAAAATTTTCATAGCATAAAGTTTTGACCAAAAATAAAAAAATAATTCTCATAAGTGAACATTATTTGTACTTTTATGCCTTAAATCTGAAAGCAAATCATGCAGCCCTCTCACATCATTTTTCTGATTCTTGGTTATTTTGGCACCTTACTATTAATCTCTCATTTCACAAACAAAGGAGGAAGCAATGCCGATTTTTTTAAAGCCGGAAAAAAATCGCCTTGGTATCTGGTTGCTTTTGGGATGATTGGTGCCTCCTTGAGTGGGGTTACTTTTATTTCGGTACCGGGTTGGGTTGAAGCTTCGCAGTTTGGCTATTACCAGGTCGTTTTGGGTTATATTTTGGGCTACCTGGTTGTTGGGTTGGTTTTGCTCCCATTGTATTACAGGCTCAACCTCACGTCAATTTACACCTATCTTGAAGGCAGGTTTGGCAATGTATCCTACAAAACCGGTGCTTCCTTTTTTTTACTTTCAAGATTAATTGGTTCCAGCTTTAGACTTTATCTGGTTGCTGTCGTATTTCAGACCTTAATTTTTGATGCCGCCGGTTTTCCTTTTTGGGCTACTGTTTCCATCACCATTT
>DAINOA010000110.1:0-6211 GCA_036735625.1 Planktosalinus sp. | reverse complement strand
TACATAATGAAAGTGACTGCTGAAGGCGTAACCGCCTCTTATCAGGTGATTAAAAAGTAATTTTCATTAAATTATAGTATAAACCATCCGCCCAAGGCGGATGGTTTTTTTTTGTTCTTTATATTTGCGTATGCAAAGAACGTATTCTTTTATTATCCCTGTTTTTAACAGACCTCAAGAAATTCAGGAACTTTTGGATAGCTTTTCAAAGTTAAACTCTAATATAGCGTTTGAGGTTGTGATTGTTGAGGATGGTTCAACTATAAAATCAAAGGAGATTGCTTTTGGTTTTCAAAACAAACTAAACATAAAATATTTTTTTAAACGAAATACCGGTCCAGGAGATTCCAGAAATTATGGGATGCAAAAAGCAATTGGAAACTATTTTATTATACTTGATTCAGATTGTTTATTGCCACCAGATTATTTGATGGAAGTTGACAAAGCACTAACCATTCAATTTTTGGATTGTTTTGGTGGTCCGGATTCAGCTCATGAAAGTTTTACTCCTTTACAAAAAGCAATCAATTATGCAATGACTTCTTTTTTAACAACTGGAGGCATAAGGGGGAGTAAAAAAGCTGTTCAACAATTTGAACCCAGAAGTTTCAATATGGGGATATCAAAAGAAGCTTTTGAAAAGTCTGGTGGTTTTGGAAAGATTCATCCGGGTGAAGATCCTGATTTGTCTCAACGCCTTTTAAAACTTGGATTTAAAACCGGATTTATTGAAAAAGCATTTGTCTACCATAAACGACGTATTTCGTGGAGTAAATTTTACAATCAAGTAAATAAATTTGGATTGGTAAGACCCATTTTATCAAAATGGCACCCTGAGTCTTCAAAATTGAGTTATTGGTTTCCTTTTTTGTTTGTTGTTTATGCGTGTGTTTCTGTTTTTTTACTTTTTATGGGAATATGGATTTCAATTATACCTTTATTATTTTACTCGTTAGCAATAGTTGTAGAATCGTCTTTAAAAAATAGAAGTTTATGGATTGGGATACTTAGTAGTTGTGCTATGTTTATCCAATTTTTTGGTTATGGTTTGGCATTTATAAAATCTACTTTTTTCATTCACCTTTTAAATGAAAATCCCAAAAAGTGTTTTCCTCAATTGTTTTTTGACTAATTTTAGAAAATCCTTTCGTTTTAAATTAAAAAATAGCAAATGAAAATTATTGGTCTAACCGGAGGTATTGGAAGCGGTAAGAGTACTGTGGCAAAAATGTTCAGTAAGCTGGGAGTTGCTGTTTATATTGCTGATGATGCAGCAAAAAAACTAATGCTTCAAGAGGATATTAAACTAAAAATCATAAACTTACTAGGCGAAGAAGCTTTTGTCAATAATGAATTAAATAAAAAATATATAGCTAAAAAAGTTTTTCAAGATCGTACTCTTCTTGAGCAACTCAATGAAATTGTCCATCCGGCTGTAGCTTTAGACTTTTCAGAATGGGTTCAAAATCAAAACGGCGCTTATGTTATAAAAGAAGCCGCAATTCTGTTTGAAAATGGAGGTTATAAACTTTGTGACAAAACAATTTTAGTAAAATCAAAAAAGATTTTGAGACTTAAACGTGTTTTAAAAAGAGATAAAAGCACTGTTAGTGAAATTGAAGCGCGAATGAAAAATCAATGGACGGATACTAAAAAAGAATTACTGGCAGATTTTGTTATAGAAAATAATCACGGAATTAAAGAATTAAAGCTTCAGGTTGAATCCATCCACCACAAATTATTAGAATAACTTTTATAATGGCATTCCTTTTGTTAACATTTGGTTAAACCATTAAATAGCTAAATGTTAAAATCTTACTTTTGAGCTATGAGCAAAAAACTTTTTTTACTTCTCATATTTTTTATGAGTCTTTGTTTATTAGGAATTATTTTTGTTCAGGTATATTGGATTAAAAACTCTTTTGAAAACAAGGAAGATCAATTCAATTATAATGTAAGGCAATCGCTCATTGCTATTTCATCAGATTTACAGAAACAAGAGCTTGATTATTATTTTAGATTGTATTCTGAAGTAGCCGATAGTATTGGCAAACCAGATACTTCAACGTTCAGAGAAATAGTTTATACAAATACAGATAACTTAACAAATGAAACATTTGTTTATTCCAGCGGGCTATTAGAAGAAGACTTTAAGCTTTCTTCAAATTTTCTTGATGTGGGAATTGATAGTATAAATTTCAGAAAATTTACCAGTAGAAAGTTTTCAGCAATTTTCAAACCGGGAATAGATGATAATTCATTTAAAAGAGAATACAGTGAAGTAGCAACCAGAAACCTAGATGATTTATCAAATTTTCAACTAAGGGAGACATTTAAAGACATTGCTAAGCAAACACCAATACACAAAAGAGTAAGTATTGAAGAAATTGAAAGATTGATAAAACATCAATTGGAGAGCAGAGATTTGAATCTCGATTTTGAATTTGCAATTTTTAGTAGAGGGCTTTCAACAAAAGTAGCTTCTGAAGAGTTTGTTTATGAACAAAACTCACCAAATATTTACAGTGTACCTTTGTTTATTGATGAAAATAGAAGCTTTAAATATGAGTTGTTAGTTTCTTTTACCAAAAAGCAAAAATTTGTGTTCTCTTCAGTTTTGAGTATGGGAGTTTTGACCTTGTTTTTAACAACCATTATTATTTTAGCCTATTACAGTGCTATTAAACAATTGATACGACAACGTCAAATTTCAGAAATAAAAACAGATTTTATTAACAATATGACACACGAGTTCAAAACACCCATTGCAACTATTAACCTGGCACTGGATGCTATGAAGAATCCTATGATTTCTGAAAATAAAGAAACGATGCAGCGCTATTTAAAAATGATAAGGGAAGAGAACAAAAGAATGCACGCACAGGTTGAAAATGTACTGCGTATTTCAAAGCTTGAAAAAAGAGATTTGAATATCAAGAAAGAAAGACTCAAACTTCACGACTTAATTGAAGATGCAATGACTCACGTTCAATTACTGGTAGAAGATCGGGGAGGATATATAAAAACACATTTTGATGCTCAAAAGTCATCCATACTGGCAAATGAATCACATTTTACAAATGTTATCGTTAACATTTTAGACAATGCCATAAAATATTCTCCAAACGCTCCAAAAATTGATATTTTCACTGAAAATGTTAAAAACAATATCATTCTTAAAATTAAAGATCAAGGAAGTGGAATGAGTAAAGCAGCACAAAAACGAATTTTTGAAAAATTTTATAGAGAACACACAGGCAATATTCACAACGTAAAAGGACACGGACTTGGACTTTCTTATGTAAAGCGAATAATCGATGACCATCAAGGTCAAATTTTTGTGGAAAGTGAGAAAGAAAAAGGAAGTACCTTTATAATTAAACTTCAATTAATATCTTAAGTCATGGAAACTGAAAATAAAAAAATCCTTTTAGTAGAAGATGATCCAAATTTTGGAACTGTCTTAAAAGATTACTTAACAATGAACAATTACAATGTTACCCACGCTAAAAATGGTATGGAAGGCTTTGAAAAGTTCAAAAAAGATGATTATGATCTGTGCATCCTAGATGTTATGATGCCCTATAAAGACGGCTTTACTTTAGCTAAGGAAATAAGAGAGAAAAACCAGGAAGTGCCCATTATTTTCCTCACTGCTAAAGCAATGAAAGAAGATGTATTAAAAGGCTATAAAGTTGGCGCAGATGATTATTTAAACAAACCCTTTGATTCTGAAGTACTCCTGATGAAAATCAAAGCAATTATTCAAAGAAAAGCCACAGAAACTTTGGCAGATAGTAAGCAATTTGACTTTCAAGTGGGGAATTTCCACTTAAATTCAAAATTGCGTTTTCTAACTTACAAAGATCAAAAGCCAGACAAATTGTCTCCAAAAGAAAATGAGTTGCTACGCCTTTTGGCCCTGCATAAAAACGATTTAATGCCACGCGAATTGGCTTTGACAAAAATTTGGAGAGATGACAATTATTTCACTTCAAGAAGTATGGATGTTTATATAGCAAAGCTTAGAAAATATCTAAGTAAAGATGATGATGTTGAAATTTTAAATATCCATGGAGAAGGTTTTCGCCTTGTTGTAAAAAGCGAAGTGGATAATTAAACATTTTAAATTGGTTTAGTTTCCTGTTTCAAAATATTCTACTATATCTTTAAGAGTTTACTTAATGTTATTTTTTTGAAGTAAAAACTCAAAACGTCTTGAAACATCAAGAGGTTTTGAGTTTTATGTATTCAATAATCTGGTTCACATCTTCATCAAATTCAAACCACTTGATTTCTTCATCCTTTCGCAACCAGGTGAGCTGTCTTTTTGCATAACGCCTTGAGTTTTTCTTAATTTCTTCAACGGCTTTTTCAAGAGTTATTTCATTATTTAAATACAAAAATAATTCTTTATATCCCACGGTTTGTAGAGCATTCAAGTGACTTCTGTCATAAAGTTCCTTTGCCTCATTTAAAAGACCTGCCTCCATCATTAAATCCACTCGTTTGTTAATGCGATCATAGAGTAGCTTTCTTTCTGCTTTCAATCCTATTTTTAGAACATTAAAATTTCTTTTCTTTGATTTTTTCTTTAAAAAGGAAGAATAGGGTTTACCGGAGCCAATACATACCTCCAGAGCTCTTATCAATCTGTGCGCATTGTTTTTATCAACAACTTCATAATATTCTGGGTCTAGTTGCTTTAGCTTTTTTTGCAATGTTGAAATACCCGATTCTAAAAATAGTTTTTGAAGCTCTTCTCTAATTTTTGGGGAAACCACCGGAAAGTTGTCCAAACCTTTAACAACGGCATCTACATACAAACCAGAACCTCCCACAAGAAAGAGCTTGTCTTTTTCTTTGAATTTATTTTCAATCAAATGGATAGCATCATTCTCATAGTCACCAACGGTATAATCTCTTTCAATAGAAATATGGTGTATAAAATGATGAGGAACTTCGTCTAATTCTGATGGCGATGGAACAGCAGTACCAATCCGCAGTTCTTTGTAAAACTGTCGGGCGTCTGCTGAGATGATCTCAGAATTAAAAAAACCAGACAAGGCTATTGATGTAGCTGTTTTTCCAATAGCAGTTGGACCCACAACTGTGATGAGATATTTTTCCTTTTGTTCCAAAATCTAGATTCTAATTTTTGCTCCACAATTGTAACAGAAAGCAGCACTTTTTTTGTGATTCTGAGTATTACAAACAGGACAAACGATATCTTCTTTTCTTATTTTATTGCTACTATTTTCTTTCATTGATTTCTTTTTGGATTTTTGCTTTACAAATTCTGCAGAGACGATACCAGTGGGAACTGCAATGATTCCATAACCCACAATCATAACCAGCATACTCAAAAATTGCCCAAAAGGAGTTATGGGCACGATGTCACCATATCCCACAGTTGTAAGTGTTACAACAGTCCAGTAAACGCCTCTGGGAATGCTTGTGATTCCTGCCTTTGGCCCTTCTATTAAAAACATTAATGTGCCAATTACCAAAGAAATAATCAATACTGAAAAAAGAAAAACGGTAATTTTTGCACGACTTGACCTTAAGGCAGACCTTAAATTGGTGGCTTCTCCCACAAAATTGCCCATTTTTAAAACCCTGAAAAGCCTTAATAATCGTAACGCTCTTATACTTGTTAGTAAATTACTTCCCGATATAAAGAAGGAAAGATACATTGGTAAAATGGCTAATAAATCTATGATTCCATAAAAACTAAAAATATACTGCCATGGTTTTTTTGTAGAAAAAATTCTGAGTATGTATTCAATAGTAAAAAGAGAGGTGAAAATCCATTCAGCAACCATTAAAACTTGATGGTATTTTTCATCAATCTCTTTAACAGACTCCAGCATAACTGCCAGCACGCTAAGGAGAATAAATATGAGAAGAAAAACGTCAAATAATTTTCCTGCTCGGGTATTTGTACCATAAATGACAATGTAGATTTTTTGTCTTATCGTGTCAATTTTGGTTTTGTGTTCTTCCGGGATCATAGTCAAATTTACTAAACTATTCTTGAATTCATTTAGGCTTCCAATTTTATAATTTTTAAAACCTTTGTTCTTCTTAGGTAACTTTGAATGATGTGTTGAGCATCTTTGTTATTTGACATTGGGGTAATTAAAGATTTCAAAACTTCTGTATTTGTAATTTGGTAATTTAAATTATAAAAAGCGATTCCCTTAAAAAT
>DAINOA010000109.1:784-6267 GCA_036735625.1 Planktosalinus sp. | reverse complement strand
CACCGGCCACATTGCGGCTTCTTTTGATGACTTTGGAAAAGTCCTTGTCGGCATCTTTCAGGGTGAGTCCGTAGTCTTCTGCGTGTTTCAGGTAGTCAAAAACCTGCGCACTTTTTAGAAGGGCTTTGGTGGGAATACATCCCCAGTTGAGGCAAACGCCCCCCAGGCTTTCTTTTTCAATGACTGCGGTTTTAAACCCTAATTGTGAGGCACGAATAGCGGTTACATAACCACCGGGACCACTACCTAAAACGATAATATCATATTTGCTCATTCTGCTGTGTTTTATTGGATTTGTTAAGAGCTACGAAATTACGGAATTTTGAGAATGTGGCAAGGTGAGTGACGAATTTAAATCACTTCAATACTAAATAATTTGAATCTTAATGTGTTCAACATTTTTAAAATAAAGTAAGATTACTAGCTAAGCGCGGTAATTTCAACGGGCTTTTTAATTGATTGGTGATTGAATGTAAACAATGTCTTTATATCACTATTTGAAGTTCTTTATCTTAATTATTTTTTTAGTGATAGCACCTTTGATTAATTAAAATACGCCTAACTTTGGCTCTTTCATTTCCATCACAGTTTTTAATGGCACTTGCAGCATATTCCAAGGAATTTCACTACAATTTTAAGTTGGCATTTCCCATAATGCTTGGGCAACTGGGTCACGTAATGGTAGGCTTAGTTGACAACCTGATGGTGGGTCAACTGGGTGCTGCAGAGCTGGCTGCTATCTCTTTAGGCAACAGTTTGATATTTATTGCATTATCAATAGGGATAGGATTTTCATTTGCAATCACACCTCTTATAGCGGAGGCAGATGGTGAAAGCAATATTGAAAACGGTCGCAGTTTTTTTCATCACGGTATGATTCTTTGTGGCATCAATGGCCTGCTTTTATTTATACTCTTGCTTTTTGCAAAACCCATCCTTTATCAACTAAACCAACCACCTGAAGTGGTTGACCTTGCGATTCCATATTTAGAAATTGTTGCTTTTTCAATGATTCCATTAATGCTGTTTCAGGGCTTTAAACAATTTGCAGACGGGCTCTCTCAAACTAAATATGCAATGTATGCAACACTCATTGCCAATGTGGTCAATATTATTTTTAACTACCTGCTTATTTATGGTATCTGGATTTTTCCACGTCTTGAGTTGGAAGGTGCTGCTCTGGGCACGTTGATTTCGCGCTTTTTTATGTTGGCCTTTATCTATTATATTCTCAAAAACAAAAAGAAATTTAGTCCATATTTTATTTGGTCTAAACGAAAGAATCTCAATATAACCATATTTAAAAGATTGTTTGGTCTTGGTTTTCCAACGGCATTGCAAATGTTTTTTGAGGTGGCTTTATTTACAGCTTCCATTTTCCTCGCCGGAATGTTGGGAACCAATTCACAGGCAGCAAATCAGATAGCTCTTAACCTGGCGTCTATGACATTTATGATTGCTGTGGGTTTCAGTGTTACAGCAACAATTAGAGTGGGTAATCAAAAAGGAAAAAGGAATTTCACTGAACTGCGACGCATAGCATTTTCAATTTTTTTAATAGTGCTCGTTATTCAAGCTTTTTTTGCGATACTCTTTATCATCACAAAAGGCATACTTCCCACTTTCTATATCGATAATGCAGAAGTGATTCAAATTGCTTCCACTTTGTTGATTGTAGCCGCTATATTCCAACTTAGTGACGGACTTCAAGTTGTTTTTCTAGGCGCTTTAAGGGGATTGCAGGATGTGAATATTCCCTCGTGGATTTGTTTTGTAGCTTATTGGCTAGTGGGCTTTCCGGTGGGATATTTTCTTGGAAAGGAAGAAGCAATGGGAGCTATTGGTATTTGGATAGGCTTGTTTGCCGGATTGACCGCTTCGGCTTTGATGTTGTACCTAAGATTTGATCTTTTGACTAAAAAACTTATCAATGGACAAGCTGTTTAAAATTGTTAAGCTATTTTTGTAAATAGATACTATTAATCTCCTGCCTGCAGGGTAGGAATTAGAAACATAACTAAACAATTTATGGAATTACCAAAATTCATTTTAGGCGACAATACAGACTTTCCAAATTCAATTTATGTGATTCACACAGAATTTCCGAGGTTTATTATCAATTTGGAAAATGATGATGTAGAATGGATGGAAGAATTTGATGATGAAGATCAAAAGGAACTGGAAGCAGAAACTGAAAACCTCATTCAACAAGCCACAGAATTTTATGACCGTGAGGTGGCAAGATATGAGGAAGATTAACAATTTATGGAACAGCTACTTCAATTAGACGAACAAATTTTTATATATCTAAATGGGCTGGGATCAGAGCGTTGGGATCAAATCTGGTTGTTGATAACAAATAAATTCACCTGGATTCCATTTTACGCCATTCTCCTGTACTTGGTACACCGTCATTTTGGATTGAAAAATATGCTGATTGTGATGGTACTGGTTGCTTTGATGATTACCGTTACAGACCAATTGGCAAACCTTTTTAAACACGGCTTTGAACGTCCCAGACCTTGTCGGGAGGAGCATCTAAAAGAAATAATAAGATATGTTGCTCCACGTTGTGGTCGCTTTGGATATTTTTCAGCTCATGCTGCAAGCACAATGGCGCTGGCAGTTTTCCTCGGTTTATTGTTTAGAAAAGTGTATAAAAACTTGGTTTTTTTACTTTTATTATGGGCAGCAATAGTGGGTTATAGTCGTATTTATGTGGGTGTGCATTATCCACTGGACACATTGACTGGAATGACTATTGGTGCTTTGGTTGGTTTCCTTTTTTATAAAATAGCTTTGCGATTTAAGGTTTTAAACAACTAGTCAAATTTCAACTGAAACCTGAAACCTGAAACAAAAAACTCTTAAGTCTGTATCACACCGAGATTAAATGGCTTTTCAATGGGCGCGTGATTAGCTGCTTCAATTCCCATACTAATCCAGGTGCGGGTATCAAGCGGGTCGATGATGGCATCTGTCCATAGTCTAGCTGCGGCATAGTATGGAGAAATTTGCTCGTCATACCGCGCTTTAATGCGATCATAGAGTTCTTTTTCCACTTCGGGTGTGATTTCTTGGCCTTTCTTTTTGAGGGAGGCGGTTTCAATTTGGAGCAATACTTTGGCAGCACTGTTTCCACTCATTACTGCGAGTTCGGCACTGGGCCAGGCGACAATAAGTCTGGGGTCATACGCTTTTCCGCACATGGCATAATTACCCGCGCCATAAGAATTTCCAATGATAATCGTAAACTTTGGCACCACCGAGTTGCTCACCGCGCTCACCATTTTTGCACCGTCTTTAATGATGCCACCGTGTTCACTTTTGCTGCCCACCATAAACCCGGTCACGTCCTGAAGGAAGACCAACGGTATTTTCTTCTGATTACAATTGGCAATAAATCTGGTAGCTTTATCGGCGCTGTCATTATAAATCACGCCACCAAACTGCATTTCGCTTTTATTGGTTTTGACCAGTTTGCGCTGGTTAGCGACAATGCCCACAGCCCAGCCGTCGATGCGGGCATAGCCGGTGAGTATGGTTTGTCCATAACCTTCCTTGTATTCTTCAAACTCAGAATTATCAACCAATCGTTTGATAATCTCTATCATATCATACTGGTCTGCTCGCGAGCGGGGAACAATACCAAATATATCATCAGGTTTTTCTTTGGGTTTTGCTGCTTTGACACGGTTAAAACCGGCTTTGTCAAAGTCACCTATTTTATCCATTATTTTTTTGATGCGGTCAAGGGCATCTTGATCATCTTTGGCTTTGTAATCTGTTACGCCACTTATTTCGCAGTGAGTGGTTGCGCCACCCAGCGTTTCATTGTCGATAGTTTCACCAATGGCGGCTTTCACAAGGTAACTTCCGGCAAGGAAAATACTTCCGGTTTTATCGACGATTAAGGCCTCGTCACTCATAATGGGAAGGTAAGCACCCCCTGCCACACAGCTTCCCATAACGGCAGAAATTTGCGTAATACCCATACTGCTCATCACGGCATTGTTTCTAAAAATGCGTCCAAAATGTTCTTTGTCGGGAAAAATTTCATCCTGCATGGGTAAATAAACACCGGCACTGTCAACCAGATAAATAATGGGAAGTTTATTTTCAATAGCAATTTCCTGGGCTCTGAGGTTCTTTTTTCCGGTGATGGGAAACCAGGCACCTGCTTTTACTGTTGCATCATTGGCGACAACAACACATTGTTTACCGCTCACAAAACCCATTTTAACAACCACACCGCCTCCCGGACACCCGCCGTGTTCTTCATACATGCCTTCTCCGGCAAAAGCACCAATCTCGATACTGGGCTTCTTTTCATCCAGTAAATATTTGATGCGTTCACGGGCAGTCATTTTGCCTTTGGCTTTGTGTTTTTCAATACTCTTTTCACCGCCTCCCAGTTTTACTTTACTGAGTCGCTGGCGTAAATCTGAGTTGAGCATTTTATTGTGATCTTCGTTTTTATTGAAGTTGATGTCCATAGATTTATTTCTTTGGGCTAAAATACAAAAACTTGATAAAGGAAATTAGCATTCTTATTTTTGATTTTTGAATGGTTCTTATGTACTTTTTTCAAATGGAAAGTTCAATTAATTTAACGATATTTGTATTCCGTAAAAATCTTTTACAATTTTGATTCCCCTTAAATTTAAAATTGTTATTTAAATCAAAATAAAATGAATAAAAAGACAAATAAAAATACCATACTAGGTTGGGCTACTCTTGTGATGATTGTGATGGGGCTGGTTTTAATAGCCTTGGGTGTTTTTCGCTACAGCGAAATATCAGGTTGGGGCTTTGGTGCCACCGGTGTCGGGTTTCTATCTATTGCCTGGGTTTTTAATGAATTGAAAGGAAGGGTTTAAGGGTTTGTTGTTTGTTGTTCATTGTTTATAGTTTTTTATTAAGGCAACGATAAATCGATTTGAGGATTTAGAAATTTGGCAGCTCGCCCGAAAAATATGTCTTTTTGTTGATTTGCTTATACAAGAAA
Organism: Planktosalinus sp.; assembly: GCA_036735625.1. Lineage (GTDB taxonomy): Bacteria > Bacteroidota > Bacteroidia > Flavobacteriales > Flavobacteriaceae > Planktosalinus. Next base: position 1,259 of record DAINOA010000109.1, on the reverse strand, counting down.
CCTCATTGAAAACCAATTTTGGTTTACGAAATCAAATGGAAAACAGCTCAGGTTCTATAATGGACAATATTGCTGAGGGTTTTGGTAGAGATGGTAATAAAGAATTTCACAATTTTCAGAGCATAGCCAAAGGGTCAACAGAAGAATTAAAATCACAATCCTACAGGGCATTTGATAAAAAAATCATTAGTAATGAACAACATATTGAACTCAATGAAATGTGTGAACTAGAGAAAAATAAAATAGGCTCATTTATGCATTATCTGCGAAATTCAAACTTTAAAGGACAAAAATTCAACAACAAACAATAAACCACAAACAATATAACAACAATATGTCTGACGATAAAAAAGTAATATTCTCAATGTCCGGGGTTTCAAAAACCTATCCAGGAATGCAATCACCGGTGCTCAAAAAAATCTATTTAAGCTTTTTCTATGGTGCCAAAATTGGTATCCTGGGTCTCAATGGTTCC
>DAINOA010000109.1:0-774 GCA_036735625.1 Planktosalinus sp. | reverse complement strand
TCCGGAAAATCTTCCTTATTAAAAATTATTGCCGGGGTTGATAAAAATTACCAGGGTGATGTGGTATTCTCACCGGGATATTCAGTGGGATATTTGGAACAGGAGCCTCAACTGGACCCTGAAAAAACAGTACTAGAAATTGTAAGGGAAGGCGCAGCCGAAACGGTTGCCATTCTTGATGAATACAACAAAATAAATGATATGTTTGGTTTGGAAGAAGTTTATTCTGACGCTGATAAGATGGAAAAGCTAATGAACCGTCAAGCGGAATTGCAGGATAAAATTGATGCCTCCAATGCATGGGAACTGGATACTAAACTGGAAATTGCAATGGACGCCCTGCGCACGCCCGAAGGTGATAAAAAAATAGGGATCCTCTCAGGCGGTGAAAAACGCCGTGTTGCCTTGTGTCGCCTTTTATTACAGGAGCCCGATGTGTTGTTGCTTGATGAGCCCACCAACCACCTTGATGCAGAAAGTGTACACTGGTTGGAACACCACTTAGCACAATATGCCGGAACCGTAATTGCCGTGACTCACGACCGTTACTTCCTCGATAATGTTGCAGGCTGGATTCTTGAACTGGACAGGGGTGAAGGCATACCCTGGAAAGGAAATTACTCTTCCTGGTTGGATCAAAAAGCAAAACGTCTTGCCCAGGAAAGCAAAACCGCTTCCAAACGTCAAAAAACCCTGGAGCGCGAATTGGAATGGGTGCGTATGGCGCCCAAAGGAAGACAAACAAAACAAAAGGCACGTCTTCAGAATTAAGAC
>DAINOA010000108.1:0-6294 GCA_036735625.1 Planktosalinus sp. | reverse complement strand
GAAAACAAGCGTTGCTGGAAACCTAGTATTGCCGCCATTGGGCAGCCCATTCTGCACCAAACGCGATTGCCAAAAATGGGGTAAAACCCGGTGCCAATCACACCGGCAAAAATACTTCCAATAAGGAAACCATAAGTGCTTCTTAAGGTTTCGGTTTCAAACAAAAACAATTGGGAACCTTGAAAATAATGCAATCCAATCAACACAAGAATAATAGCCAAATACCCAATAGCACCATACTTTGCATCTTTTTTAAATTCGTTTCGTTTAAAAATCATCACCCCGGCAAAAACAAGTGTGAGTAGAGTGGCAACGCCAATGAGAAATGTATTTCGCGTAAGCCAATAGCCTTTTGAGGCATCGCCCAGATAGGAGTAAATAACGGCAGTTGTCATCACAACCACAAATACCACGACACTATGTACTACCCATCGTTCTACTTTCCAGGCAGACAATCGTTTGTCGCTAAGGTGTCTAAAAGAGTCGCCTGCGGTTTCTGCGAGTGCACCACAGCCACATACCCAAGAGCAGTACCAGCGTTTGCCATATTTGTAAGTGAGAATAGGGGTAATGATAAAAATGGACGCCACGCCAAAAATGAGCAAAGCAATACCAATATTTCCGGCACTGATGAATTCATTAACTCGGTATTGTTCAAAATTGTAATAATTGAGAGGCCAAATGTTTTTTAGGTCATAATATGGGAGTGAAAAGCTTTCGCTGTTCAAGCGGGCCATAAACTCAGGAATGAGGAAAGCAAACCCCAGTTGAAAGAACATCACTGAAAACGTGCGAAGCCTTTGATAATGATTATGGCGGTATTTGTAAATGAATTTGATTCCAAAAAAGACAACTGCAATAGTGTAAAAAGTTCCATAAACAAACCACTGGCTGGCTGGGTTCCCGCTAAGCAAGTAGCTCAATGGGTCAAAAAAGGAAACCAGTCCTTTGTTGTTTTCGCCGGAAGGCGTTAAACCTAAATATTGGGGATAAAAGTAAAGTACAATGTAAAAAAAAGTAAGAAAGAGGCCAAGCATCCACGCCAAAATCCCTCTAGAAGTTAACGACTTTAGATAAACACCATCATTTTTTATGCCTGCTACTTTGTTCTGGTATTGATTGAAACCAAACCAGACAATTCCAGTACAAATGGCTCCAATGGAAAGTTTAAGCCACAGGGTTTTGTTTGGAAAATTTAAATTAAAAGTAGCAAGTAAAAGGATAAATAGGCCGGTAAACCCAAGTAATGTTGCCAGCTTTTGCTGAAGCGAAAGGGTGTAAGTAGTATCTCCGGTTGCTGAAATGTTATGAGCCATAATTATGCGTTAATTTTTAATTCATTTTTGAATTGTTCCTTAATGTGTTTTTCATACCGTTTGTAAAACTCCGGGTCAAAATGAGCTTTTTCCAGATTTTCTATGACCTCATCAACGGTGTGCTTATCATTGAGCCAGCGGTCAAAAACTTCGTGCCGCATTCTAATGCCAAAAGTATTGATGCCTACAAATTTTCGGGATTCTATTTGATAATTGATAGTGATGCACATTTTACCGTCCTCGTGTTGCCAGTGAAAATGAGCCTCGCCTTCACGTGGTTCTGAAAACACCCAGCCATAAGTTTGGTATTCGATGTCAAAAAATTTGGCACTGTTGAACCAGTGACCCGGATTGTAAGGCATTTTGTTTCCGCAGATAGTTTGCGCTACCACTTCGCCCATCATTCTGCCGGTGTACCAAACGGCTTCGATGGGTCTGCGTTCACCGGTGGGTTCTTGTTGTTCTGCACAATCGCCAAGCGCAAAGATATTTTGCATATTGGTTTGTAGATAGCGATTCACTTTTACCCCTCTTCCCAGCTCAATACCACTGTCTTTTAAAAAATCGATATTGGGGGAAACTCCCGCGGTGAGTCCTACCAAATCACAAGGAATTTGTTCATCTGTTTCGGCGACAACAATGGCTCTTGCCCGGCCATTTTCATCAGCTAGAATTTCTTTTAAGTTTACACCTAAACGCAAATCAATATGGTGTTCTTTGATGTGGTTGTTAATCAACTTAGCATCACTTTCCGGCAGTACATTGCCCCAGAAATTGTGTTCCCTAACGAGAAATGTTACCGGGATTTTTCGGGTGGAGAGCATTTCTGCGAGTTCGATACCAATCAAACCACCGCCCACTATAACAGCGTGTTTACAAACCTTGTTATTGGGAGCATTTTCTTCCAGGAGATCCAAATCTTGTTTGGAATACAAACCTTGCACGCCCTTTAAATCTTGCCCCGGCCAGCCAAATTTATTGGGCTTAGAGCCCGATGCAATGATGAGTTTGTCATAATGCATCGTCTCGCCCTTAGAGAAAGTGAGTTTGTTTTCTTCAGGAGAAACTTTAGTAACCCAGGCTTTTTTGAGTTCGATACGGTTTTTCTCCCAAAACCAGTCTTCATAAGGCTTTGTGTGTTCATAATTCATATGACCCATATAAATATACATCAAAGCAGTACGCGAGAAGAAATGATCTGTTTCACCAGAAATTATGGTAATTTTTTTATCTGATAGTTTTCTAATGTGTCTTGCGGCGGTAACTCCTGAAATTCCGTTTCCTATAATGACAACGTGCTCCATAAGGTTTAATTTGTTCTTATATTTACTTCAACAAACTTTAGGTCGTAATAGTTTCTACAAACTTAATACTTTTCTGTAGAATTTTAAAGTTCCATATCTTTATATACGTCTTTAAACCGTTTATGGATGTTTTGCGTATATAAATTGTAAGCAAATGAATACTTTATTCGACTTAATTCTCAAAAACAATACAAATGAAAACTATAACACTCCTATTTACATTCCTTTTTCTGAATACAGTTAATTATTCACAAGATAAAACTGCAGCATTTTTTGATGAAGCTGATGCGCTTTTTGGAAAGTATGTGACCAATGGCAAGGTAGATTATGCCGCCATTAAAAAAAGTCCGGAACAATTAAATAGCTTGTTAGCTAAAGCGAAAGACATTCGGGTGGACAAAAGCAATGCAAAGACCTATCAGGCGTTTTGGATAAATGCCTATAATATTGCAACGATTAAAGGAGTGGTGAATAACTATCCGTTGAAATCCCCTTTGGATGTGACCGGTTTTTTTGATAAAACAAAATATGACATCGGCGGAAAATCCATCACCTTAGATGGAATTCAAAAACAGATGCTGCAAGCAGAATTTAGCGAACCCCGTTTTCATTTTGTACTGGTTTGTGCCGCTGTGAGCTGTCCACCCATAATTAATAAGGCATACCTCCCGGAAACTTTGGAGAAGCAATTGCAGGAGCAAACGGTGAAAGCACTAAACAATCCTCAATTTGTACAACATAAAGAGAAAGAAGTACTTTTTTCCCAAATCATGAAATGGTACAATGAAGATTTTACCAAAAACGGACAAACCCTTATTCAATACACCAACAAATTCCGTAAAGAGAAAATCTCTGAAGACTGTAAAATAGGGTTTTATGAGTATGACTGGCGTTTGAACGGGAAATAAACCAAAGCTGTTTTTTCTTACAAAAATAGTATGTTAGGTTTTTTTTTGTTTTTCGACATGAAGTGTAAAAAAACATCATGAAACCAAAACAAATTTTTACGCTACTTTTATTTTTTATTTTTTTAACATCCAAAGCTCAAACAGAAGAAAGCCAATCGGTTATACAGACCTTAACCCCTTCAAAATTAATAGCCAAGAAGCAATGGGATATAAAGTGGTTCAATAACCTCTATACACAAACAAAGAGCACCTTTACTGATGCTGCTGAACCCAGGCAAACTTTTTTTACATCAACCCTGGAAGGTTTTACCGGTGTTTCAGAAACCAAACGGGTCAACTTAGGACTCATTTTAAAACTCAGATCCAATGTAATTGCAGACAGGCAGGCACTGGATGTTTTTAAGTTTGATGGCGAGACCGGTACCGCGAGATCCGGATTAACTTCTTTTGCACCATCGGTTAAATTTGTGCCACTCGCCATGGTTCCCAATTTTTCTTTGCAAAGTTCGGTTTTTATCCCTTTGGTTTCTGAAGAGGTAGCTAATGGTGTTTTTTTGGATCAAAATGGGTATATATGGCAAAATCGTTTTTTTTACGACCATACCTTTCAAGGAAACACTTACCAATTGTTTTTGGAACTTAATACAGAATTAAATTTGGGCAATAAAGAAGATAGTTTTGCAAATAATAGCTTAAATTTAATCCCGGGGGTGTTTTTTAGTTATTTCCCAACCCCAAAATTTACAGTGTTTGGTTTAATACAACATGCCCAACGTCTGGATTTAGGAAATGATTTTGGACAAGATTTCACCGCCCTGGGAGCAGGGGTGAAATTTCAGATCACCAGGAAATTAAACATAGAAAGCTTGTACACAAATTTTGTACGGGGCAATAATACAGGTCTTGGGGAAACCTATAATATTGGGTTAAGAGCTGTTTTATAACATAGATACCTGTTTTATGAAAAAACTTTTGCCTTTATTTCTGCTTTTTTTTTGTTTTTCCATTAGCCATTCTCAAATAATTGAAGAAATTGTTTTTACCGGAAACAAAAGAATTGACCGTTCGCTTCTCCATAAAAGCATTGAGGTAGCAGCGGGGCAAAAGGTAGACTCTTCCTTGATTTACAAAGATATTCAAATTTTAAACAGGTTGAATGCCGTCTCTAATACTTCTTTTACGGTGGAAAGAAAAGGGGAAGACAATTATAAGCTTACCTATGTGATAAAAGAAAATTTCACTTTAATTCCTTCAGGCACTGTTTTTACAACAAATAACGACGAAATCGCTTTTAGACTGGGCCTTGCGGAATTCAATCTTTTTGGGCAGAATATATCCTTGGGTGGGTTTTATCAAAAAGATATTTATGATTCCTACAGCATTAACTTTAGGGCACCATTTTTAATTAGCAGAAAAATGGGTGTTTTAGCTACTTATCAGGACTTGACCACTTTGGAACCTGTTTTTTTAGAAAGTGGGACAGCAAACTATAAATACAACAACAATTCCTATGAAGCAGGACTGATATATCAGTTTAACTATAGCAATACCATAGACATTGCATTTAATTATTTTAGGGAAAGATATACTTATATTGAAGGGGAAACGAACCCGGAAGTTCCTTTAAATTTAAATGTGAACAAGAATTTATATAGAATTAAATATACTTTGGATAAAGTATCGTTTGATTATTACTTTTTGGATGGGATTAGAAACGTTTTTAACTTTCAATTTGTGACAAACGCTGCTACAGAGGCTACAGACTTTAATATCTGGTGGAATGATTTTATTTATTTCAAACGCCTGGGCGAAAAAGGAAACCTGGCAAACAGATTGCGCCTGGGCCTGTCCAGTAATATGGACTCTCCTTTTGCCCCTTTTTCCGTCGATAATAATTTAAACATCAGGGGCGTTGGAAATACCATAAGTAGAGGTACTGCTTCGGTGGTTTTGAATTCAGAATACCGCCACACCCTTATGGAAAGAGGCTGGTTTGTTTTGCAAAGCAACATTTTTATGGATGCCGGAAGCTGGAGAAAGCCCGGTGGGGATTTTAATGACTTGTTAGATTCTAAAAACTTCAGGGTGTATCCCGGTGTGGGTTTGCGGTTAATTCATAAAACTATTTTCAATGCTATTTTCAGGATTGATTATGGGTATGGTATTACACCGGATGCAGGTAATGGATTTGTTTTTGGGATTGGTCAGTATTTTTAATTTACTTATATATTTCTATTTTTTTTGAAAAACTATTCTCGATATCAGTATAATTATTTAAACAGAACACGGATGACGCTGATTAAGCAGATTTTCACGGATTTTAAGGCGTATACTAAATCTTTTTTTTACTATTGTACAAACAGAAACGCTATGCCGCTGAGGTTCTTTTTCGGTATATTCCTTTTATCTGCGTTGACCTCCTGCACATCGCAGGAAACAGAATCAGTTACCAAAATCAACGGTGTTAGTTTTGTCGCATCGCGGGAAGTGATTGACAGCACCCATATACAACCGGTAGTGGATGTAAATGCGAACTGGGCTGCGGTAATGCCTTTTGCTTTTATGCAATCTAAAGACAGCAGCGCTATTGTTTTTAATATCGAAAGGCAATGGTGGGGTGAGCGCGAAGAAGGCGCAAGAAAAACCATTCAATTAATGCAGGACAGGGGAATAAAAGTGATGGTCAAACCTCAGATTTGGATTCGCCGTGGGGAGTTTACCGGAAACATCGCTATGCAAAACGAAGAAGACTGGTTAGCTCTGGAA
>DAINOA010000107.1:0-6560 GCA_036735625.1 Planktosalinus sp. | reverse complement strand
ACATATTTCATAATTAATATACAATGTATTATCTTTCAACTCCAAATAACCAACACCTCATACCACCTTGAAAAACATATTGATTGTACTCGTCGTTTTTTCTTTCGTATTTACTTCAAATTCACAAGTTCCATTCAAACCCATTCAAATTGTTGACGAACAGGAAAATAACCGCTTAAATATATTTGCTCTTAACAACACACTAAAAGACTATGATGTTGCCATAACCATCAGAGGCACGGGTTTTAGAGAGCCACGTAGTATGGGACGCCTAATAAGAGTGCCCGGCAGATCAAAAGTAAACCTCATAAGCCTGGTTGTTGATCGCGATAAAAAACCATTATATACTTATGAACTCGAAATATCTGATTCACTTTCAAGGAGGGTCCTTAGAAAAGAATTTGAACTCATAAAAATCACCCCAGAAAATCCCATTACCATCATCATCCCCGATAAATGTACAACTTGTGACACCCTGATGAGTCAGCTGGACGAAAGCCCCTTTAATTACAAGGTTCAAAAATTAGCTGAAAATGAAAGCATGAGAACCCAACTCACACCTTTTCTTAGGAGTTCCGGTTTTGATCCAGATACTATGGAGAATCCTGTAGTGATGATTGGAGGCAAAATGCACCTCGATATCAATAGTTACCCCGAGTTGTTTGCAAAGCTGGAAGAGTAGAATTGAAAAGTATTCTTTTGATTGATTTCAAATTTATCAATTTTTAAGCACCAAATTACAAGTGCCAAATTCCAAAAACTGTAAGGATTCTAATTGAATGTTTGGTCGATTTCATACGTATCATTTCAAATTTCAAATGTCAAATTCAGTCAACGTTATTTAGGTATTGACTGAACCCGACTTTAAACATTGAACATTGAACTCTAAAACCAAGTTAAAATCCTTGTAAAAATAACCCTTTAGGTGTATTTTAGCAAGTCTATGATAAGGACAAATTATTTTTTACTTCTTTTGTTTTTCGCAGGCAGCTTTACGGGTATCACACAACAAATTTTTATCACCGGAAAAGTAATTGACGGAGAAAAAGGCTATCCGCTTGAGTTTGCATCCATATCACAGTTACACCCTTCAGATAGTACATTATTGGGCGGCGTTTCATCAGGATTTGATGGCGAATTTAAACTGCCGGTAAATCCCGGAGAATATATCCTTCAGTTTGATTATTTAGGTTACTCCTCTGTTTTTAAAAACGTGAATGCTTTAAATAGCCCTATCGACCTGCGAAATGTTCGATTGAATGCAGATGGTGAATCACTCAACGAGGTGACCATTACAACAACGGCACGCCTCTTTCAAACAGATATTGACAAACGCACCTACAATGTGGAAAACAACGTCCTTACAGAAGGCGCCACTGCTTCAGACCTTTTGAATACTTTACCCTCTATACAAATGGATGAAGAAGGAAGTATATCTATGCGGGGCAGCGGCAATGTACTCATTTACATTAACGGCAGACCTACCAACCTCTCGAGCGAAGAAATGGAAAACGTGCTCGCACAGTTTCCGGCAAATAGTATTAAGGAAGTCGAACTCATCACCAATCCTTCCTCACGTTATGACGCTCAAGGTGTGGGCGGAATAATCAATCTAATCCTGAAAAAAGACCAGCGCATGGGCTTTAACGGCTCAGTAAACGCCTCTGTGGGAACCCGTGATAAATACCAGGGCGGGGTAAATCTCAATTATTCTACCGGTGACGTCAATTTTTACGGGTCATACAACTACCAGTTTCGCAGTTTGTTTGAAAAAAGTGAGAGTTTGAGACGCACTACAGATCCCACAGTGTCACCCCTACTCGATCAGGATTTTGATACCCAAAATGAAAACCAATCCCATTTACTGCGTGCCGGAATGGATTACAATATCACCGAAAACACCGTCTGGGGAATCTATGGGCATTTGAACCGCTCCTCCCGTGACCGTTTACGGAAATATAACCAAAGACATCTCAATCAAAATGCCCAACTCGACAGCCTGTTTATAAGAACCCTTACCGAAGACCAGTTTTCACGGAATATTGAAGTGGGGACAACCCTGGACATCCGGATGGATACTTTGGGACAAAGCCTTTATGTTTCTGCGAGTTATGCAAACAATACTCAGGATCGTACCGAGTTTTTTGACCAGCGCTTTTTTGATTCCTCTGGTACTGAAGTGCCCGAAAGCTTCCAGGATCAAATCTATGGACGCCCACAGGATGCCAATCTCTGGATTGCCCAACTGGATTATACCAAGCCGCTCAACAATAATGCTCGGCTGGAAGCCGGTCTAAAAAGCACGCTCTCCTATTACCAACCCTCCCAGACTTTTGACCAACTCGATTTAAACACCGGCCTTTATGTGCAAAATGACACCATTGCCAACCGCTTTCCTTTTGACGAGAAAGTACATGCCGGGTATGTCATTTACAGGAAAACCCTGGGCAAGTTTGGCTTCCAGGTGGGTGCCCGTGCCGAGTGGACCACTACAGAAGGCACTGATGAAAATTCCGGTATTACCTATACAAATGATTATGTAGATGTCTTTCCCAGTGCGTATCTTACTTTCGCTTTAAGCGAAAATGACGAATTCATCCTCAATTACAGTAGGCGTATCAACAGGCCTAGCTGGGGACAACAAGCGCCTTTTTACAATGCTCAGGATTTGCTCAATACCCGGTTTGGGAACCCCCTACTACGCCCTGAATATACAGACAGTTATGAAATAGGTTACAACCGCGACTGGAAAAAAGTGCTCCTAAGCGGAACCATTTACCACCGCCGCACGAGTGATGCTATGACCCGCATCATTGGTTTTTTGCCAAACAATGCCGCTGTACAACTTTGGGACAATGCCAATTACAGACGGGATACCGGCTTTGAACTCATCAACCAATTTCGGTTTTTATCGACGCTGGATGCGACCCTTACCGGGAATTTGTTTTACTCTGAAATCAACGGAAGAAACATCAGAGAGAATTATTTTAATTCCAATTTTAGCTGGACGCTCAATTTACTGACCAACTGGGTGTTACCTGATGTTGCCACCTTTCAACTAATGGCCGATTACCGCGGCCCAATAGCTTTGCCGCAAGGAAAAATAGACCCGATGTATGGGGTGAATTTTGGTGCCAGAAGGGATGTCTTTAACAGAAGAGGTACTATTAGTCTGAATGTTAGCGATGTCTTTAACACCCGAAGGTTCAAAATACAAACCGATGATGCCGTGTTTTCACAAACCAGAAGGTTTAACCGCGAGTCACGCATTGCTACTGTGGCCTTTACCTGGCGCTTTGGAGGATTCAGGGAACAGGAACGAACTGAGGCGGTGAGGTATAGTGATGATCCTTTTTGATGTGACTAAATTGCAATGAGGCTTTTTCTATGTAGTCAAGGTGGGAAAAAGCAGAAAATGACTAAATTACCTCTATGAAAAAACCGTTTTATATTTTAGTGATTTTATTGTGGGTGACGGGCAGTGTTACAGCTCAGGACTTCAGTACCCACAAATGGGAAAACCGCGTGCTGCTTGTGATGGCAGCAAGTAAAGACAGCAAACTCTTGCAACAGCAAATTGAAATTTTTAATCAAAATGAGTCCGGTCTAAAAGAGCGAAAATTAAAGATATACCTTGTCACTCCAAACAACTATTCAATGTTTAACTCAGCCGATGAAAATCGAGTTACAAGCAACACGCTTTACAATAATTATAAAAGTAAGGAAAGTGAACTCGAACTCGTGCTCATTGGACTCGACGGTGGTATCAAACACAGGACATACAGCCTCACTACTGCTTTGGAAATCTTTACCGTGATTGATGGAATGCCCATGAGACAGTCTGAAATTAATAAAAGTAAAAAAGAAAAAAACTAGGGTTGTGGTTTGAAATCAAGTAAACTATAGTCCCCTAAAATAAAGAAAAGAATAAAAATGATTATTGAACTTACAATAAAAAAGAAGAACAACAAGGGTAAAAACAAGAGTGCTTTAATTATTAATTTCTTGAAAGTTAAAGAAAATACTTGTTTGAGAACATAACAATGATAAATAAAAAACAACAAATACAATATACCACTAAAAGCCAACAAAAAATTTGAAAAGAATAGTAACATAATAAGGTTGACAACAACTGATACCATTGAAAACAACGACATAGTATAAAAGTAGATGACCAAGTGTTCTGTGAAATTAAATTTGTTTTTAAGAAATACAATACGCGACATCAATGCAAATAACGGAATGAGCATAAAGTTTAGCAATGAGTTGTATTCAGTCGTGAACTCGTTGATTTCTTTTCCAATATCCTTTGATACATCATTTGTATAAAAACTATCGACAAAATCAAAAAAATCAGGAAAATATTTTTTTATAATAAACAAATAAAGCCCTGACAAGGTAATTGCTATGGCAAAAAAGGCCAAAGGAGCAATGTATTTTTTACGCACCCCGTTGACATAAGATTCAATAACATCTTTTGGATTTTTAAAAAGATACACTATTGTTTTAAAAAAGGAATTGTCATAACTAAAAAAAGTTTCCACAAAGTGATTGAACAAATTTTTTAAAGTGAGGCGGTTTCTGATCACTTTTGCACCACAGTGGTGGCAATAGTCGCTTTTTTCAACCAGGTAAGTTTGACAGTTTTTACATTCCATAATGAGAGTTGTGATGAAGTCTGTATCTTTATCAAATATAAAAAAAGAAATGAGTTTGCAATCCTCTTTATACCATATAATTACATATGAAACCCGCCACGCTACCTCAAATAAAAAAAGAACTCCAACACCGCTCCACTGATGAATTGCTCAATCTGTGCCTGCGCTTGTCCCGTTTTAAAAAGGAAAATAAAGAGCTGCTCACCTATCTCCTTTTTGAATCACACGATGAAAACGGTTATATTGAAAGCGTCAAGCGCGAAATCGATGAACAACTCAAAGCCATCAATACGCAGAATTATTACTGGATTAGAAAGAGTATCCGGAAAATACTGCGCTCAATCAAAAAGTACATCCGTTATACTTTAAAGAAAGAAACCGAAGTGGAACTCCTACTCTACTTCTGTGTGAAGCTTAAAAACTTTTCGCCATCTATTAAAAACGACAAAACCCTGCAAAACATACTGGAACGGCAACTGGCTTTGGCCAACAAAATCATAGCTACCCTACACGAGGATTTGCAGTATGATTTTAAGCTAAAGCTGGAAGAGGAAAAGTTTGATTAAATAATCTTGAATTTCTTTGTGGCCCCCTTCCTGCGGCAGGTTTGCGCTTCTTTGTGGAACTTGGCGTTATAGCTGTACCGCTGAGTTACGCAAAAGGTTACTTATATGCTTCTTAGATACAATCGTTCCACCTTCTCTCTGGCCCAGGGGGTTTTGCGCAAAAAAACCAGGCTTGATTTAAGCGATGGACTGTGTGTAAAGCATCTTATAGGGATTTTTTCACCCAGCGTTTCCCAGCCGTATTTTTCTATTAAAAATTCAAGAATCGTTTTAAGTGTGATACCGTGTAAAGGATTGTTTAACTGTTCTTCCGGCATAATTAAAATTTAAACTTTTACTGCTCAGCAGTTGCCGGGCTTATAACAGCTGTAACCTGACTGATTACATTTGATGGAAAACCTCCCCTTTTGGCATGCTCCTCAATAAGTTCGATACTTTCAGACTTGTAAACACAATAAATTTTATCGCCGGTAACAAAACTCTGTTGCCATTGAATCTTTGGTCCCATTTGTTCCAGTACATTACAAGAGCCTTGAGAGATGGCTTTTAATTCTTCTGCGGTTAAATTTCCGGCGCCGGGCACTTCGCGTTCAATCACATAGGTTTTCAGGTTTTCTTCACCTGTTGTTGTTGTGGTTTCAGTGGCGGCATCCTGTGCATGCAATTGACCCAATGCCAAAATGCACATAACAAATAAAGTTAGCGTTGTTTTCATTTTAATAAAGTTTTGCGTTAGATATATCAAATTTAATAATAAAAATGACTACAATTTAAAATATGATTGTTAATTTAACCTTATAGCTAACAAAAAAGTAAATATAATTTTTATTAAAAATTAAATCGCCCTATTTAAGATTGGAAATAAAAATATGGGTCGTTTAAATTTCTTCATCAAAAGTTTTCTGATCACCGAAAAAAGAATACCTCCAGTAGTCATTCCTAAAATTTATACTAAAAGTACAAGTATGGAAACCGGAACCTCAACTTTCCAATTGAATACACTTAAGGAGTAAATTTCACTGTTTTGAACTGAAAAAAAAATAATGATGATAAAATATTATTCATAATCTTGATTCCTATATATTAAAATTATTTTACTATTTTAGCAACAGTTATGCGTTTAAAGTCAAATAAAAATTACATCTCTTGTTTTTTTATTATTGCTTTCATCTTATTGAAAGTAGTAAACCTTCACGCCTTTGAACACATTACAGAGCAAGACTTCGAAGGGGAACATTGTGAACTTTGTGAATTTTACACTGTAAATTCAAACAACAATCCCATCACATTCCCACCTGAAATCACTCAAATTACAGTACCTTTTGTTTTTATATCA
>DAINOA010000106.1:0-6664 GCA_036735625.1 Planktosalinus sp. | reverse complement strand
AACCCTATTCCCCAAAAGCAGGAACGGGTTTAAGTTCGCATGAGCTGAACCAACCCGGAACCTATCAGGATGTTACTGATACTACTGTGGTGGCGCAGTTTAAAGTCCTCCCCCCGACCCCCTCCGAAGGAGGGGGAGCAAATTCTTTACAAAAAGCATTTAAATACTCTCCCCCTTCGGGGGAGTTGGAGGGGGACTTCCTCGCCTGGACCACCACACCCTGGACATTGCCTTCAAATACTGCCTTGACCGTTGGGCCAAAAATTGATTATGTTTTGGTGAAAACCTTTAACCAATACACTTTTGAGTCCATCAATGTGGTGCTTGCGAAAGCGTTGATAAATAAGCAATTTGACAAAAAATTTCAACTCGCAGAAACCGAAAGCGAACTTCAGGATTATAAAGCCGAAGATAAAAAAATACCTTTCTTTATTGCTGCAGAATGCAAAGGAAAAGATCTTGAAGGCATTCGCTATGAGCAGTTGTTGCCTTATGCCTTGCCACATAATAATCCTGAAAATGCCTTTCGCGTAATTCTGGGTGATTTTGTCACTACTGAAGATGGAACAGGTATCGTTCACACCGCGCCTACTTTTGGTGCAGATGATGCCATGGTCGCCAAACAAGCTACACCCGAAGTGCCGCCGATGCTCGTGAAAGACGAAAACGGAAACCTCGTTCCACTTGTTGATTTACAAGGAAAGTTCCGTCCTGAAATTGGCGAACTGGCCGGAAAATATGTAAAGAACGAATATTATGACGATGGGCAGGCCCCCGAAAAATCAGTAGATGTAGAAATCGCCATCAAACTCAAGGAAGAAAACAAAGCATTCAAAGTAGAAAAATACACACACAGCTACCCCAACTGCTGGCGTACAGACAAACCTATTTTATACTATCCGCTCGACTCCTGGTTTATTAAAGTGACTGACTTTAAAGACCGCATGTTTGAGTTAAACAAAAGTATCAACTGGAAGCCCAAATCAACCGGTGAAGGCCGTTTTGGCAACTGGCTGGCCAATGCCAATGACTGGAACCTTTCGCGTTCGCGATACTGGGGAATCCCGTTGCCCATCTGGAGAACCGATGATGGTAAAGAAGAAAAAGTTATTGGTTCAACGGAGGAATTAAAAAGCGAAATCCAAAAAGCCATCGCTGCCGGCGTAATGGAGAAAGACATTTTCCCCAAGTTTGTGCCAGGCGATCTATCTGAAGAAAACTATGAAAACATCGACCTGCATAAAAACTATGTTGATGAAGTCATTTTGGTTTCAGAAAGCGGAAAACCTATGAAGCGCGAAAGCGACCTGATTGATGTTTGGTTTGATTCCGGAAGTATGCCATATGCACAATGGCACTATCCATTTGAAAATAAAGAAAAAGTAGAAAATACCTGGCGAAAAGCTGATTTCATTGCTGAAGGCGTTGACCAAACAAGAGGTTGGTTTTACACCCTGCACGCCATCGCCACGATGATTTTTGACGATGTGGCTTATAAAAACGTAGTTTCAAACGGACTCGTTCTAGACAAAAACGGTCAAAAAATGTCCAAACGATTGGGCAATGCCGTTGACCCTTTTGAAACGATTGGCACCTTCGGGCCTGATGCGACTCGCTGGTATATGATTAGCAACGCCAACCCATGGGACAACCTCAAATTTGACACAGAAGGTATCGCTGAGGTGCGGCGCAAGTTTTTCGGGACACTTTATAATACCTACAGTTTTTTCAGCCTGTATGCCAATCTGGATAATTTTGATTATTCTGAAGCAGATATTCCACTGGAAGAAAGACCGGAGATTGACCGCTGGATACTTTCAGAACTGCACACACTCATTCAGAAAGTGGATGAATATTACAACGACTATGAGCCCACCAAAGCTACGCGTGCCATTTCAGATTTTGTTCAGGAAAACCTGAGCAACTGGTTTGTGAGATTGAGCCGTCGCAGGTATTGGAAAGGGGATTATGGTACCGATAAAATTTCGGCCTATCAAACGCTTTACACCTGTTTGGTGAATGTGGCACAACTGAGTGCGCCTGTTGCCCCGTTTTTTATGGAACGCTTGTATAAGGATTTGTCTTCCGCTGTAGCGAAAAAGGGAGAAGAATCGGTGCATTTGGCTGATTTTCCGAAGTTTGATGCTGCTTTTGTTGACAAAGTGCTGGAGAGCAAAATGCAAAATGCACAAACCATTTCTTCTTTGGTGCTTTCCTTACGCCAAAAGGAAAAAATCAAAGTGCGCCAACCGCTTCAGAAAATTATGATACCGGTATTGAATGAAAAACAGAAGCAAGAAATCCTTGCCGTAGCCGATTTGATAAAACACGAAGTGAACGTAAAGGAAATCGACCTGATTGATGAAGGTTCGGGGATATTAGTTAAACAAATAAAACCAAACTTTAAAGCACTGGGCCCCCGCTTTGGTAAAGACATGAAGGCGATAGCTGACGCTGTGATTCAGTTTGAACAAAGCCAGATAAAAAAAATCGAGCAAGAAGGTGAAATATCAATAGATATTAACGGAAAAAGTATTATTTTGCAGACCCAAGACGTAGAAATAAGTTCTCAGGATATAGAAGGTTGGCTGGTGGCAAGCAGTGGAAATTTAACCGTTGCGCTAGATATAACAATTAGTGATGAGTTGCGTTATGAAGGCATTGCCAGAGAGTTGGTCAACCGTATTCAGAATTTAAGAAAAGACTCAGGCTTTGAGGTAACAGACCGCATAGAGATTGCACTTCAAAAAACAGAAATTCTTGAAAGCGCTATTGCCAGCAATGCCGGTTATATTAAAACCGAAACATTGGCAAACACCCTTATTTTGACAGAGCATATTGACAACGGATTGGAAATAAAATTTGATGAAATAGAAACCAAGTTGGTTATAAATAAAATTTAAAAGACATGAGCGACGAGACTAGAACAAGATATAATGATGCTGAATTGGAAGAATTCAAAATCATCATTTTAGAAAAAATACAAAAAGCACAAGAACAACTTGAGTTGATAAAGAGTGCTTACATGAACGATGGAGATAATGGTACAGATGACACATCGCCCACTTTCAAAGCATTTGAAGAGGGAAGTTCTGTGATGTCAAAAGAAGCAAATTCTCAACTGGCTATCAGACAGGAAAAGTTTATCAGGGATTTAAAAAATGCGTTGATTCGTATTGAAAACAAAACCTATGGCATCTGTCGCGTGACCCAAAAACTCATTAGTAAAGATCGTTTGAAACTCGTTCCACACGCTACACTGAGCATTGAGGCGAAAAACATGCAAATGTAAAATTGAAAAAAAGCCCCCACACCCCTGAAGGGGGCTTTAGGTATAAAACCTTTCTTAAGTTAGACTTAAAATTTTTCGATTAAGTTTTTCTAAAATGTACTTTCGATGACCTTAAAAAAAGCCGGCCTTATTATTTTTATTATTTTACTGATTGATCAGGTTTCAAAAATCTATATCAAAACCCATTTTATGTTGGGTGATGAAATCAGAGTTTTTGAATGGTTTCGCATTCTTTTTATTGAAAATGAAGGCATGGCTTGGGGTGCTCAAATCCCGGGTCAGTATGGTAAACTTATACTAACGTTGTTCCGTTTAATAGCCATTGTTTTTATTGGTTACTGGCTTTGGGATTCTGTTAGAAAAAAAATGTCACGGGTTTTGATTGTTGGGGTTTCCTGTATTTTTGCCGGAGCGATGGGCAATATCATTGATTCTGTTTTTTATGGAGTTATTTTTGACGACAGCTACCGCAAAGTTGCTACAATCTTCTCTGAAGAAGCATATGGGACACTCTTTCACGGAAAAGTAGTTGATATGCTTTACTTCCCACTTTACAAAGGCTATTTACCGGAATGGTTTCCTATCTGGGGAGGCGATTACTTCACTTTCTTTGATCCTGTGTTTAATGTGGCTGATGTAGCTATAAGTACAGGCGTGGGACTCCTCATTGTTTTTAACAAAAAAGCGTTTCCTAAAGAAACAAAGGCTGAAAAGGAACTTCAACCAACTTCAAAAACTAGTTCAAAGGAGCAAGATAACTAAAGGGTTCATTGGGAATATTTCTTAATACAGAATACACAATCGCAATTCCAAAATAAATGATAATAAATGTATTGCTGTAAAACAGTTTTACCCTGTGTTTTGTATCAAAAGCAAAATTGAGGTATTCTACTATTAATGCATAAACCAGCAGAGGAATCGTCAAAACCAATAAGGGATTGTATCTAAAAGCTAAATAGAATTCAAAATGCATCAAGTGATGGATGGCTCTTTGTGAGCCACAACCGGCACAATAGAGGTCTGTGGTATATTTTAAAGGACAAGGAAGAAAAAAAGAATGATAAGTGGGGTTAAAGGAATGGTACATAAAAAGTAACCCTCCCAAAAAAACTAAAGGAAGGGTCGCTTTTAAGATTTTTTTAGAGTCCCATAAATGCTCCACCTACTCCAAAAATAACAATGATTAATACATACAATACAATTCCAATAAGTGCAATCGCTGCTCCCCAAATAGAATATTTTTTTGCATCATCTGCCGCTTTTTGAGCTCCTTCATGATTGCCCTGAGCCCAAAGCGTGTTTACATTTGAAGATTTGATAATTGCCACAATGCCAAGGGGTAAACAGCATAAAACAGTACATAAAATTGCCCAAACTAAATTATTGTCCGGCGGGGTTGTTGGTTGGTTTTCCATGATTTTTTTTGTTTAGTTGTAAAGCACTAATATAAACATTTTTCTAAAAGGTATAGACCTCGGTGGGTGAAACACAATAATCTAAAGGAATATCTTTAGGAGATATTGCTTTCACGGTTTCTTCTGGCATAAAAAATGAAAGGCCAATTTTAATCGTTTTTTTGTTGCAAAGCGACAAAAACTTATCATAATATCCTTTACCATAGCCCACTCGGTTTCCGAGTTTGTCAAACGCTAACAAAGGAACAAAAACAACCTCAATCTTTTCTTCAGGAAAGGGAATTCCATCTTCCGGCTCCGGAATTCCCCAGTTGTTTTTTTTGATTTTTGTATTGTCTGTAAGTAAAAAATGAGAAAGCGTCTCTGTTTTCAGGTTTGTTTTAGGGACGATGCAATTTTTGTCTTTTCCCTGAAGGATATGAAGTAAATACTCTGTATTAATTTCCTTTTTGCCTGTAATACTTAAAAACAGGTGGAAATTGGTATAATGCCAAATGGGAAGTTGAAGACATTTATTGGCGATTTCAAGGCTTAAGGATTCTATTTCATTTTCAGAAAGCGCATTTCTTTTTTGAATGTATTGTTTTCGTAATAGCGCTTTATCCATATCCATATAAGTAGTTATGAGACTGCCGTCGAAATATGAAAAATAGCATCGCCTTGATGAACAATTGGAGATTCGTTGACATTGATGATATAACCATCATTAGGTGCTTTGACCCGCACTTTCATTTCGCCGTAAGGGTCTGTTATTGAGGCTAGTGTTTCTCCTTTAAGAACAAATTTATTGCAAGAAACTTTGGTATGTAGCAAGCCGCTTTTATGAGCTCTTATCCAGGTGCTTTTTTCAATAATAACAGAATCTGAAGATTTTTTTGAACTTTGATATTTTGGATTTAGCATATCGAGGTGATCTAAAATTCTTAAAACACCTTGAACCCCATATTCAATAATGTCTCTATCACTACTCAAGGATTTGCCACCTTCAAAAAGTAGGGATGGGATTCCCATTTTCAGGCAGGTTTGCCGATAGGATTTATCGAGAATTTTTGACATCACCACAAAGGGAGCATTGAAAACTTTAGCATATTTCAATGCAACATAATCCTTAGGACTCACTCTTATTTGAGCGGCATTAAACCTGCTTGCTCCGCCGGTGTGAAAATCGAGACAATAATCGGCATGTGGTAAAATCTCTGTTGTAAAATGGTGGGCTACCCTGCTTGCCAATGAACCTTTTTTGGTTCCCGGAAAAACACGATTTAAATCGTGTCCATCTGGAAATTGCCTACTCATTGATAAAAATCCAAACACATTTAAAATGGGAATACAGATGATTGTGCCTTTTTTTGGTTTGTTGATTTTTTTTGCGATGAGTTGTCTTACAATTTCAACGCCATTTATTTCGTCACCGTGAATTCCGGCGGTTATTAAAACAGTGGGGCCCGGTTTTGTCGCCCTGTTGATGATGATGGGTATCTCAACATTGGTCGCTGTATAAAGCTTTGCAATATTAAATTGTATTGTTTTGCTTTCGCCTAAACCAATATGTTCCCCTAAAATTTCCAAATGAGAATAATTTATATACTTCGTTCAATATATCTAATGATGCTTTTTGCAATGTCTTTTCCTGTGGCGGCTTCAATACCCTCAAGCCCCGGAGATGAGTTTACCTCCAGAATTAAAGGTCCTCGCGAAGATTGCAGCATATCGACACCCGCCACACCAAGCCCCATAACACGGGCAGCTTTGATGGCAGCATTTTCTTCCTCATCTGTGAGTTCAATTATGCTAGCTGAACCTCCTCTGTGAAGATTTGAACGAAACTCACCTTCTTTTCCTTGTCTTTTCATAGCACCCACAACCTGACCATCAACAATAAAAGCTCTAATATCTGCCCCACCTGCTTCTTTTATAAACTCTTGCACAATGACACGCGCTTGTAAACCATTAAAGG
>DAINOA010000105.1:0-6680 GCA_036735625.1 Planktosalinus sp. | reverse complement strand
TAATCCAAAAAAATAAACCAATTATTAAGTCGTCTTCAAGGCGACTTTTTTTTTACTTAAAGCAAGCACTTTTTGAATCATTTGTTTTATCTCAAAAAAGAGCTATTCACCCTTGTAGCAAGGCTTCACACCATTGCCATGAATAGTGTTGATAAGGGCAATAAAAAAATTTTAAATAATACACAATCAGCATATTACAACTCAATTTTAACATAATCTCATGAACGCTTGTTTGTTGATATGTTGAAAACTTTGTTGACAACGTTTATAAAAATTTCTTTCAAAATCAATAGTGATTCTTCATATTTGTTAGTCCCGACACGAAGCAAAAAAATACGTTAAAAATTTTAAAACCGAAAAGAAATTATGAATGTAGCAGAGCCCATTTTAACAGACAACCCAGGACGATTTGTAATCTTTCCCATACAGCATCATGACATTTGGGAATGGTATAAAAAAAGTGAAGCCAGTTTCTGGACAGCAGAAGAAATTGATCTCCACCAGGATTTAACAGACTGGGCAAACAAACTCAATGACGATGAACGCTACTTCATAAAACACATTTTAGCTTTTTTTGCAGCCTCTGATGGAATTGTAAATGAAAACCTCGCCGAAAACTTTGTCAATGAAGTGCAATATCCGGAAGCTAAATTCTTTTACGGCTTTCAAATTATGATGGAAAACATCCATTCAGAGACGTATTCTCTTCTAATAGACACCTATGTGAAAGACGAAGTAGAAAAAGACAAACTCTTCAATGCTATTGAAAACTTTCCGGCCATTAAGAAAAAAGCAGACTGGGCTTTGAAATGGATTGATTCAGATTCTTTTGCCGAAAGGCTGATTGCTTTTGCAGCAGTAGAAGGAATCTTCTTTTCCGGAGCTTTTTGCTCTATATTCTGGTTAAAAAAACGTGGCCTGATGCCCGGATTGACCTTTTCCAATGAATTGATATCCCGTGATGAAGGTGTGCACTGTGATTTTGCAGTTCACCTTCATAACCACCATCTCAAAAACAAGGTTTCAAAAGAGCGCATTCGCGAAATAATCATAGATGCCTTGAATATTGAACGTGAGTTTATTACAGAGTCACTGCCGGTAAGCCTCATTGGGATGAACGCAAAACTCATGACACAATACCTCGAGTTTGTAACAGACAGATTGCTGGTAGAATTGGAATGTGAAAAAGAATACAATGTCACAAACCCATTTGATTTTATGGATATGATTTCACTTCAGGGAAAAACAAACTTCTTTGAAAAACGTGTTTCTGAATACCAAAAAGCAGGAGTAACCAACAAAGACAAGGAAACAAACAAAATTAGCTTTGACGAAGACTTTTAGAAGCTAAAAAAGGTTTAAAAATATAATTTACCAAAAAGAAAATAATGTGCTCTATTATGAAGCATTAGCATTGTTTTCTCAAATAACTAACCTCCCAACAAAAAAGTAAAGCGTATGTATGTAGTAAAAAGAGACGGCAGAAAAGAGCCCGTGATGTTTGATAAAATCACATCACGCATCAAAAAAATGTGTTATGGATTAAATGACCACGTTGATCCTGTTAAGGTAGCCATGCGCGTTATCGAAGGCTTATATGATGGTGTTACCACTTCAGAACTTGATAACCTTGCAGCCGAAGTCGCAGCAACACTCACAATCTCTCATCCCGATTATGCTAAACTGGCGGCACGCATTTCAGTGTCAAACCTGCATAAAAACACCAAAAAATCTTTTTCTGAAGTCATGGAAGACCTCTATGAATATGTCAACCCCAGAACCGGAAAAAAAGCACCTATGGTAAGCGATGAGGTGTATGATGTGATTCAAAAAAATGCAGAAGAACTCAACTCTGCCATAATATACAACCGCGATTTTAACTACGATTACTTTGGTTTCAAAACCTTGGAGCGTTCTTATTTACTCAAAATAAACGGAAAAGTTGCAGAGCGTCCTCAACATATGTTAATGCGTGTGTCCATCGGGATTCACCTCAATGACCTGGAAGCAGCAAAGGAGACCTATGAGTTGATGTCCAAAAAATATTTTACACACGCAACACCCACATTGTTCAATTCGGGAACTCCAAAACCTCAAATGTCGTCTTGCTTTCTTCTCACTATGAAAGATGACAGTATTGACGGTATTTATGACACCTTGAAAAATACGGCAAAAATTTCCCAATCTGCGGGGGGAATTGGGCTTTCAATACACAATATAAGAGCGACCGGTTCTTATATTGCCGGTACCAACGGTACCTCAAACGGGATTGTTCCCATGTTACGCGTTTTTAATGACACTGCACGCTATGTCGATCAGGGAGGAGGAAAGCGCAAAGGTTCCTTTGCTATTTATGTAGAGCCTTGGCACGCCGATATTTTTGACTTTCTCGACCTGAAGAAAAACCACGGAAAAGAAGAAATGCGAGCGCGTGACCTGTTCTATGCTATGTGGATTCCTGATTTGTTTATGAAACGCGTTCAGGAAGATGCAAGCTGGACTTTGATGTGTCCCAATGAGTGTCCGGGTCTTTATGACTGCCATAGTGAAGAGTTTGATGCAAAATACCTTGCGTATGAAGAAGCAGCTAAAGGCCGAAAAACCATCAGAGCAAGAGAGCTTTGGGAAAAAATCCTGGAATCTCAAATAGAAACTGGAACGCCTTATATGCTCTACAAAGATGCAGCAAACCGTAAATCAAATCAGAAAAATCTGGGGACAATACGCTCTTCAAACCTCTGCACAGAGATTATGGAATACACCTCTGCAGATGAAATTGCAGTGTGTAATCTTGCGTCAATCGCTTTGCCCATGTTTATTAAAAATGGTGCGTTTGACCACAAGGAACTTTTCAAAGTAACTAAAAGGGTTACCAAGAACCTTAACCGGGTAATCGACAGAAATTACTATCCTGTAATAGAAGCAGAAAATTCAAACATGCGTCACCGACCCATTGGGCTGGGTGTTCAGGGATTGGCAGACGCTTTTATAATGCTAAGGCTTCCTTTCACCAGCGATGAAGCAAAAAAACTCAACCAGGAAATTTTTGAAACCCTTTATTTTGCCGCTGTAACAGCTTCTATGGAAGAGGCAAAAGTGGAAGGCCCGTACCAATCTTACAAAGGCTCGCCAATTTCTCAAGGAGAGTTTCAACACAACCTTTGGGGAATAAAAGACGAAGATCTCAGCGGGCGATGGGACTGGGGCAAACTGCGCAAGGATATTAAAAAGCACGGTGTGAGAAACTCACTTCTGGTAGCCCCTATGCCAACAGCCTCAACCTCTCAAATTCTTGGAAACAATGAAGCTTTTGAACCCTATACTTCAAATATATATACAAGAAGGGTGCTTTCCGGTGAGTTTATTGTTGTCAATAAGCATTTGCTGGAAGACCTTGTAGAGCTCGGGCTTTGGAATGAAGACCTTAAGCAGGAAGTGATGCGTGCAAATGGCTCTATTCAAGATATTGATGAAATTCCACAGGACTTAAAGGAACTTTACAAAACCGTTTGGGAATTGAGTATGAAAGACATAATTGATATGTCACGCCACAGAGGTTATTTTATTGATCAGTCACAATCTCTCAATTTGTTTATGGAGAATGCAAATATGGCAAAATTGACCTCTATGCATTTTTACGCTTGGAAGAGCGGTTTAAAAACAGGTATGTACTATTTGAGAACCAAATCTGCTGTTGATGCCATTAAATTTACACTCAATAATGAGGTTAAAAAGGAGGTTCCAAACCCAAAAGAAGCCATTTTGGAAGATGCCACTAATGTGGTTAATAACAAGCCGCTTTCACCTCAGGAATTGCGAGAAATGCTTGCGAAATCAAAAAATGCTGAAGAAGATGATGATTGCTTAATGTGTGGTTCATAATTAAAATTATGAGTGTTAATAAAAAGAAGGGCATATCGCCCTTCTTTTTTTGTGATTAAAAATCGGAATAGATTCTCTAATGCATAATTCATGCTAAAGCATTTATTTGTCTGCAATAACATTAGCTTTTTTGTGCTCAATATAATAGAGTTCCAGCATCTCAATGGTAGAGACAATAATGTCTTTGGTTTCTAATAGAAGCGAAAAATAGAGTGTTGTATTTTTAGAGCTGGACTCAGGGTCTTTTGTTCTGGCGATTTGCTTTTCAATTTGTGTTGATACTTTATTTAAAAGGTTTTGCTTTTCATTTAAGATAACACCTAAGTTCTCCATTGATTTGCTGTCAAACACCTTTTTAGTTTTATCAAAAAGCTCAAGAAGTTCAGCTTCAATTTCCTTAAGTTCTTTGATTTGGTTGAACTTAAGCCCTTTGTGGTTATTTTTAACATGTTTGAGACTTATTTTTGTAATCAACTCTAAAGATTGGGTAATGTCTTGAAGATGATCTTGTACCAGCAAATAAAACCTGCTTGCACCTACATCATGACCCTGAAGGTTTTTAATGTAATAGAAAATATGGTCTTTTAATTCTTCTACTTCTTCATCGAGTTTGGCAGTATATTTTTTAGCGTTCTTTAGTTTTTTAGTATTCTGTTTAGCCAACCCTTCCAGAGTGGCAGAGAATACTTTTGCAGATCGTTTCATAATAGTCGACACATTGCCGGAGCTTTCTTCAATGATGCCTTTTATTGAAGTGCTTTCAGCTCTTCTCAAAAGTTCATCCTCCTTAAACTCGGTTGCTTCTTTTTTGCTATTTAAGAATGTTCTTATTATGAGAACTATTGCGAGTGCTAATAAAACAACTAATGAAATTTCACCAACTGTGAAAATAATGAACGCAAGAGTAGCCGCCATAAAGAAAGCTGCAATCGCAGTCATAAACCATCCCCCTATAACATTTAAGACCCCGGCTACCCTGTAAACGGCACTGTCACTTCCCCAAGCCCTGTCTGCTAAAGATGATCCCATAGCTACCATAAAAGTGACATAGGTGGTTGATAAAGGAAGCTTTAAAGAAGTAGCAAAAGAAATTAATAAACTGGCGACCATTAGATTCACGGCAGCTCTAATCATATCAAAAGCAGGGGCATCAAAGTTTTTAACATAGGATCCTGTTTCTACTTTTTTGAATCGTTTCTCAATAGATTCATTAACCTTTTTAGGAAGAATTTTTGTAATCCCGGCATTTGCAATGATGGAAATCCTTACTAGTTGCTGAGACAATAAATTCGCTTGAAAACGTTCCTTGCCCTCATCTTGTCTGGATAAATCCACAGAGGTTTTTAATACACGCTGCGCCTTTTCAGAAAACCATAAGGTAAGCACCATAATTAATCCTGATAATAAAAGCAGGTAAATGGGCGTGCTTACTTTATTAGCCAACACAGCCATCTTATATTCATCTGGTGCAATGCCGGATGCTGACCACGCTTCCCAGCCTTGAAAAGCAGCAATGGGAACACCCACAAAGTTTACGAGATCATTTCCGGCAAAGGCCATGGCAAGTGCAAAGGTTCCTAAAACAATTATTAACTTATAAACATTTAATTTGATTAAAATATTTAACAAAAAGGAAATCAAAGACCAAATGAGAAAATTATAAAGCAAAAACAACCACATATTGCTGTCTGCCCATATAGTGAGTTGCTCAGGTAAAATAGCGGTGCCTCTTAAACCCTTAATAATGATAAAGTAAAAAATAGCAGTAATTCCCACTCCACCAAATAGCGCAGGAACAATTTTTGGTTTTTTCTCAAAGTTGAAACTCACCAGATATCGTGTAATATATTGAACTATAGCACCCACAAAAAATGCAATTCCTACAGACATGAGAATCCCCAGAATGATTTCAAGAGCTTTGGCACTGTTGATGTAATTCCCCAAAGTTGAAAAACTATCATCTGTGTTGTAAATTTTGAGCAAGGAGACTGCAACTGCAGCACCCAGTAAGTTGAAAATGATAGAAACAGTTGTTGATGTAGGCATCCCAAGTGAATTAAAAAACCCAAGAAGCAATATATCTCCAATCATCACAGCCATACAGATGATCATTATTTCATTAAAGTAAAACTCACTTGGGATAAAGATTCCACTTCGGGCAATTTCCATCATACCACTGGATGAAACTGCCCCAAAGAAAATACCTAAACTGGCAACAATCATTATAAGTTTGAAGGGTACAGCTTTAGAACCTATAGCCGAATTTAAAAAATTTACAGCGTCATTTGCAACTCCAACAACTAAATCTGCAACTGCTAATACCGCAAGGGCAATTAGCATTATTAAGTACATATCGTTCATTTATAATGTGCTAATCATAAAGCACAAAATTCTAATTATTTTTGCTTTCCAATGTTACCAAAATGTTATCTGTTTTGATGATTTTTATTAATATTAAATCACATTTTTCCTTGCTTACAAAGCAAAATGTTTATTTCCAATGTTAAATCTTTAGTTAACATAATAGTTTAAAATACTGTAAAACAGTTATATATAATTATAATGTTAAGTTAACGTTACCAAAACATTTCATAATTGTAAATTTTTGGTTATATTTGTTTATGAATTATTAAATAAAAGGCTATGAAAAATTTAGTATTAATGGTTATGGTGTTGGTTTTTAGTTTTCCTGCACTTGCCCAGGAAACTCAGAAAAGAGAACTCTTGAAAAATGGAGATGTTATTGAAGCAAAGATATTTCACGACAATGGAATTGTAAGCCAGGAAGGTCAATACAA
>DAINOA010000104.1:0-7033 GCA_036735625.1 Planktosalinus sp. | reverse complement strand
AGTGTGGTTTCATGTCCCGCCATCACATTTGATGCAGAATCTCCCACAAGGATCACATCAATTCCTGCACCATCAACAATTTGTGCCATTGTAAAATCATAAGCGGTAAGCATAGAAATTTTCTCACCTCGAGATTTCATATCGACCAGCGTCTTTGTGGTAATGCGTTTGTATTCTTTTTTTGCTACAGACATATAGAAATTTTGATTGGTAAAGGTACTAAATATGTAATCTACTTTCCAAAAGGGAGGGTAATTTCAGTTTAGATTTTAAATTTAGGGTTCACTTCAATAAATCAAGAGCTTTGTTAACTAAAAATTATTAAAATTGAAATATTGTGAAAATCTTAAAAAATGTTATAAATTTGGGCATATCCCCAAAAAATCGCCCCCACTAATATTTTAATTTTATAATATGATACGTAAGTAATGTTTTTATTTACTAAGGGTTTTTTGTTTTCACTCATAGTTTTTCAAACGGCTTTTTTATTTGGACAATCCCAAGTGTCAAATGAAGCACATTTGGACTATTTAACTATGGGATATGATATAAGAACAATAGACTTGTTGAACATAGATGAACCCAGTATTGTAACTAAACAATTTCGTCCTATTTTTAAAATCAAGTCAAAAAACACTCATAGGCTTGATAAGCAAACACAAGAAATATATTATGTTTCCTCAGCGTTTGATTTTGAAAAACAAATTTTAAAAACAGATACAACAACAAATTTATACTTAAGTAGAAATAGCAATGCTTTTAACCCTCAAATATTAGAGAGCAGTTCAAAACCCATTCAGGTTTATGCAATGCAGAAAAATGAATTGTATTCTGAATCATTAACAACAGACGCTATTCAGCTGGATTCTTTATTTATGGATGCAGTTTTCAATATTTTTGAAGATAAAAGTATCCCGGGGCTAGTACACCATTTTGGAACACATTTTCCCCTGCAAATTACTTATGGAGGTTATTATATAAACCGTTTTTCAATTGATAATGATGAATTTCTTTTTTCACCTTATGATGAAAAAGTATTCAAAGAAAAGGTGAGTCAACTTGTAAAGGCTGTGGAAGAGGGTAAAGAATTTTCAGACCCTTTTTTTAATATAAAAAGCCAACAAGTATTTATTAAAGGCGGAAATGAAAATATCTCAACTGTTGACCGATGGCAAAAAACGATTCAATCAAATCCAAAACCCATTGCTATTGAATTTCAGAGACTTAGCAAGTTACTTACCATAGAAAATTTCCCAAATGATACCTTAATAGATCGAAAAAGAATTGCACTTGACCTTTATATCAATTTTATTGAATCAAAACTAAAAAGTGAAGTGAAACAACCCGTTTCTTCAGATTTTTTTAAAAAATATGCCATACCGTTTAAACAGCGATTGATATCCATTTTAAAAACCAATTCAGGAAAGGAAACTGATAATACATCATCATATAAAGGGGATCTATTTTTTGGAGGTTTTGCAGATTCTCAAACTTTAATCTCCTCGGCTTCTGCATTGGATCGTCGGGAAATTGAATTGCAAACTTTAATAACCGATGAAAAAATTGAGGTTAATAAATTGCTGGAATATATAGTTCCCTATAAAAATTTTGAAGATGGATTTGCAAATGTTTGGGATGAATCTCAAAAGTTAATAAAAGGAGTGGGGCGAACTGGTTTAGTTATTTCAGGAGAAGAAGAAAATAAAATTTATTTCAAAGAAGCTCTTAGAAAAAAAGTTGAAAAAAAGATTCAATTAAAAACTATTGATAGTGATGATTTTGAAATAGTTTATTCACTAGAAAGTGTAAATGCTTCAAATGAAATACAAAATTTAAAATCAAGACTTACCTATGTTATGCCTTCAGAGCTTATTGCTGCGGCATCTATTGGTGATATTGAATATCTGGAAAACAAACATTATAAAAAAACCAATATAAATGTTGCCGGACTCATTAGAGCAGCGGTGCTAACATCTCAACCGGTTGTATTTTTTAACAGATTGTTTGATTTGGGCGTAACCCCAAATACAAATGACTTGGATTTACTTTTTGACACGACAAACTATAATGAAGAAGTGGCTATCGCTTTCCTTGAAAGAGGAGCCATACCAAAAAACAATATGATTTTTAAGGCCGTTGCTTATAGATCGCCCAATGTCATAAAGGCTCTCATAAGGGAAGGAGCTCAACCGGCAAACAATGATCTGGAGTTTGCAATTAAATTAAATGACCTGGATTTGGTAAGTGCTTTAACCGGTAAAGAAGTTGTAGAAATCAAAAATGAACAACTTGTTTACAGAGAAAACAATCAAATTATTGAGCCTGTCAATACAATTGAAACTTATGTTGTGAAAAAGGGTGATTATTTAGGTATAATAGCAAGACAATATAATGTAAGTGTGAATGATTTGATTAAGTGGAACAAACTAAAAACAAATACCATTTTTGTAAATCAAAAATTAAAAATATTTTTAAATAATGAACCTACTATTTCTGTAATTTCAAATAATGAACCCATAAAAGAAGAACTATTTACTGAACCTGAAATCAACAAAACTAAACTTATTTATCAAGTAAAAAGCGGAGATTATCTAGGGAAAATAGCTAACGATTATCAACTTTCAATAGCAGAACTTAAAAAATTAAATAATCTAACTTCTTCCTCCATCCAAGTAAATCAAAAGCTTATTGTGGGATATGAAAAGAAGAGTGTTGATGAAACATTTGAAAGTACTATTGTTTTTGAAGAACCTATTGATGAGCACATTGAAAAGACAAAGATTACTTCTTTAATTAATGAAGAAAAAAACATAGGTGAAATAAATTTAGTAGAACAAAATAAAGAAGCCCAATCAAATAGTAATGAGGATGAGGCTGTTGAGATTGAAGATTTTGTAGCACTTCAAGGCCAAACCGAACAAGATGCTATTGATGCAGTTCTTCAAAAAAATGAAAATCTGGCTGTAAAAATTATAGAAAAGCTACAAGTTAAAAATGATGTGCTTTTGAGAACAGCTGTGAGAGAGGGACAATTGCAAGTAGTTGAAACTTTATTAAAAAACAATACAAAACCCGAAAGTGGATTAGAAATAGCAATTTTTTATAGACAAATAGAAATTTTAAAGGCACTTATTGAAAATGGGGCAGAAATTAATCCAAATCACTTAATACTTACAATTAAGACAGATTATCTGGAAGGGTTTAACTATTTGATAGATAAAGGAGTAAACCCAATTGCTTTAGTTAATACCGAAACACCCATTCATCAGTTAGTGATGACATACACTGAGAACAGGTTTAAAATGCTTCAATATTTGAAGTCTCAAAATGTAAATCTCAATGTGAAAAATGATAAAAATGAAACCTTACTTCACAAAGCGGTACTTGTAGGAGAGGAAAATATACCTGTGATTCAATTCTTGCTGAATAATAAAATTGATGTGAAAGCTAAAGACAATTTTGGTAAACAAGCAATTGAACTAACAAATAATAAACAAATCAAAAGTTTGATTTCAAATTATAATTAGCAATCACTTAAATTAACTTTGACCGCTAGGCCTCCCTCACTGGTTTCCTTGTATTTTGTACTCATATCTTGCGCAGTTTCCCACATGGTTTGGATTACTTTATCCAAGGGCACTTTTGCTTTTGAAGCATCACCATCAAGTGCCATTTCACAGGCATTGATGGCTTTGATTGCTCCCATAGCATTTCGTTCAATACAAGGGATTTGCACGAGCCCAGCGATGGGGTCACAGGTGAGTCCTAAATGATGTTCCATGGCAATTTCACTAGCCATCAATACCTGCTCCGGTGTTCCACCCATTAATTCTGTTAAGGCACCGGCAGCCATAGAGGATGAAACACCAATTTCTGCCTGGCAACCACCCATAGCAGCAGAGATAGTGGCACCTTTTTTAAATAAGCTGCCAATTTCTCCTGCAACCAATAAAAATTGTTTCACATCATCAAAATTGGCATCGTGATTTTCAATAACCATATAATACATCAATACCGCCGGAATCACCCCGGCACTCCCGTTAGTAGGTGCTGTTACGACACGTCCCAAAGAGGCATTTACTTCATTTACAGCTAGCGCAAAGCAACTCACCCATTTTAAAATTTGTCTAAATTTTACTTCTGTATTTCTTATAGCTTCTAACCAATCTTCAGGAGTTGAGTAGGAGGCTTCACCAATCAAAGATTTATGAGAATTAAAAGCTCTACGAGTAACATTCAAACCTCCTGGCAGGGTGCCTTCTGTATGACAACCAGTGTACATAGACTCGAGCATAACGTTCCAAATTGCCTTCAAACCTTCATCAATTTCTTCATCTGAACGCAAAGAGCGTTCATTTTCCATCACAATTTCAGATATTTTTTTGTTGTATTGAGAGCAATGCTTTTCAAGTTCAGTAGCTTTTGTTACAGGATGTGGGAATCTTCCAAACGCTTCTTTTTTCTTTTTGGCATTTTTGCGTTCTTTTTTGACAACAAAGCCTCCTCCAATCGAGTAAAAGGTGGACGAAATTTTTTTTCCATCTTTCAAAATTGCTCTGAATGTGATGCCATTGGGATGAAATTCGAGAAATTTTTTATGGAAAATAACATGCTTGTCAATTTCAAAATCAAGAATACGTTCTCCATTAAGTACTAGATGTTTGTTATTTTTTACAAGCTCAATTTCAGAATCTATGGTTTCAATAGGTATCGTTACAGGGTCATAACCACTAAGTCCCAATATGGAAGCAAGGTCTGTAGCATGTCCTTTTCCGGTTAACGAAAGTGAACCATACAAATCAACGTAAATTTCGGTTATATGATCAAAATGTTGGGCAGTTTTTAACTCGTCTATCCATCGTTGAGCCGCTCTCCAGGGACCTAAAGTGTGTGAACTGGAAGGTCCCACGCCAATTTTTAACATATCAAAAACGCTAATGCTCTCCATAGTTATAGCTTTAAAATCAAAGATACTAAGTATATTATCATCCAAGTTATTTTTACCATTTTTTTAGAACACATTAGAATAAAGTTCTTTTTAATTTATAGTAACTTTGGCAAACATAAATTATAGTTCCTTTTTCGATGTATATCAAGCGAATATTACTAGCTATTGTTCTTGCCGGTATCCTGGCCGCAGGTTTTTTCTCATACTATGTTTACAAAACAGTTTTTTTACCAAATACAGGTTTTGAAAATGAAACCGCTTTTGTGGTTGTAAGTAGCGAAAGGTCTTATCAAGAAGTGCGTGAACAATTAAAACCACTTCTAAAAAACATAGAAAGCTTTGATAAAGTGGCTCAAAAAAAAGGCTATGTTGCAAATGTAAAACCCGGTAAGTATGCTATAAAAAAGGGAATGAATAACAACGATATTGTAAATAGTTTACGAAGTAAAAATATTCCCATACAAATATCATTTAACAATCAAGAAACGCTTGCTAATCTGGCAGGACGAATAGCAGAACAAATAGAAGCAGATAGCATCTCCATACTTCAAAAAATAACAGATGAGACATTTTTAGTTCAAAATGGGTTTAACATCGAGAATGGGTTGAATCTATTTATACCTAACACCTATGAGTTTTATTGGAATTCTTCTGCCGAAACTTTCAGAGACCGAATGTTAACTGAATACAAAAGATTCTGGAATGAACAAAGAATCAACAAGGCCTCTCAACTTGGACTAAACCCACATCAAGTTATGAATCTTGCAGCGATTGTTCAAAAGGAAACAGCACGCATTGATGAGAGACCACGTGTTGCCGGTGTTTACTTAAACAGATTGAGAGTGGGGATGTTGCTTCAGGCAGATCCAACAGTCATTTTTGCCATCAAAAAGAAAACAGGAGATTTTGATACCGTTATAAAGCGTGTTTTGTTCAAAGATTTAGAAATAGATTCTCCTTATAATACCTATAAGTATTCAGGAATTCCACCCGGACCTATCGCAATGCCGGATATTTCATCAATTGAAGCTGTGTTAAATCCTGAAATGCACGATTATTTCTATTTTGTAGCTGATGTTTCAAATCCCGGGTATCATCTTTTTGCAAAAACACTTGCTCAACATAATAGAAACAGACAACAATACATAAACTGGATAAATCGACAAGGAATCAACCGGTAAATCATCCATCATTTGACTTTTATTAACCCCAAATGATATTTCTACGATTTTTTTTAACGAAATATTAAGAAAATTATTTCTTTTTTGAAATGTTCTCAACTACTGTAAAATATGTTACTCAGGAGTACTTAAACGATATTTTTTACCTTTTAACAGTTCAATAACATGTTGAAATACATTGTATTACATTTTTTTGTATATTTGCCCCCGATTTTGAGAGGTATGAAAATTACTTCAAAAAAAGCAAATTATAATGAAAAAAAGACTAATTCTATTAATCGTTTTCCCAATAGCTTTACTAAGTATAAGCTGGGGATTTTTGTCTAAAAGTACTATTGACTTTTCACATTACTCTACTTTTGGACTTGACCTTTACTATGATGTGCCGGATGAATATAGCATTTTCATAGAAGACGATGAATTTATTGAATATCCCTTTCTTGGCAAATCATTTATGGGTTTTAGAGAGGCACTGGCTTTTAAAGAATCTCGAGGAGATTATAGAGTTATTAATGACTTTGGATATATGGGAAAATACCAGTTTGGACGGGCAACGCTCCGAATGATTGGCATTAACGACACAGATTTATTTTTAAATGACCCTATTCTTCAAGAGTCGGCTTTTAAAACCTATGCAGCCAGAAACAAATGGGTGTTGCGAAGAGATATTCAGCGCTATTCGGGTAAATATGTCAATGGGGTGTTTATTACAGAGTCTGGAATTCTTGCTGCTGCACATCTAGCAGGACCCGGAAATGTCAAGAAATTTTTGAGAAGCGGTGGCACAGATGTATTTGAAGATGCCTTCGGAACTTCGGTGAGATATTATCTAAGAAAATTTTCAGGATATGACACTTCCCTTATTGTGCCCAATCAAAATGCAAAAGTAGTTTTTAAGGGCTAA
>DAINOA010000103.1:0-7486 GCA_036735625.1 Planktosalinus sp. | reverse complement strand
CAATTTTTTATGTAGCACATACAAATGAAGGATATAAGATAATAGATTATATTCTTTATAGTAAAAAGCATAATGTATGGGATAACCCCTTAGATGAATCTGAAAATTATCAAATTAGTAAAGTGATACAACCAGGTACACTTGTTGAAACAGAAAAATACATTGAACCAGAAGACCCTTATTGTTTAGCAGATTTTAATAAAAACTAAAATAGTCCATTTATTTTACTATCAATTCTCAGGAAAAACCCTGTTGTTCAACAGCTTATAAATGTCTATTTTAGAATGCTTTAAACTAACCACCCATGAAACCACCCAAATTTCAACTCTTTGTAAACACCTATTATGCGATAAAAAAATCATTTAAAAACTTTTTTAAAGCTTCATTTTTAAGCATACTGGTCATTGTTCTTATCCTTTTGTTACTCACCAAAATGGATCAGGCATTTACCCTGCTCATCGACATTGTTGAAAACAAACAAGATTGGTTTGCTTTTCTGCTTACCTTTATTTTTGTCAACACCCTGGCTATAAGCTTGTCCCATTATCCCATCTATACATATTACTCCTCAAATCTCAACAACTCGGGTGATTATACGGTATGGAAACGATCACACCCTTACCCCTTTTGGCCATTGAAAAAGTTTCCGGTGTTTACTTATTCCACAAATCCGCAATCTAAGTATGTACCCGATAAACTGGCCAACTATTTCAGATATGCATTGGGATTAATCATCCATGTCATTTGGGTGCATTTTATCATCAAGGCATTTGAACGCAATCTGTTGTTTGATGGCATACTGTTTACCAAATACTTATGGATTTTTTATTTAGTGATGCTCCTGCCCCTTTTGGTATATATAATCCTTAAAGAAAAACTTCATAAAATCAATTTTGAGAATACAAAATCTTATACAAAAGATAAAGAAATAAAATTGTTCAAACGCATTGGGTTTTATTATGCTTTTGTGTATATCCTTAGCAGGATCCTGTTAGTTATTACCGTGTTTTTTAGTTCTTTCAGCAAAGCAGGTTTCCTATTAATTTACATTACCTGCTTATGTTTTATGTTTAATTATGTGTTTTTTAGGTTAGCCCGCACTCATTTAAGTAAAATAGAAACTCTGGTTAAAGGTCCGTTGAAATTTTTCATCAGTAAAGTAAAAATTTTAGAAAAGTCTGAATACTATTTACTGGTATTTAATGTAAGCTTTGTAATTGTAGCTATTTATATTCTATATGCTTCAATAGCCAGTATTCTGGATTTGTATTTACCAAACTCTCTTCCCATTTTATTGGGCTTTTTCTATTTTTACTATTTCATTATTGCCAATGCCGGGAAGTACTTTTTTGTGTCTCAAAAACTGCAAATTCTAACCTCCGGTAAGTATAAAATTATATTTGGCCTCACTTTTACTTTTTTTCTATTAATCGCAATCACAAATTGTTCTAATATCGAAAACAAAACCCACGAGATTGACCTTATTGATGCTTCTCAAAATGATATTGATGAAGCTGATTTTATAGCAGCACTTCAATCCAAAACATCACACAATTTATTTTTTGTGGCTTCACACGGGGGTGGATTAAAATCTAATGTGTGGACACTTAATGTGCTTAACGAGCTACAAAAAAATACACAAGGGGAATTGCTTGAAAATACCATCGCGTTTTCAGGAGCATCCGGTGGCTCACTGGGACTTGCGCTTTATACTGCACTTTTTAAAGAATATGGTCATGACTATAAAACCATCCAAAACCGAATTGACGCCATTGCCAAAACAAAATTTACATCCATTGACCTAACGCTTACTTTTGGGATTGACAGCTACAGAAAAATCTGGCCACTCAATCAAAACATAGGTATCAAAGACCGACCTTATTATGCGATGCGCAAATACCAAAACCGCATTGAAAAAACGCGCCATAAAAAATTATCTAATCAATCATTCAGAAGCTTTTGGGGTGAAACTTTTCAGAAAGAAGGTTATTTCCCGTCATTGATTATGAATACAGCCGGTACCAATGGCAAAAGAGGTATTCTTTGGTCAGTAAAACAAAAGCAATTTGATGCTATTTTTCCCTTTGCCGTTAATCTGGCAGACCTGCATAACAACAAAACACTGCCCTACTATCAAGCCGTGTCAACAACCAATCGATTTCCGGTGTTTAGCCCGGCGGCAAAAATTCCCGGTTATGGACATTTTATAGATGCAGGAGCAATAGACAATAGCGGACTTTTAAGTTGTATGGATTTGCATAATTATCTGTCAACAAAAGATACTTTACTCGACAATAAATCAATCACCTATATTGAAATCATCAATAGCAAAGAGTTATATATTTCTTATTTGATTGAGAAGTTTAAAGATAAAATGGGAATTGACCATATTGAAAAAAATGAAAACGAAATTGACAATATCGTTGCCGATATACAAACCGGGCTCAATCTGGATAAAATTCCGGGTTATTTAAGTGATTATTTAGGGTTACTTGAAAAAAATACCAATAATACAATCAATCACATTCCCATTTATTTGCCTCATAAAGTAACCATTGATGAGGTAGAAAGTTTTATCTCCGGAACGATTGAAGACAAAAATTTAAAAATAGAATTGATTGACTTTTTAAACACAGAGAATAATCTCATCTTTTCAATCACAGAGAACCCTAATAAATCTTTCTGTGAATCTTGGGAGTACTATGAACCAACTCTTTCCAGACACTTAAGCAAAAGCAGTATTGCTTTTTTTCAAAAAATGTTGAAGCATCCATATAACTTAGATAATTTTAAGGCGATAGAAAACTTATTAAATTCAAACTATAATGAAGACAATTAGATACAAATCAAAAGGAAATGAGGTTTTTTTATTAAATGAAATGCTATTGAATCTGGGGTATAACCTAGTGGTTTTAGACTATTTTAGTATGGATACCCACAGGGCAGTATTGGATTTTCAAAAGAAAAACAATCTGGTTGAAGACGGAATTGTGGGAGCTAAAACCTGGTCAAAACTCCTTGAAAAACCCAAAGAAATCATTGCTTTCAACGACAAGTTTTTAAGCGAGCAGGATTTAAAAGATTTTGCCAAAAAATACACTTTAGAATTGGCTGCGGTTAAAGCTGTCAATGAAATCGAAAGCAACGGTAAAGGATTTTTACTCGATGGCAGACCACGCATTTTGTTTGAAGGTCATGTCTTTTGGCGGGAGCTAGAAAAAAGAAATATTGATCCTAAAAAATACGTAAACGAAAAAACAGAAAATATTCTCTACAAAAGCTGGACAAAAAAATACTATAGAGGGGGTAAAAGTGAATACAACCGATTGAACAAAGCAGCCGGTTTAAGTGACCTTCAAGAAGTGCACAATGCCGCTTTTTGTGCCGCTTCCTATGGTGCCTTTCAAATTATGGGCTTCAACTATAAAATAATGGGCTATCCTGATGTTGATTCTTATGTCGCCCATATGTACACCCACGAGTGTGCACACCTGGAAGCTTTTGGCCTTTTCTGTAAAGCAAATAATCTCATCCGGTTTTTACAATCTAAAAACTGGGAAGCATTTGCAAAAGCATATAATGGCCCCGGCTACAAACAAAACAACTATGACACCAAACTTGCTAGTGCTTACAACCGTTACAAATAAAAGCTATGCGTCAATTAATTCATCACAAAGACACACTCACCATTTTTGGTTTTCTAAAAGAACTCATCCTGTGGCGAATAAAAAATGGTTTTGCCGATTTTGAAAGCGAAGCCCCTAAGCTAGACACATCAAATATAGAGCATCAACCCCTACAGAATTTTTTAAACTCACATCCACTAAATAAAGCCGAATCTTTAGCGATAATTTTAGCACTCATTCCACATTTAAGACCCGATTTTATTCTTGATATTATTGCCAGCGAATTTCCCTCAGGAACAGATTTTCCGTTGTTTGGCGGAGCCAAAGGCAAAAACCACAGAGGCATCCTTCCCACAGGAGAAACCCTGCTCTATCTCTTAGGTGGAGAAGACAACCAAAAGCGAATCGACTATTATTGCTTGTTTTCTGAAGATAACATACTTCATAAAAAACAATTGCTTCAAATGGAAAAAGTTCCGGAAGGTGAGCCGCTCTTTAGCGGAAAACTGATTCTGAATGAAGAAACCGTTTTTTTAATGACCACAGGAACCATCCCAAAACCAAAATTAAGCAGCTCTTTTCCGGCTGAGCAATTGGAAACACGTTTAAACTGGGACGATCTTGTTTTAAATTCAAAAACCCAAGAACAAATCAAAGAACTGGAAATATGGCTTAAACACAACCATAAACTGATGGAAACCTGGGGAATGAAAAACCGTATAAAACCGGGATATAGGGCATTGTTTTTTGGCCCTCCGGGTACCGGTAAAACTCTTACTGCAAGCTTATTGGGCAAATACACTCAAAAACCGGTCTTCCGCATTGACCTTTCTACCGTGGTTTCAAAATACATAGGTGAAACCGAAAAAAACCTATCAAACTTGTTTAACAAAGCCGCAAACAAAGACTGGATTCTCTTTTTTGATGAAGCAGATGCTATCTTTGGAAAACGCACCAATGTGCGAGATGCACACGACAAATATGCCAATCAAGAAGTGTCCTACCTTTTGCAACGGGTTGAAAACCACCCGGGATTGGTCATTCTCGCTTCAAACTTTAAAGACAACATCGACGAGGCGTTTACAAGAAGATT
This sequence comes from Planktosalinus sp., assembly GCA_036735625.1. Taxonomy (GTDB): domain Bacteria; phylum Bacteroidota; class Bacteroidia; order Flavobacteriales; family Flavobacteriaceae; genus Planktosalinus. The sequence goes on along the minus strand of DAINOA010000103.1, from coordinate 2,767 downwards.
TCAATCTATCATTGAATTTATGCTTCCGGCTGCCAAAGAAAGACTTCTCATTTGGAAAAAAAATATACCGGTTCAAGTTCATTTAGAAGAAGATGTTGATTTGGAAATCATTTCAAAAAAATATGAACTCTCCGGTTCAAATATTGTGAATATAATTCAATACAGTTGCTTGCAATTGCTCAGTGAAAATAATACCATACTTACTCAACAAGGGTTAATCAAAGCCATAAAAAGAGAATATACTAAAGAAAACCGCTTGTTTTAAAACCATTTAAAACCTATGGATGTCCCGGGTACTTTCTGAGCTAAAAGGTCAATTGCCTCATTTGTTAATTGAAAAATTCTGGCATAACCCCCGGTTGTTTGTGCATCTCGCATCAAAACGATTAACTTGCCTGATGGAGTAAGTTGTACCGTGCCGGGTTGAACGGGCGAAGTGATAATTTCGGGTGCTGAAAACTCAAATGTGCTATCCAAAAATATGGCCATCCGGTTGCTTTGCGGATTAATTATAAATTTACTTTTAAAGAGCTGCTCTTGCATTTTATGAGAGAGTAAATCAAATTCAGGACCTTTAGATACTTCTATTTTAGAATATTCATAGCGATTGAAATCAAAATAAAAAGAAGTGTTTTCTGTGGGTTTTATTGATATATGTTTTATTCTAATAATGCTTCCTTTTTCAATGCCAAGTTGTGGACAAATCAACGGATAAAAGCTTGCACTACCCAACACTTTTATGACTTGAAAGCCCCCTCTTACGGCTATATATCCTCGTACGGATTTTGAAGAAGTGCCTATTTTTAAAACATCTCCTTTTTTGAGGAAATGCTTTTGATTGAGGTGTATAACCTTATTATTTCGCTGCAGCGTAAAGCCAATACCCGCAACGACAGCTACAACATCCTCCACTACTTCAAATGTGGGCCCAATGACCGTAAACTCAATCACTACCTGATCCACAGGATTGCCTAGCAATTGGTTGGCATACTTAGCTAAACTTTGATCCATATTACCACTCAAGGGAACACCTAGACTACGGAAGCCAAACCTCCCTAAATCCTGAAATGTTGTTTGCAAACCTGTGGATAAAACTTTAAGCATTAATAATTTCAGTTTTTAGTAGATAGGTTCCGTTGTTAAAAGAAGTTTTAATAGTTTTAAATTCCGATGTGGAAACCGAAAAAAATCGAATTATGTTTCCTGCACTTAGCAAATTGGGTTTTAGTTTATTAACATCAAAGAAAGTAAGAGGACTTTTACCAATAATGTTCCAACCCCCTGGCGAATCCATTGTATAAATTCCGGTTTGTTTACCGGCAATACCCACCGAGCCTGCAGAAACTAGACTTCTTGGTGTTGCCTTACGGTTCATTTCTAATGCAGAATCAAGCCCGCCTAAATAAGGAAATCCGGGTAAAAATCCCAGAAAATATACTGAATACTCACCGGCAGTATGCCGTTTGATGATTTCATCAACAGGCATTTTTAGTTCTTGTGAAATTTCAGCTAAATCCCATCCAAATTCCAAATCATAACACACAGGAATATAAATTACATTTTGTTCTTTTTGAAGATTTTCATCAAAGATAATTTTAGAATTAAGCATATTTATAAAATCATCTTGATTAGTTGTATTATTTAAATAAACCACCAAAGAACAATATGCCGGAACCGTTTCAATAATCATCGATTTAAATCTAGAATCAATTATATTAATGAACCCCATCACTTCATTATGAGTGGAGAATGAAATCTCATTACTCCACTCGAGTAAAACAGCATGCTCACCAAAAGACTTTATTTTTGGGAAGACCCTCATTGAAGTTCTATTTTATATTTAGTAAGGTGCTGATGAAGATACTTAAGAATCTCAACAGAATATGGATGGTCACCATGGATGCAAAACGTTTCAGCCTGCAAAGCAATTTGATTTCCAACAATAGTTGTTACCTTGTTCTCAGTAACAATTTCCAAAAGTTGTTTCAGGCATTTCTGTGGGGTATTCAGTATGGCACCCGTTATATTTCGTGCAACGAGCAAGCCACTTTCAGTATAACTTCGGTCGATAAAAGCTTCCCGTTTTAATGGTAAGACTCCTTTTGCTTTAGCGTAAAAAACAGCGTTACCCGGAAGGTAAACGGTAGTTTTTGAAGTCACCTTGAGTATTGATTGTATGACCAAATCGGCTATTTTTTCATCAATAGCAGCAAGATTATACAAGGCACCGTGTAGTTTGATATGATTGACTTCTATTTGCTCCTCGCCACAAACCCTTAAGAAATGTTCCATCTGTTCTACCAAACTTTGCTGCAAATCACTTTCGGTTATTTGAATCGCTTTTCTTCCAAAATTCTCCCTATCAGGAAAAGAGGGATGTACACCCACTTTTACGTTGTGCTTTTTGGCCAATTGAATGGTATTTCTCATAGAGTCTTCATTACCAAAATGCCCGCCACTTGCTATACTGCAAGAAGAAATCAACGGCATGATTTCCTTATCAAAGGGAAAACCCTCTCCCAAATCGGCATTGATATCAATGGTGTAAGTCATTCTAAAATAAGTTCAATTCAAACACGCGGTCCAGACTTCTGATGCTTAAAACCAGAGTAGTTAACACAATCAAAATTCCTAAAATATTTTGAATGGTTGAATTTTTATGTTTGCCCAACAATTCTTTTTTATTCATCACCCAAAGCAAAAATCCGGCAACCACAGGAAGCAATATCCCATTTGCTACTTGTGCAAATTTGATGATTTCTATGGG
>DAINOA010000102.1:0-7567 GCA_036735625.1 Planktosalinus sp. | reverse complement strand
AATTTTTATTGTAGTCCCTGATGAAGCCTTGGCATTCCCACAGATTGATTACCAGATACACGGTATTTTGGGTTTTCCGGTTTTGGAAGCCCTGGGTGAAATTCGCATCACATTAGACGACCGTTTTATCGTACCACTTGAATCTGGACAGGTTGAAACAGGAAATCTTGCACTCGAGTTTTTAACACCACTGCTTTACCTCAAGGACAGTCGGGGAGGCGGTACTTATATTCTGGACACCGGAGCCAATAACACCATGCTGTTTGACACCTATTATAACTTGCATCAAGACGAACTTTCAGCAGAAAAGGAAACAGACTATTCTTTTGGAGGTGCCGGTGGGTTTGTGACTAAAAAAGGGGTTTATGTAACCTTTTCTCCCGAAATAAATGGTAAAAAGATTGCTATGAATTCCATCATTGTGCTCAAACAACCCCTTAAAGATGATAACTTTTTTTTGGGAAATATAGGTCAGGATTTTATTCAACAATTTAACACAATGACCCTCAATTTTGAGCAGATGTATTTGTTGTTGGAGTAGGGAGGGATTGGTTTTTTCCAAACCACCTCCCATACAAAAATCCCAATCACCACAACATATTCCAACGCCATCAGCCATAAGTTTAAACTTGTTTTAAAAATGGTTAACTCATCAAATAAATATAAAAATAAACACTTATTAGTTATGGATTTCTAATTTCACCCATGTGGGCGTATGTGCATCGTTTTGATTTTTAGACTTTTGACTTGTTCAACCTTAAAACTTTATAGTCATGCAAGTTTCAATCATTTTAGAATACACAAAAGCTGCTCCCTACTTAGCCTTATCAGGCAACAAAACATCCATAAGAAAACGTATTAAACTAGCACTAACCAGACGAGTAATTTTGTTTATACTCGCGTTAACCATTGGGTTCTCTTTGGTTTGGCTTGGTCAATTGGTGGTTGGTTTTGCTATTGTTTTTACTTCCTCTGTGTTTTTTTACATTTTACAGTCACTAGATCAGAGTTTAAAAGTAGATATCGATTTTTCTGAAAATGATCAACTAAATGAAGCAATAATGCAAGATCTGTATTACAAAGAGGAACATTAAGATGATTATAATCTCAATAAAATATCAAAGAGAATGTCTCATAAACTCCCTAAACCTATTAAAAACAATCAAAACAAATTTGTTGACTTTGGTGTCAACCAAAACTTAATTTTATCAATATTGGCGATGGATTTAATTGAAATGAATGAGCAGTTAAAAGTTGGCAATTGTAAAGAAAACTTGGAAAAACCTAAAAGTTTTTGGTTCACAATCAATAAGTATTGCAGTAATTTATTTACCTTTTATTCAAAATGAAGTCCAGTTCATTAAATATCTAACATTATGTTTAAAGCAATGCTAAAATTTCCTCAGTTTTTGATAGTGTTCCTGATAAGTTGCAACGGACTGAATGCGCAATCCAAAGCGGTAAATCAAACTACTCCCCAACAAGACACCATCAACAAGTTTTTGAATGAAGCTTGGAAATTAGCACGTGTAAATCCAAATAGCAGTTTGGCTATCTTAAATCAAATAGACAGCATCAATGCTATACTGGAAACGCCTTTTAAAGAAGATGTAGTCTTTTATTATTATGGAGTGTTTTATAAAAACTTAAATCAGTTTGAGAAGAGTGAAGAATATTTCAATCACTATCAAACATATCATTTAGAAAAAGACAATTTGTGGCAAGTGGCTTCCGTGAATATGGTAAAATCCAATCTCTTTTCAGATATGGGGAAATATGAAAAGAGTACGGAGGCTGCCACAGTTGCCTTAAAAATGTATGAGACTATCCAGGATACTGCAGGTATACTAAATGCTGGAAATAAGCTTGGGTTTTTACTGTCTGAAGTCTCAAATTTTAAAGAAGCCCTTAAATACACCAGAAACTCCATCAGGTTGGCCAAACTTTATGACGCTAAAAGTGATGAAGCCAATGCTTATACCAATACGGCACTCATTTTTGAAAAGCAAAAACTATTGGACTCGGCTTTATTTTACCATAGAAAAGCTTATGATTTAGGTAATAAATTGGATGATCAATATTCTAAATTTAACCATAGCTTCAATATGGCAATCACATTTAAAGAACTTAACAGACTTGATTCGGCTACCTATTACACAGAAAAAGCATCAAATATATCCGGTCAATTAGCCATTCCGGCTTTGACTGCTGCCGCGAAACGTCTGATGGGGGATCTAAAGTTAGCACAAGGCAATATCACAGAAGCACTGGCAATTCTTGAAAGTATATCTGCCGAGGAAATGCAACAACTAGGTCTTAGAGATCAAGCTGAAAATTATGCTAAGTTAACTCAAGCATACAAAACAAAAGGAGATTTTAAAAACGCTTTTTCCAGTTTGGAAAAGCTAAAACTATTAAATGACAGCCTTATCGGCGAAAACAGCAGGAATAAAATAAACGAACTTGAAATAGCTTATCAAACAGAGAAAAAGCAACAGCAAATAGCGTTTTTGGATTTAGAGAATGAAAATGCGCAACTTCAAATAAGTAGAAAAAACAGAACTTTGATAGCAGTAACTTTGGGGTTGATTTTAATTTCGATTTTAAGTCTGGTGTTATTCATTTTAATTAGAAAATATTTAATGCAAAAACGAGTATTGGCCAAAGCACTTTCAGAAAAGGATATTCTATTGCGTGAAATTCACCACCGTGTTAAAAACAACTTACAATTGGTCTCCAGTCTGCTCACATTACAGGGACAATCCATCGATGATAAGATGGCATTAAAGGCCATTAATGAAGGTAAAAGCAGGGTGCGATCCATGGCATTAATTCATCAGGATTTGTATCAGAATGAAAATATTACTTCAGTGAGTGCCCAGACATATTTATCAAAGTTATGCAATGAGTTGTTTCAAACTTATAACATCAAGGAAGAGCAAATCCTACTTAAAACTTCAATTCAAGATGTTTACATTGACGTTGATACCCTAATTCCATTAGGTCTAATTTTAAACGAACTTGTAACCAATAGTTTAAAATATGCTTTCCCCGACGACAGAAAAGGGGAGATTGAAATAATTTTAAAAGAGGAAAAAAATCAATTGATAGTACAAATAAACGACAATGGAGTGGGGTATAATCCCGAGGATGTTCAATCAAATTCGTTTGGTACCGTGTTGATAGGGTCACTGATCCAGCAACTTGATGGCGAGATTGAAACCTTAATAAATGAGGGTACACACATAACTTTACGATTTAAGGAATACCAAATTTCAAAACCCTCATAAAGCATTTTTGTTTATCTTTAAGTAATGAAAGCCAATGTATTAATAGTAGAAGATGAAGGTTTGATAGCGCAGGAAATAAAGTCTTCGCTGGAAAATTTGGGGCACCGTGTTGCAGGTATTGTGATGAACGGTGATAAAGCACTTGATGCTTTTTCAATACCAAACTTAGATTTGGTCTTACTGGACATTCATATTAAAGGGACTTTATCTGGGATTGATCTTGCAACTATTTTAAGGGAAAAATATCATATTCCCTATATTTACCTTACAGCCTCCTCTGATGACTACACACTAAATATGGCTAAAGAGACTTTACCTTACGGTTATATTGTCAAGCCATTTAATCAATTTGATCTTAAGGTAAATATTGATATTGCCTTGCATAAATTCAGATCTGAGAACAATAAAAAAGACATTTCAAAAAGTTATATCAATAAGGCCTTCCAATTAGAGCTTTCTGATAGAGAATTTGATTTGTTAAAGGCTTTTGTTTCAGGGATGTCTTACAAAGAGGCTGCCGATGCTTTGTACATAAGTGTAAACACTGTAAAGAGCTATCAAAAGCGCATTTATCAATTGTTTGATGTCAGTACTAAAGTTGAGTTGATAAAAAAGATTCAATAGTTTATTATTTAAAAAGAAATTGCTTCTTCCAAACCAACTCCCATACAAAAAACCCAATCACCACCACATATTCCAAAGCCACGAGCCATAGGTTTTCCTGAAATACGCCGGGACCATAAGCTGAGTAGCTGAGCACAACCATAAAGCTCCATAACAACATAAACCGGTATTTGGTAAACAGGCTTAACACTAATGGTACAACAAGGTACCAGGGATGTACTGTGGTGGAAAGCAGGTAGTAAAAACAAATACCAAAAAGCATCAGGACCAGTAATTGGGAAAGCTTTTTTGCTTTTCCGAAAAAACTGAGGTACAATAAAAACAATACCACCACCACCGGCAGGACTTTGCCCGCTGTGCCAATAATGTTCCAGCCCACCGTTTCATAACCTATCCATCGTATGAGGTAATAGACGCTCGCATTGAATTCAAAACTGGTAAAATAAAGGCTTAAAGTTGCTCCAAAATTATCGATTAATGCTGACGAAAGAAAGGGCATAAAAAGCAAAATCACCGTTCCTAAAACTGTCAGATAATAAAGTATAAGTTTTTTAAGGGCTTCGATCCTTGACGGAAACAGGTTTATAAAATAAGGAAGCAGCAATGGCAAAAAGAGTAACGGAATAAGTTTCGTCGAGACCGAAAGCCCCAAAAACACCGCACTCCACAACCACTTTTTGACTACCAAAAAACAAAGTGTCCCCACCAGAAAGAAGACCATCACCCCTTCAAAGTGTAGGTTGCCCGTAAGCTCAATAATAATAAATGGGTTCAGGAAAAACCAGAAAATATAGTGTTTGGGGAGGTTTAGTTTTTTCAGCAGCTTTTTACCAAAAATTAAGGTTCCAATATCTGCTGCAATAAGCAAAAGTCGCAATACTATTACCGAACCTAGAATGCTTTTCCCTGCAAACAAAGCGGCTATGGCATAACACAACTGCAACACGGGTGGGTAGTTGCTGTAGTTACTTGCATTGAGCATGCCCATACCATTTATTAGTTGGTCTCCCTGTGGGATTACCATTCCTAGTGAAGCGAAGGAGTCTGGCGTAAACAAGTAAGGGTTAATTCCTTCAATGATCAAACGTCCGTCCCAAAGAAAGCGGTAAAAGTCCTGTGACAGGTTGGGGATGGCTAACAGGAAAGCCCCTCTAAAAGCAATACCCGTCCAGAAGAGGAATTTATAATTGCCAGCATTGGTCTGTACCAGTTTGTAAAACAGAAAAAACAAGGCGGCATAAAGACTCAGGAGTTTGATAAAATCACTGCGCTCCAGTTGGTACGCAAAGGAAACATAAAATACAAGGCTGGTAAACACCATCAACAATGGAGTGCGATAGGTTTGCAGCAGTGTTTTCAAGACCTCGTTTTTAACGATTTAAAAAATACATACCCAAAGCCCAGAAACAGCATCAGGTGAAACGGAAAGAGTCCGAAATCTCCCTCTTTACCTACCACAAACGCACTGTACATACCAAAAGCAAAATACAGCATAAGCAGTCCTTCAATGATAACGTGAGGTGAAACTTTCTCTTTTAAGTAAACATTGCCTTTCCAGGAGTCTTTTAAGGTGTTGATATTAAATTTTGGGGTTCTGATAAATTCACTTTTCTTACCAAAATGACCTTCTAAAATGGCGATGGTGTTATGCAAAGAAAAGCCCATTGCAATCGAGAAAAAAGTGAAAAACATCCCAATGTATTTAAAGAAATTCAGAACGCCGCCACCGTAATTTTTTTTGAACATAAACCAGTAGCAAACAAAAAAAATGAGTGTGCTAATCACAAAAAAGCTCATTACAATAAAGTAAACCTTTAGATGCGCATATTCATTTTTGATGTAGAGCATCGGAATACTCAAAACAGCCACAATAAAAATGTTTAAAAACATGGTACTGTTGAGCAAATGCAGGAGCCCGTGTATTTTAGTTTTCAACGGAATTGTGGGTGAGGAAAGCAATCGCCATTTCATTTTTTGAAAATTTTCGGCACCGCCTTTGTTCCATCTAAATTGCTGTGAGCGAGCCGCACTGATCACAACGGGAAGTTCTGCCGGTGTTTCTACACCCTCAAGATAGGCAAATTTCCATCCTTTTAACTGTGCGCGGTAACTCAAATCGAGGTCTTCTGTGAGGGTATCACCTTCCCAGTTTCCGGCATCGATGATGCATTGCTTTCTCCAAATTCCAGCGGTACCGTTAAAATTAATAAAATGGTCTTGGCTGTTGCGACCCACCTGCTCTAGACTAAAATGGGCATCCAGCGCAAAGGCCTGTACTTTTGTGAGAAGGGAGTAATCACGGTTTATGTGTCCCCAGCGGGTTTGTACTACGCCAATTTTTTCTTTAGTAAAATGGGGCACTGTTCTTTTTAACCAGTCTGGTTTTGGAAGAAAGTCTGCATCAAAAATGGCGATGAATTCACCTTTTGCTGTTTTTAATCCTTCTTTTAACGCTCCGGCTTTAAAACCGGTTCTTTTTTCTCTTAAGGTATGTTGTATGTCAATTCCTGTTTTTTGTAATTCGGTTATAAGTGCCGCAGTATTTTCAAGAGTATCGTCTGTTGAGTCATCGAGCACTTGTATTTCTAGCCGTTCCAAGGGATAGTCTATTAAAACAATGTTTTTCAAAAGGCGCTCCATCACATATTTTTCGTTATAAACCGGTAACTGTATAGTCACAAAGGGAACTTCATCCAAGTTATACCAATTGATTTTTTTAGGAATTGCCTTTTTGTTTTGGGCTCTTACATAATTAAAAAGCAAGTTCAATTGCGCCAGTGCATAAATCAAAATAAAGATTAATGCCGTGGTGTAAATGATGATTGTAATGGTTTCTAAAATCACTTTTTAAAACTGTATTTAAAGATCCAACCTAATATTTTTATTCCGGCTTTGACCGCTGCTTTTAAGTTGCCTGAAATCTTGGAAACTCCTATGCGGTTTTTATAGCGCACCGGTACTTGAGTATAACTATAGTTTCTTTTCAGGGCTTTCAGTTGCATTTCGACTGTCCATCCATAAGTTTTGTCTTCCATTTGCAAAGCTAAAAGTTTTGGATATTTTATAGCTCTAAATGGGCCTAAATCTGTAAAACGAGCCCCAAAAAAAAGACGCATTAGGTTTGTAGCGAGCCAGTTTCCAAATATTTGTGGAAACGTCATAGACCCTTTTTCGCGTAAGCACTTGTCGCGTGCACCAATCACTAAATCGATGTTTTCTTCAATGATGGGTTGTACAATTTTGGTCAATTCCTCAGGATAATCACTGTAATCGCCATCAAGAAAAACCACGATGTCTGGTTTTGTTTCTTGTCGGGAAATATATTCCAACCCTTTTAAACAGGCATAGCCATAGCCCATTTTTTCTTCTTTCAGCACGGTGGCTCCTGCTTTTTTTGCCACAGCCTCTGTTTGATCTGAAGAGGTATTGTTGACCACTATGATTTCTGACACAATAGCAGGTATTTCTGCAATTACCTTACCTATAGACGCTTCTTCATTAAATGCCGGAATGATAACTCTGATGTCTGTTCTCATTTAAAACTTTACATGCGGATTGTCTCTCTTAAAACTCCAAAGTGAAGTCCATTCACCTGTTTTTTTGTTCTCAACAAATTTTAATGCCTTCTGAAGTTTTTTATTGGTATAAACCAA
>DAINOA010000101.1:0-7764 GCA_036735625.1 Planktosalinus sp. | reverse complement strand
AACTTGTCGCCATTAATGTTTCATCAAGTAATGTATTACAACTATAATTCAACTACAAAAGCCTATACAAAGCCCTCCGGAAGCAATCCCATCAAACAAGTCAAAGTACATAATGAAACTTTATATGTACCCGATAACAATCATTTTAAAACAAAAATAAGCACAACAAATGCCGGTACAGAACACCCCATACAAGCTGCTGCAAGTCTTTTTAACGGCAGTGAGGGCAACTATAACTTAAATTTGGAAATCAATAATCCCGGTTTTTCAATTGGTCAAAACGGACCTTTAAAATTGTCACTAAATCAATCATTTTTACATAGTATTTATCCAAAAATGTATGCGTTATCCATCAAAAATGAAGAAGATACATTATTACCTAACGAGCCATACACACCTCTTTTAGAAGGTCTTGCCCTGAGTTACACTGCAGATCAAACTATTAATTTCAACACAGGTGTAGAAACTCCTCAAATGGAACCTATTCAATTGTTTCAAGAGCACCCCTTTGGAACCCGTGAAACTCACCTTTACTTAGTGGGCGAATATTGTCACGGCGGTGAGCTGTATTTGGGCCTTGAACAGGCAAAGCCCCTCCAAACAATAAAATTTCTTTTTCAAATGGATGAAGGCAGTGAAAATCCCTTGGCTAATGGATATGCTCAAGGCGAAAATATGGAATGGTTTGCACTGGCTAATAACCAATGGATTCCGCTGGAGAGCCAGCATCTTTTGGGCAATGAAACTGATAATTTCCTAAAAACCGGAATTGTTACCATTTCGCTCCCAGAAAATACATCTTCACAAAACACCTTATTCCCTGAGGGATTACATTGGATAAAAGAAAAATCACCTAAGACTTTTGATGCCGTTTGTAAAATAATTGCCATACATACTCAGGTAATTAAAGCGGTATTGAACGATCAAAACAATAAGTTGAGTCATCTTGAAAACGGTTTACCTTCCGGAACTATTTCAAAACTAATGCGTCGTGATGCCTTTGTGAAAAAAATTGAGCAACCCTATAATTCTTTCGGCGGAAGCCCAAAAGAAAGCGACACCGGCTATTATAAAAGGGTGAGTGAGCGCTTGCGTCACAAAGACAGAGCTATTTCATTATGGGACTATGAACATTTAGCGCTTGAACAGTTTAATGATATTTATAAAATAAAATGTCTTAATCATACTTCGCAAAACAATTTTATAGCCCCCGGAAATGTAACATTGGTCGTCATTCCTGACTGTAAAAATAAAAATGCTTTTGATCCATTTCAGCCAAGAGTAAACACCGCCAGATTAAATGAAATTGCTGCGTTTATCAATCAGCGTAATTCATTTTTTGTAGAAACCAAAGTAGTTAACCCAGACTATGAAGAATTACAAATTCATTTGAAAGCAAAATTCAATCCCGGCTTTGATGTGCTTTTTTACACTTCACAACTTGAGGAGGATTTAAAACGAAAATTAGCTCCCTGGGCCTATGAAAGCGAGAGCAACATCAATTTTGGAAATTCAGTACATAAAAGTAAAATCATTGTTTTTATTGAATCGCTGAACTATGTTGATTATGTTGAAGAGGTGATTTTAAACCACCGCATTTCACAAACATCAGAATTTATTGAAGTGACGCACGCTATACCATCAAGTCCAACGGCAATTTTGGTGAGTGCAAAAAGCCACTTGATTATACCCATCACCACTTCTTGTAAAACCCAATCGATTAAAACTGAGTCAATATGTCTTCCATAGAAACACATAAAACGATAGAAAAGCACACTGAAACAAGTGATGATTTGGATTTTCTGTTTCTGCGAAAAAAAGGAATTGAATACATCGAGTCACTGGGTGGTAAACTTTGGACAGACTACAACAGCCATGACCCCGGAATTACCATTTTAGAAGTGCTGAGTTATGCGATCACAGATTTGGGCAACCGTCTCAACTTGCCCATTAATCATCTTCTGGCTGATAAAAATGATGCCACTTTCAATCAGCAGTTTTTATCAGCTCATAAAGCATTGCCCATAAAACCCACTACTGCATTGGATTACAGAAAATTGTTTATAGACATTGATGGTGTTAAAAATGCGTGGGTTAAAAGACATACCAAAAAAGTATATGTCAATTGTAAAAAAAATGAACTGTCCTATTCTCCATTTGCAAATCCAAAATCACATCATAAAGATTTTACACTAAATGGATTGTATGACATTTTGATTGAAATTGATGAACTCGACACTGAAATCTACAATACAAAACCAAAAATCAATCAAAAAATAAAATCCGTTAAAGAGAATATTAAAACGAGCTTTCATTCAAACAGGAATTTATGTGAAGATATAGTTTCCATTGATGTGGTCCAGGAATATCCTGTAAAAATTTGTGCGCATATAGAACTGGAACCCCAGGCAGATGAAGAAAAAGTTTATGCCTTGGTTCTAAACGCCATTGATGATTATTTATCGCCAGGCCTAAATTTTTATACTTTAAAAGAACTACTTGATTCCGGTTACACCACAGAAGAAATTTATAACGGCCCGTTGTTGCAAACAGGCTTTTTAAAACAGGACGAACTTTTAAAAACAGAGCTGAAAAAAGAAGTGCGTTTGAGTGATTTGATTGATCGTATTCAAAAAATTGAAGGCATTTTGGTTATTAGGGATATAACCCTCAACCATTGTAATGGAGAACAAAATGATGAAACACTTTGGAATATCTGTATTCCTGATGGGAAAAAGCCGGCTCGTTGTGATAAAAGCAGTTTTAGTTTTTTTAAGGGCCATCTTCCACTCAACACTGACAAAGAAAAAGTTCAAGAAATTTTAACTGATATTAGAAATCAAAAGCGAGTAGATCTTGAATCTATAGCTGCGGCAAGTAAAAAACTACCCATTTTAACGGGAGTTGAACAACAAACAAACGCTTACTATAGCATTCAAAACGATCTCCCCGAAGTTTATGCTACAGGTCCTTTAGGCATTAAACCATCTGCCAGTATTCAAGAAAAAGCAAAAACAAAACAATTAAAAGCATATTTGTTATTTTTTGACCAGATACTTGCAACATACTTTGCTCAATTGCACACTGTTAAAGACCTTCTTTCGATAAACGGTACTTTGAATAAAAGTTATTTTACACAACTTATCAATGATGTAAAGGATATTGAAAATTTGGTTTCAGGTGCTTATGATACAGAAGAAACTATAAGTGAACTTGTTTTTGAAGGTCTTGATCAACCCATTGAAAAACACCAATCAATTCTTGACCATCTTTTAGCTCGCTTTGCTGAAAACTTTTCAGATTATGCCTTCTTGATGAAACAGCTTTATGGAGAAAGCACCAATCAAGCTGTACTAGAAACAAAACGATTGTTCTTAAACAATTATGAAAAACTAGGTGTTGAGAGAGGCTTAAGTTTTATTTATTACAAGCAACCTGAGACCGGCTTGTGGGATACATCAAACGTTTCAACTATTGAGAAAAGAATCGCTCTACTCACAGGTAACACTAACTTTAACAGACGTAATTTTTCTGATGATGCCCTGGAAATTTATGAAGAAATCGACACAGATGATATAATTGAATACCGTTTTAGAATAAGAAATGACAAAGGCAAAATTCTACTTTCAAGCTCTAAGCATTATCACAATCTCAATTTTCTTTATCAAGAAGTTTTTAATGTAAGAAACTATGGAAGATTTGTTGAAAACTACAAAATCAGATCTTCTAAAAACGGTAAATTTCATATCGTTCTTATTAACCCACATTTTGAACATGACCCCTCTGATGAGCGAAAAGTAATAGGAAGACGCATTAATTATTTCAATACCCACGAAGCTGCTGCAAATGAAATTGAAAAAATAGCCGAATTCATAAATGCCATGCAGCCCAATGAAGGAATGTATGTTATTGAACACATACTCTTGCGTCCCGATGTAACAAAAAATACAGCTCATAAAGACGATTTTCTTCCTATTTGTGCAGAAAACTGTGAAGGATGTGAAGGTCTAGACCCTTATTCTTTCAGAGTTTCAATTGTTTTACCGGGCTGGACAGAACGCTATAGCAATATTGATTTTAGAAACTTTATGGAAAATCTAATTCGCGAAGAGCTACCGGCACATATTGTTGCAAAAATATGTTGGATTGGATGGCCAAAAAGTTATGACACTCAAGGCGAAAACAATCAAATGATGCTGCTTGAAAAACACTATAAAGACTGGCTGTTATCAAAAACAAACAACAACCAGCAACAAGATATTCCAAAATTAAAAAACCTTATCAACACAATGAGTTCCTTGAATACCATTTATCATCAAGGTCGCTTACACAATTGTGACAATAAAGATGCACAACAGCATATCCAGTTGGGAAGAACAAATATGGGTAAACTTTAAAATTTTAAGTTATGAGCACAAAACTTTTTCAAATCACTCCACAATTCAACCTCTTTGTGGATGACCAGGTACTTACCTCACATCAGTTAAACGAATTTTTAGAATACTTCAATGAACAAGACAGACTCTCACGCATTTTTTTAAACGGTGTGGGTATAGTATGTGGATTTGAAGTATCTCTTGCTCAGGCTACTTCTGAAATAACCGTTAACCAAGGATGTGCTGTCACAACTGATGGTGATTTATTAAAACTGGTAAAGGACATAGACAACCCTGAAGCAAAATTGTCAAAAGACACCAAAACCATGGATGTTGAAAGTATCCTATTCTCTCATTACAAGCCTTTTATTGATGACAAAGCAAAATATGCTCATTTTAAAAAAGGTGCCGGCACAGTAAGTTTACTCGAATTGGTACCCAAAACCGCAGCAGACCCTTCAGAGGGACATTTGAATTTGAATACCTTAAACCTTTCTGATAAAGTTGTGCTGCTCTATTTGGAAAACTACCTTAAAACTCCAGACTTGTGTACTGAAAGCAATTGTGACAATCAAGGTCAAACCGAAATTCAAAAATTAAAAGTTTTACTAGTCTCAAAAAGTGACCTTGAAGATGTTGTAAATTCAAAAGATTCAATTTTCAATACTCACAATATATATGAAAGCTTTTTGAAAATTTATCCCCTGGTGATGCCAAAAGTTGTTCTCGATAGCAGCACCGCACTTTCAAATAACACACAAAGTTTTCAAAAATTGGTAACTGCTTATAGAAATGGGATTACTCAAATTAAAACACCACTAAGAGAAAATCTTGAAGAACTTTTTCAGGGTTTTAATGGTATTTTAAAAATTTCGGCTACAAATAGAAATAACATTTTAAATGGAGTACAACAACTAGATTCCTTTACAACAAATGAACGTGTTCAATACAGGTATAATTTAACAAAAGACCTATGTGAAACATACAATGAACTTTATGATTTGCTTCTTAACTTAAAAACGGTTTGTTGCCCGGCAGTTACTTCATTTCCTAAACATATACTTTTAGGAAGCTTACAACACAATGAACCTTATGAAGAACTAAGACATGATTTTTATCCTGCTCCAAAATCACAATCTTTTATGGATTATGTGAATGAGGCCCAATCATTGGTTTTGAAAATGCACGCGTTAATCAATCGGTTTAGTATCGATATGACCGGTCCTGTAAAAATTACACCCTCAAAATTTGGTAGTGATTTAAGCAAAAAGTCTATCCCATTTTACTACAATGTCAATCAAGGGTTTTTAAACTTTTGGGATTTTAACAAAACGCGTGAGTTTAAACAAAAATTCAATTTAAGTTATCATACAGAACATCTTGCAAACATTCCTTGGGTACAACAACCATTAAAGTCTGAAGATGATAGTTTGTGCTTTTATAGAATTGAAGGACATTTGGGACACAGTGCACTAAACAGTAGAGATGCTATTTTAGATTTAAGGAATGAAAATGCTTTGGATTTTGACTGCGTGGTTTATGATTATACAACCAATTTTGAAACCTTTAGATCCCTGATACAAAAGCACCCTTCCATTTCGCATAAAGCCGGCGTTAAAAAAGGAGGCACCTTTATTTTACTAGCAAATAATGATGAAATTTTGGCAGATTTCTCGATTGATTATAAAATTGCCGGTACACAAAATGAACAATCATGTTGTTATTTAACTGAATGCAGTTACCCATGGATAAGTAGTTTAAAATACATAAATAATCTCTCCAGGGCCCTTACCGGAACCTTTAGCATTTCAAAACCATTTGCACAAGAATATGTTTTACAGGTTTTAGAATACAGTATCAACGGGCACAAGCTTATCAATGTACCCACAACAATAAGAATCCCAATGCAACAAATACATTTGAGAAGGATTCACGCAATTACAGATGCACTCAACAAGCGATTTGACAAAGGGGTGGTATTTGATTTTAATGAAAGCCAAAAAAGGTTTTTAATAATAAGAGCAAAAGAAGACAATTTCACGATTCGGTTTAGGGACTTGACGCATCCAGTAAACAACCCTGTATATACTTACAGCAATAACGGTATGTTTAGAAATAATGTGATTTTTAGACCTGACGCAATGCGGTGTCGCGATTTGAAAGAATACAAACCTTCTTTTTATGAAAAACTGCATTTAAAAATTGCCCCGGTAAATAAGGATGATGATTATGGAGCTTTCAAGCAAAAATGGAGTGACTTTAATAAACTCATTGAACAACTTGTTTTTCACCCGCTTTTTAGAAATTCCCCAAGATTAATTAGAACTCTTACTCAATTCCCACTTGCCACCAGAAATGAAATATTTTCAATAAGGAATGCCATAAGAGCAATCAATTCAAATGCCGGTATCCGTATAGATGGTGATTGGGTGAATGGCAGCTGGGTGGATAATCAAATGCTTAACCATTTCAGAGCAAACAGAAACAATTCTCATGACTCGGTGGTCAAATTTATAAAGTTACGTGATCTATTGCACAGTAAAACAGGGGTCACAAAAGTTTCCATTTATATTACTAATGATCCCTATGATGCTAAATATGATGGAATCATTGACCAATTTAGTACCATAGCCGATTTCTATTTTGGAGTTCCAAGTGGAGAAAATGTAATAATTATATAATTATTGAGAGATGAAAGCGATAATAAAGGGAAAGTTCAGTTTAGGGAATAAAAAAAGTGTGAGTCGGTTAGTTGTGCACTCCGAATCACACTTTCATGGGTTTACTCGCTTGTCCTTCTGTTACATCGTTTTTTTGTTGAACTGCTACTTTTCTGTTGAATTATTGCTGTCCTACTTTCGTTGCTTCATTAGTCCTCACTTTACCTACCCAGTAATTCATTTCTGAACGTAGTTCAAATATAAAAAAAAATATTGAAAAAACCATGCAAACCAAAAAAAATATCATAAAAAAATTAACTGTGGAAGTCAATACAAACTCCATGAAAACGGCTTTGCATTACAAAAACAACCTAACAGAAATATTCAATAAAATGGAACCCCAATTTGACGAAATTTTTTCAAATTATTCCACAGGCGATTTGAACAATTATTTGCGATTTGAAAACCTTGAACTGGACATCGATTTAACAAAAAATAATACTGATGAAGATTTAAGAAATAAAATATTAAAAGCCATTAAACTTAAACTTTCATCATTACAAAATAAAAATGAAAAAGTAAGTTCTTTATCATTTTCAGAGAGATATATTGAAGCTTTTTTTTATTTCTTGGAATTTGGTAAAATACCCTGGTGGTTTCAAGAAACTTTTTTTGAAATTAAAAAACTAATACCTCTTCTTAAAGACAAGACAACAATAAATAAATTC
>DAINOA010000100.1:0-7810 GCA_036735625.1 Planktosalinus sp. | reverse complement strand
CCTGGTTTGTTTTTGACTTTTTTAGAAAACGAAAAAAGCAAAAAAGCAACTAGACATCAATAAACAGGAATAATTTAATAGAAATTAATACATTAGTGAATGCAACAATGGCATGTTGTAGATATGGAATATATCAACAATAAACCACAAAGACATGTTGTATATACTAATGTTGGCAACAATATGGTGAAATTTATATTTTATCCTAGTAAAAAGTAAATATTATGAGAATCAAATTAATCTTTAAAGGAATTTTTATTTTCACAATTATAACAGGAATTTATGGTTGTAAGGAAAAAACAGAGAGTAAAACAGATATTGTCGAAACAGAAAAAAAAATAGGCGTATTCAATTTTGATAATAAACAGGAATTGGCCGAATATAATAGAATCAACTTAGATGATACGCATCCAAATTTGCTCAATCCACAAATTTCAAAATCTGACTACAATGTAGTAATGGAATCTTGGACTGATTTACATCAAAGAATTGGAGCATATCTATCTAAAAACGAATTTAACTGGGAGGTAAAAGATAGTTCAATATCGATTGTTCAAAAAATCTATTTTAATCCAAACGGAGAAATTGAAAACTATTTTTTCAATGTTTTAAATGAAAATGTAACTAAAGAAAAAAAAGAACAGTTTGCTGATTTGATTTCAACTTTTGCAAAAGACAACCGTATTGACTTTAAAAGAGATGAAAATTACGCCCAATGCGGAAAAATAAATTACCCGAATATTTAAATACTTTTGCCAACATCGGCTCATAATCTATGGCTTCTACCGGCTCACTCGGTATACCGAATTGAAGTGACTCACTAAGCAAGGCAAATTCAGTGAGTAAGCTAGCCTCATATATAGATACTCCTACCTTAATCCCTAGTTATTCGCAATATAAAGCCACCTTTGGCTTTTTTAGATAGATTCTAAATAATAATGACTAAACCCCCTCCCTTCGCAACACCTCCAGCGGCGGACTTTTTAACACACTCACACTGTTGCTTAAGCCAATGACTAATACCAAAGCAGTAATTCCCGGTAAGAGTACTAAAAATGGAACCCAAGACGGTACAAAGGGCGTTTCAAACACCAGCCATGCCAGTAACTGACTTCCACCAAGAGATAATAAAATTCCCGACAAAGAACCCAAAACCCCCAGATAAAAATACTCTAAGGCTGTGATTTTTAAAATCTGACGGCTTTGTGCACCCAGTGTGCGCAACAAAACACTTTCCCTAATGCGCTGATATTTACTCGTTCTTACAGCTCCTAGTAGAACAATAATTCCGGTAAAAATGCTGAAAAACGCCATAAAATTGATGAGCCAGGAAATCTTTTCCAAAATGCCTTCAACAACTGTAAGTATTTGTCTAATGTCAATAATGGTCACATTGGGAAACTCCTGTACCACGGCTTGCTGCAACTGCGCCGAAGCAGCAGCATCAGATGTTTGAGCTGTGATTACCCTAAATTGTGGAGCATCTTCAAGCACACCCTCAGGAAAAACAATCATAAAATTCATTTGAGCTCGGCTCCAGTCCACTTCTCTCACACTGCTCACTCGTGTATGAAGAATCACGCCCTGTACATTAAAATACACATCGTCTCCCACCTCAAGTGCAGCATCTCTAACCAGGTTATCACTTATGGAAATGGGAACAGGCTCACCTTCAGCAATTGCTGTATTCCAATTGCCATTTACAATTGTTTCAGAGATACTCAACTCATTTCTGTATGACACTCTAAACTCGTGATTAAGTAACCATCTGTCAATCGTTCGCGTCGTGTCTCTCCTCATTTCGTTAACCGTCTTTTCATTGATGGCATGCAAACGCATTGTCACTATGGGCATATTCTCTAAAACCGGAAGATTATTTTCTAAAATCAAGGCTTCAACGTCTTGCTGTTGATCACTTTGAACATCCAGTAAAATGATGTTGGGTGTATTTACCTGACTCTCCAATGATGCCTGAGATAAAAGCACATCTTTAGTAAAATACAAGGTACTTATTAAAAAAGTGCCTACCCCAATTGCCAGAATCAATATCAAGGTTTGATTTTGAGGACGAAATAAATTCAGTAAACTTTGCCGTGCAATAAAACCCCAACGGGTGGGGAAAAAGCGTTTGATTGCCCTCATAAACAAATGAGCAACTCCTGCCAAAATGGAAAACGTAATCAAAATTCCTAAAACAAATGCAAGCGAGTAAGAAACATCTCGTAACAACCAGTAAGAAAAGAGGAAGATAAATACAAAAATACCCAGCAGAACCATCAATCCGGCTATTCTTGATTTTTCAGAAATTCCCTCATCAACCCGCAAAGCTTGTAATGGTGATACATAAAGGGTATTCATCAATGGGTATAGCGCAAACAATACAGACATAAAGACACCGAGCACTATTCCCATAAAGACAACTTGTGTCGAAAAAGTGATTTCCACATCCACAGGCAGTAAATCACCCAAAAACAAAGGAAACAACTGTTGAAGCCCTAAACCCAAAACCGTTCCAATCACACCACCCAAAAGCCCAATACCTGCAATTTGAAGCAAATAAATAGAGAAGGTCTGCCGTTTTGTAGCTCCCAGACATTTAAGAATAGCAACCGCCTTTAGTTTTTCTTTGATATAGATATGAATGGCACTAGCAATACCCACACAACCCAGTAGCAAGGCAATAAAAGCAACGAGATTGAGAAATTTTCCGAAATTATCAAAACGTCTTCCCAGTCGTTCGCTACTGGAAACATGAGTGTCAATCGAAAAATTTTCTTGTTGCAGTATGGGACGCAAATCGGTTCTGAGTTTTCTCAGATCCAATTCTTCTTGGGCCACAAAATAGAAATCATACTTGACACGGCTTCCCGTTTGAACGAGTTCGGTTTTTTCGATTAAATCGTAAGAAAGAACCACCGGTGGCGCTACCGAACTAAAAACGGCTGTACTCCCCGGGATGGATACCAAAGAACCGCTAATGGGAATAGTTATTTCTCCAATGTTGATACTGTCACCCGGTTTTAAGTTGAGTTGCAGCATGACAGTTGCATCTAGCAAGGCTCCCCCTTCTGCCATAAAACGGTTTGCAGCCTCGGGAGGATCTGTTTCAATACTTCCGTAAAACGGGAAACCGCCTTCAATTCCCCTTACCTGAACCAGTTTTGTGCCCTCATTCACTTTAAAGGAAACCATAGAAGGAAAACTTATCTCACGAGCATCTGCACCACCCAGCGAATCTAAAACAGCTAAAATGCGTTCATTAGGAGCATCATTACTGTCAATTTTATAATCGGTGCCCATCAGAGACCTGGACTGCAGGGCAATGTTTTCTTTGAGGTTTACACCAAAAGACTGAATGGAAACCACCGCAGCGATTCCCAAAACAATGGAAGCCATAAACAAGCCCAGCTTTTTTCCGCTTGCTTTTCCATCACGTAAAGCCATTTTAAGCAACCAGCTGAACGATGCTTTTGATGTAGCGTTTTTATCTATCATGCGAATCCTTTTTCCTTTGCTGCGATTCTTCCGCCTTTGAGCTTTAAAATGGTTTGAGTTTTTTGGGCGAGTTCAAGGTCGTGTGTAACAATCACCAAAGTGGTTCCGCGTTCTTTATTTAAATTAAAAAGGAGCTCAACTATTTTCTCGCCGGTATCGGCATCCAGATTTCCGGTGGGTTCATCAGCAAACAAAATCGAAGGATTGTTTGAAAAAGCTCTGGCAACAGCTACACGCTGCTGCTCCCCGCCCGAAAGTTGAGAAGGATAATGATGAAAGCGGTCTGCTAATCCCACTTGATCCAATAAATCCATTCCGGCTTTAGCTGCGTTTTTTATTCCTTGTAATTCGATAGGAACTACTACATTTTCCAGAGCTGTTAAGGTGGGCAAGAGTTGAAAGTTCTGAAAAACAAAACCCACTTTTTGATTGCGTAACAAAGCACGGGCATCTTCTGTCATTGCGCTCAATTCAGAGCCACACAGATTTACAGAACCGGAACTGGGCTGATCCAAACCCGCACACAAACCTAATAAAGTGGTCTTTCCGCTACCCGAAGGTCCAACTATAGAATAGGTTTGACCCTCTTCTATGGAAAATGAAATATCTTGTAAAACAGGAATTTCTTTTGTACCACTGCGATATGTCTTTCCTAGCTGCTCAATGTTTAATATCTTTGTCATTGTACTATTTTTGTGGAGTCATTTTGATTCTAAGCAAAATAAAGAAATGATTTTAACTTTTAAGCCCTTATAGAATGCGTATCCTGTTAATCTTTTGTTATATTTTATTGAACACTTTTTTGGTTTCTTGTGGCGAAAAAAGCAAAGAAACCCCGGAATCCCAAAAAACAAAACCTGTTTTAAACACCTCTGAAAAAACAAATGAAGACCGAAAAGTTGTTCTCTTTTTTGGAACCAGTCTCACTGCGGGGCTGGGTGTCGATTTGGAAGAAGCGTATCCGGCGCTGATACAACAAAAAATCGATTCGTTGCAATGGTCCTTTGAAGTGGTTAATGCGGGATTAAGTGGAGAAACTACTGCCAGTGGTAAAAGCAGGCTGGACTGGGTACTCAATCAGGATGTGGCTGTTTTTGTTTTGGAACTGGGAGCTAATGATGGATTAAGAGGCGTTAAACTTACGGAAACTAAAAACAATCTACAATCCATTATCGATCAGGTAAAAAATAAAAATGAAGAAACCAAAATAGTCCTTTTGGGAATGGAAATACCACCCAATATGGGACCGGAATATACAGCAGAGTTTAGAAACATTTTTCCTGAACTGGCTCAAAAAAACGATTTGACACTACTCCCCTTTTTGCTTGAAAATGTGGGTGGCATCCCCGAACTCAATCAGCAAGACGGGATTCATCCCACCGCTGAAGGGCAGAAGATTATGGCTGAAAATGTATGGAAAGTGCTGGTTCCGGTGTTGATTAACGATTGATGATTTATAATTAACGATTTTTGATTTGGAATAATAGCACAAAATTCCAATGACTAGGCAAACTTGAAACCTGAAACTTGAAACCAATTAAATATGCACATTCTCATTCACCCGCTCTATTTTGGTTCCATTCAACAATTCACTGCCATTGCAAAAGCGATAGAAATAACCTTTGAAATGCATGACAATTTTCAAAAGCAAACCTATAGAAACCGCACATTTATTGCCACCCCTGAGGGTCAATTGTTGCTCAACATTCCCATAAAACACACCTCAAAAGGAAAACGGGGAACCCGTGAAAGAGTGCATCAAAAATACAAGGAAGTGCGTATAG
The DNA here is from genome assembly GCA_036735625.1 of Planktosalinus sp. Lineage (GTDB taxonomy): Bacteria > Bacteroidota > Bacteroidia > Flavobacteriales > Flavobacteriaceae > Planktosalinus. Next base: position 2,531 of record DAINOA010000100.1, on the reverse strand, counting down.
AAAATGATTTTCCATGGCAACGGGAACATTGGAAATCCATTCAAATCGCTTATAGAAGTTCTCCTTTTTTTGAATTCTTTGAAGATGATTTTGCGCCGCTTTACGATAAAAAATATTCACATCTTATGGATTTTAATCTGAAAACTTTTGAAATTTTAAAAGATGCTTTAGGGATTGATTTGTCTGTTAACTATACTGATGCCTATGAAAAAGTGGTCGCAAATATGAACGATTTCAGACAATTGGCGATTGCGAAAAACAATTCAAACTTTCAAAATGATCCCTACACACAAGTTTTAGAGAAACACCATGGTTTTTTGCCAAACCTTTCAGTGATTGATTTGTTGTTCAATGAAGGGACAAATGCGTTAAGTTATTTAGAAAACCAAATCATATGAGTTTGCAGTTTATCGTCCATTACGGAATGCACTTTTTAGTGCCGTTGGGTTTTGCTTATTTGTTTTATAGAAATGAATTGTGGTGGGTCTATATACTATTCTTACTGGCTATGCTTATTGACCTTGACCATTTACTGGCAGACCCTATATTTGACCCCAACCGTTGTAGTATTGGTTTTCATCTGCTTCACAGTTATGTGGCGATTGGTGTTTATGTTCTGTTTCTTTTCTTCAGAAAAACCCGGGTGATAGGTTTTGCATTGTTGTGGCATATCTTAACAGACTGGGTGGATTGTTTGTGGTAAAAGCACCTTGAATCTCTGTTTAAAACACATTAAAGGGCATTAAGAAGCATTGAGGTTTACTCCCAACTCAAGACTGAAGAAATCGCAAAATGGTCTGACAATTCTTCAGTATGAGTTTTGAAGTCATTGATTGTAAAAGCACGATCGGTAAGAATAAAATCAATGCGCAAGGGTATTTTTTTAAAGACAAAAGTAGAACCGAGTCCTTTTCCTCTTTCGGCGAAAGCATCTTTTTTAGTCCCCTTTATCCTTCGATACACATAAGAAAAAGCCGTGTTATTTAAATCGGCCATAATTACGGTTTTGTGATTTGTGGTTTCTGAGTGTTTTAGAATCACCTCCGCTTGACTTTGTTGTTTTTGAAATGATTGAGCCATTCTTCGCATCAAACGCTTAGAAGTTTCCTGATCAAAATCGACATCATTTTCATGAACCTGCATTGACTCCAGGTGGATGTTATAAATGCGAATGGTGTCATTGTCTTTTTTAATATCTATATAAATCGCATTGTTAGAAGTGTCTTCAAAACCAAGGCTACCTTTGTTGATGATGGGATATTTTGAATAAATGGCCTGACCAAATTCAGGCTTTTGTTTGACCAAATGAATAAAAGAATGGGGATATGCATCGAGATTTACATTTTCATTTCCTGAATACTCCTGAAAACTAACCACATCAGGATTTGAATCTGTAATGAGTTGTGCAATTTGTTTTGGAATTGTTTCATCTTTAATCCAGTCATAAATATTGAATAAACGCACATTGTAGTTCATTACTTTTAATTGATGCTCTTTTAAAGACGGTGCTTCTCCAAAATCAAAACGATAGAACGAATTGAATTGAACGGCACAAACAATCAGGACAATGAGTGATAAAAGTAGCTGTCGTTTGACACGCAACAACCAAAATAGAAAAAACAATACATTAATAAGAAACAAAGGAGAAACCACAAGACTCAATAAAGCCAGAAAAGGAAATTTTTGAGGGGGTATGTAAGGAACTATTAAAGAAAGTAATAAACAAAGTGCAAAAACAGAGTTGATTAAAAATATGAATTTATCTATGAGCCCCAGTTTTTTCATTTTTAATCTTCATTACCGGATTTAAACAAGAAATCTTTTTCGTCTTTGCTTAAGCTGTCATAACCACTCTTACTTATTTTATCAAGTATAGTATCTATTTTTTTTTGCTTATCCCCTTTGTCTTGTCCGGATGGCTTTCGGGATTTGGGAGTTGTTTTTCGGGAACTTGTATTTCGGTGTACCTTTCTGAAAGGTTTTTTCTTTGAAGAAGAAGAAAACAAACCAACAAACCAGTCTGAAAGTGATTCCCACCAGGCACCAATATCATTGCCTTTATCCAGCTGTTTTACATAGAGATACCCTAACAAAGCCCCGCCAAGATGTGCCAGATGACCGCCGGCATTTCCCATAGGCATTTTCACTAAATCCAGTACAATAAATACCGCCGCAATATGCCAAAGCTTAACCGTTCCAAATAAAAAAAGCCGTACACCCAGATTGGGAACTTTGGTTGCTATTCCAACCAAAATCGCCATTACTGAAGCCGAGGCTCCCAACATATATGACCTTCCCACACCTGAAAAAACAGGAAAGAAATTATAACTCAACAAATAGACCAACGCACCTGCAATTGCACCTAAGAAGTAGAAATTTAGTAAACGTTTGGGTGTGAAATAGTTGAGAAAATAATTTCCAAAATAATAAAGAATCAACATATTGAAGAAAATATGAAAAATTCCCTGATGCAGAAAGGCATAGGTAATAATGCTCCATGGTTTGTAAAGCAAATCTTCAGGGTCTTTTGA
>DAINOA010000099.1:0-7834 GCA_036735625.1 Planktosalinus sp. | reverse complement strand
CCAGTTTTTCAATTGTAACGCCCAGATTGCCCAAAACAGCAATGAGCTTATTGACATCAATGATGTCTGGTATATTTTTAATTACTACTTTTTCGGGAGTTAGCAATACAGCACAAAGTATCTGAAGTGCTTCATTTTTAGCGCCTTGCGGATGTATTTCTCCTTTTAATTTGTGACCGCCCTCGATTTTAAATATTCCCATAAAACAATCTTATTCTTAATAACGCTTTCGGGGTCTGTTGTTACTTTTAAAATTCTTTTTTGTAGTACCTCCGTTTGTAAATTTCTTTTTGCTCTTCATCAATTCTGAAGCATTAGACAAATCTTCATCGCTTCCCTTTAAATTGATTTTTCCTCCTGAAAGTTCAAACAAATGGCCAAAAATAACATCATCCTCAACAGTATCTTTATTCCAGTTGAGATAGGACTTTTTCATGTGATTTGCAATGGTGATCACAAGGGCTTCTTTTTTCTCTCCTTCTTCCCATTCATTGGCAACATCAATCATTCGTTTAATATTGTTTCCGTAAAAACGGTATTTAGGATGGTTTTGTGGATAACCAAGCGGGTCTGGTCTTTCCATTAATTCTTCCTTAGTGGGTATTGGAAAAGGGGAATCAACATCGAGCTTAAAGTCTGAAATGATAAAAAGTTGATCCCAAAGCATCGGTTGAAAATCCGGTACATCTCGCAAATGCGGATTCAAATTTCCCATAACAGCAATAATACTTTTTGCAACCTTATTGCGTTCTTCGCGGTTTTCAATAGTTATGGCATGATCGACCATTTTCTGGATATGACGTCCATATTCCGGAATGATGAGTTTGGGTCTTTCTGTGTTGTATTCTAATTGGTCTAACAAAATAATAGGTGTTTTATTTGAAGTTTATTTTTTTTTGCTTTGCGCAAAGTAGTAAAAAAATGTTTCTTTATAGTTAAGCTAAAGCGAAATTATTCCCTCTATTGTTGAAACTTCAAGGTATTTTTCAATGACAGCGTCTGGATCTTTCATTTTAACTAAAACTGAAACACTCGTGAAGTTGCCCTTTGAGGAGGATTTGGTTTTAATTTTTGCATCCATATCCTTAAAGATGGATTCAATTTGAACCGCTTTAACATCATCTGTCGGGATTATAAATTTATAAAGATACTCTGAAGGCCAAAGTGTATCATTGTTTAATTTCTCTTTCAGGTTTTTGTAAAACGCTTCCGTTTTTTTATCGGGACTCATAAATGGCGATACTTTTTTCTAACTATTTTCATTGCAAAGATACCATTTCAAATTCAATTCTTTTTCCGTATTTTGTAATTTAAAAATTGTTGCATTGATACCAAACCGTATTGTCATTACCGGAGCCCCCGGAACCGGAAAATCATCTTTAATCAAAGAACTGGAATCTCAAGGACACCCCTGCTTGCACGAAATTTCAAGAGAAGTGATCCTTCAAGCCAGAAAAGAGGGCTATGAACAATTATTTCTGGAAAAACCACTCCTGTTTAGCGAATTACTGCTTGAAGGGAGAGTCAAACAATATCATTCTGCAACAGCTTTTACAAATAATTTTCTATTCTATGACCGTGGTCTTCACGATGTGGTTGCATACTTGCATTATGTGGATGAAAAGTATCCCGAAGAAATGCAACTTGTGTGTAATAACCACAGATATGATATGATTTTTATTTTACCTCCCTGGGAAGAAATTTACACTTCAGACAACGAGCGCTATGAAAGCTTTGAAGAAGCAAAAAAAATTCATTACTATTTAGAAAATGCCTATAAAAGTTACAACTATAAACCTGTTCTCGTGCCCACTGGCAGCATTGAAGATCGCATTACATTTATCATCGATACACTAAACTCTTATAATGACTAAACCCCTTGACATTCTTCAACAATATTGGGGTTTTAAAAATTTCAGACCCTTACAGGAAGATATTATCCAAAGTGTTCTTGATAAAAAAGATACGGTTGCCTTGCTTCCCACAGGGGGAGGAAAATCTGTTTGTTTTCAAATACCGGCTCTTGTGGAAGAGGGCATTTGTATTGTTGTTTCCCCATTGATTGCATTGATGAACGATCAGGTGAGTGCCCTCACCAGAATGGGAATAAAAAGTATGGCACTCACAGGAAGTATTTCATATGCTGATTTAGACCGTTTGCTTGACAACTGTATTTATGGTAATTACAAATTTCTTTACATTTCACCTGAACGGCTCCAGCAAGAACTCGTGCAATATCGCATAGAAAAAATGCAGGTCAATCTTATAGCAGTAGATGAAGCACATTGTATTTCTCAATGGGGTAATGACTTTAGACCCGCTTATAAAAATATTTCTATTTTAAGGTCAATTAAACCGAAAGTTCCTATCATTGCTCTTACCGCAACCGCCACCCCCGAAGTTTTAACAGACACAATCAACGAATTAGAACTCAACAATCCCATAGTTTTTCAAAAATCGTTTTTCAGGGAAAATTTATCTTATCAAGTTTGGAAAGAAGAAGACAAATACTACCGTCTGGAGCAATTATTAAAAAGTGATGAACCTGCAATCATTTATACCCGAAACAGAAAAAGCACAGAAGAAATTAGCAAACACCTTAATCTCAAAGGTATTCACACAACCTTTTTTCACGGAGGAATCTCGGCTGAAGACAAGAAAACAAAACTTCAAAACTGGCTCAATGAAACCACACCTGTAATGGTTGCTACCAGTGCTTTTGGAATGGGAATAGACAAAGCCAATGTGCGCACAGTTATTCATTTAGGTCTACCTGAGAGCTTAGAAAGTTATTTTCAGGAAGCCGGTCGTGCCGGAAGAGATGGTGGGTATTCTCAAGCAATTTTACTCCACAATGAAGCTGATAAAACACAAGTAAAAAGACAGTTTATAAGCACCTTACCCACAACTGAATTTCTAAAACTTGTCTATAAAAGACTCTGCAATCATTTTTATATTGCTTATGGGGAGGGTGAATTTACTACCCACTCATTTAATTTTGAAGCATTTTGCCTGCAATATGAGCTTCACACAATGAAAACATACCTAGCCATTCAAACTTTGGACAGACTGAGTATTATCAAACTTTCCTTTGAATTTGGAAGAAAATCCGAAGTTCAGTTTTTAATTCCCTCAAATCAAGTGATTTCATATCTTGAAACCAACTTGAAAAATGCCATTATTGGCAAAACTATTTTAAGAATCTATACCGGAATTTTTGAAAAACAAACCGCTATTGACCTCGAACTCATCGCTTCAAAAAGCGGGCAAAGCACAAAAGAAATTATTGAAACCCTCAAGCAATTTGAAAGAGATGAAGTAATCTCACTGCACCTCGCCACCACAGACACTTTACTCACATTCATTGAGCCCAGAGAAGATGACAGGACAATAAACAGAATTGCAAAAACTGTAGAACGTCTCAATACCAATAAAAAAAATCAAGTGAATGTAGTATTGGGGTACATTGAGAATAATAAAGTGTGTAAAAGCATACAATTGCTTCGGTATTTCGGAGACCAATCAGACACGCCCTGCGGAATTTGCAGTGTGTGTGCAAATCAACAAAGCTTGCCATCAAAAAAAGAGCTGCAACTCATATCCAGGGAGATTTTGGTTCTTTTAGAAGAAAACTCATTGACGTCAAGAGAAATTTGTGAAAAACTTACATTTGCAGAAGCCAAAGTGATTTTTGTGCTTCAACAATTACTTGATGTAAATAAAATCAAATTGAATCTGAATAGTAAATACAACATAATCTAATGCAAGACTTGAAAATCGTCTTTTTTGGAACACCCCACTTTGCTGTTGCAATACTTAAAACTCTTTTAGAAAATAATATAAATGTTGTGGGCGTCATTACTGCTTCAGACAAACCCGCCGGAAGAGGTAGAAGTTTAAACCAATCTGCGGTGAAGGAGTATGCGCTTACGCGAAATTTAAAAGTGCTGCAACCCACCAACTTAAAAAGTGAGGAATTCCAGAATGAATTAAAAGCACTCAAACCAGATTTGCAAATTGTTGTTGCTTTCAGGATGCTGCCACAATCCGTTTGGAGTTTACCAAAACACGGCACTTTTAATTTACACGCCTCCCTGCTACCTCAATACAGAGGAGCAGCACCCATTAATTGGGCTATTATAAATGGGGAGACAAAAACAGGCGTGACCACTTTTTTTATAGACGATAAAATTGATACCGGTGAAATCATTGAACAACTAGAAGTGCCTATATTACCCACAGACAATGCAGGAAGTCTTCACGATAAATTAATGGAAACTGGAAGTGAACTTGTTTTAAAAACGGTCAATTTAATTGCTTTAGGCAAAGTAAAAACTCAAAAGCAACAAAATAGCGGTACTTTAAACACAGCTTACAAACTTCACACAGAAAATACAAAAATTGACTGGAACAAGACCGTTGAGAAAATTCACAATTTGGTTAGAGGGTTGAGCCCATACCCATCTGCCTGGTGTTATTTTAGGAATGGTGAAGAAGAAGTCGCTGTAAAAATTTACAAAACGACTCCTGAAATTATAACACACAGTGATAAACCCGGAGACATTCTAAGTTCAAAAAAAGAACTAAAAGTGGCTGTTAAAAACGGGTACATTTCTATAAATGAAATTCAGCTTCCAGGAAAGAAAAAAATGGATATTGTTTCCCTTTTAAATGGTTTTAAAATTGAAAAAGGAGCCTGTATGCGCTAAAGTCTTACTATTATTGACCTCATCTAAAAACTAAAAAAAGACCAAGTTTATTAACAATGCGTACAAGTTATTAACAAAAAACCTGATTTACCGCGTGATTGCTTGCATGAAACGATAATCCGATTAAATTTGTAAAGCGAAATAATTTACGTTTAACCAACATTTTAATTTAAAAACAAATTTTATGAACAAATCAGATTTAATCGATGGAATGGCAGCCGATGCCGGAATCACAAAAGCAGCTGCAAAAAAAGCATTAGAATCTTTCTTAGGAAATGTTCAAAAATCTCTTAAAAAAGGAAACAGAGTCTCTTTAGTAGGTTTTGGTTCTTGGTCAGTTTCTAAAAGAGCTGCAAGAGAAGGAAGAAACCCTCAAACAGGTAAAACAATTAAAATTGCCGCTAAAAAAGTGGTTAAGTTCAAAGCAGGAGCTGATCTTCAAAAATCAGTAAACTAAGTTACCCTTATTACTTTTTTTAGAAAAGGCTGTCTAAAACAACTTAGACAGCCTTTTTTATTATAAACCATTTGAAGATTTTGACTTTTTGTTTTTATTTCATTTAAAAATTAACTAGTTTTAAACTACTTATCATCAAAATATGACTTCATTAAAACCAACTAAAGGATATTTACTCGTGGCGGAACCCTCAATCATTGGAGATGTTTCATTTAACAGATCTGTGGTTTTAATCGCAGAAGAAAATGAAAGCGGTTTTATTGGTTTTATTTTAAACAAACCTCTAGAATACACCATCAATGACCTTATTCCTTCTATCAATTCTCAAATTGTAGTTTATAATGGGGGTCCTGTGGAACAAGATAATATGTACTTTATTCATAAAGTCCCGGACTTAATTCCAAACAGTATAGAAATTGCCAATGGAATTTACTGGGGTGGCGATTTTGAAACAGTGAGTAACCTCCTTGAAAAAAAGATGATTCACGATAAAGACATTCGTTTTTTTCTTGGATATTCAGGTTGGGATACAAACCAATTGGAAGATGAACTTGCCATAAACAGTTGGGTTGTAGTTAAAAATAACTATGAGCAAGAAATTTTTTCCAAAGACAATGCCTCGTTTTGGAAAGAAAAAATGCGTGAATTTGGTGGCGATTATTTACTTTGGTCAAACGCTCCCGAAAACCCAAATTTCAATTAACTCAATCTAATTTTTACGTTCAACTTTGTTATCAAATCCTTTGAAACTTGCGATTCATACTCCTTTTTTCGGTATTTTGAAATAGTCTGGATTCCTGTGATGACATTGGTAATAAAAAGTTCATCTGCTTTTTGAAGCTCAAAAGGTGAGATGGAAGTTTCTTCAAAAGTAAAATCGGGCAATTGTTTTGCCATATCCAGGAGTTGTTTTCTTAAAATTCCGCGTAAGCAACCATCAGAAATGGGAGGCGTTTTAATTGTGTTACCGAAAACTAAAAATAAATTTCCGTTAAGGGCCTCCACGACCATTTTGTTTTCATTAAGTAACAAACAGTTGTCATAGTTATTTTCCTTAGCAAAAATTCCACCTAGAACGTGTAACAATTTATTGTTTGACTTTATGGTGGAGAGCAATCCCGAATTGAGATAGTAATCCTTAAACAATTCGACCTCATACGATTTTGTATTGTGCAGGTAAAAGGTAGTTTCCAAAGTTTCTGAAGTGATTAAAAATGAAACAGATGTATTTGAAGGTGTGTATAAACCACCTTCATTTCGATAGACAGTGAGTCTAGCTTTGACAGCTTGATTATCAGGATGGTTAACAATTGTAGTCTTTAAAATTTGTTCCTCCAGATATTCCATTGTAAAATTCATAGGAATATCCATTCGCATAATGCGCATAGATGCCATTAACCGTAAATAATGGTCTTCCCAAAAAAGAATTTTTCCTGTTGAAATGCGAAGGGTTTCAAAAACTGCATCGCCATAAAAAAGCCCTCTGTTGTGAGGAGAAATTTTTGCATCTTGCTCCGGAAGGATTGTTCCGTTTAAATTAATCATAAAAAAACCTCGTTTTATAAAACGAGGCAAAGATACAAGGTTTATTTTGGATACTTTAGGTCGAGCCTAAAATGTGCTTTAGCTCTGAAACCATACTATCCCAAAGCATTTTGTTTTCTTCCAACTCTTCTTCCGTTGAAAAATCTGTCACCATCAAAGAAACATCTTTAGTAATTTCATCCACCTGAATGAGCATTTCAAAAAAAGTATCTTGATTTTCATCTTCAAGCCATTTAAACTTGATGCGTTCTTCATTTTTTTTGCCCATTAGTTTTGCTTTTTCTTCAGAGCCATTCCAAATAAAAGTAAAGATTTCACCACGCGAATTCACATTTTCTGCATACCATTCAGACAATCCGGAAGGAGTCGATATGTACTGATAAAGAAGAGCCGGAGAGACCTGTATTGGGAACTCCATCTCAAATTTTTCCTTGATTGCCATTTTATAAAAAGTTAGTTGTTGCACAATATAGATATTAAATTGAAAATAGAAAAGATTTTAAAAAATATTTTGTCAAAATAAAGCTTTGCGCTGCTATAAATTGTTTTTATATTTGCGCACTCAAAAAATAGTGTTTGAGATTCCTGCCTTCACAGGAATTTATGGCGTGGTAGCTCAGCTGGTTAGAGCGTCGGATTCATAACCCGGAGGCCGGGGGTTCAAGTCCCCCTCACGCTACAAAAAATCCCCTGATTTTCAGGGGATTTTTTAATTTTTATAGAATGAACCAGTTCATTACTTATGTGTTATACTCAACAAAGTTCAATAAAATTTTTATTGGATATTCTTTCTTCCTCTTTAATTCAAAGATTCTATTCACACAACACTTTTTCAACCAAAGGTTACACTGTTAAGTTCAGACCCTGGATTGTTGTTTATACAGATTTTTTTACATCTAAAAAAGAAGCAATCATTAGAGAAAAATGGCTCAAGTCTGGGGTTGGAAGAAAGTATATCAAGGAACAAATAATCCCACTATATAAAGAATAAATGGAGGATTCATATCCGCCAAAGGCGGACGGGGGTTTCCGCCAGAGGCGGACAGGCAAGTCCCCCTCACGCTACAAAAAAATCCCTCCCCAAAAAGAGTTTGGGAGGGATTTTTTTATTTATATCCTGTAA
>DAINOA010000098.1:257-7846 GCA_036735625.1 Planktosalinus sp. | reverse complement strand
ACAGGAACCGCAACAATTACCCAATGGGCTTTGTTTAAATCATTCATAGTAGCCTTTTCATCAATAATATTTAAAGAAAGTGCTTGCGTTAAATGCATCTCACTACTATCAATTCCAAATAATTTGGACTGTGGGTAAAGCACTTTAATGTCTTTTGCCAAAGACCCGCCAATTAATCCAATTCCGATTACAAATACATTCATTTGATTAGTATAATTTTTTAAAACCTACTTATTGCTTCTTTTATTTTTTCTTCAGTAACACATAAGGAAAACCGAATGTACCCCTCTCCTCGACTTCCAAAAACTGTACCCGGGCTGATAAATATATTTTTTTCAATGAGAATGTTTTCAATAAAAACCTCAGTAGATTGATTTGAGGACGGTAGTTTTGCCCACACAAACAATCCGGATTTGTGTTTTTCATAAGTGCAACCCATAAGGGTGACCAAATTATAAATTAAGTCTCTTCTTCTTTTATAGATTTCATTTTGAGAAGCAAACCATTCATCATTAAGTTTCAACGCTGCGATGGCACCTTTTTGCAGAGGGTAAAACATACCGCTGTCCATATTGCTTTTTACTTTTAAAATGGCATCCAAGAATGTTGATTTTCCCAGAACCATCCCAATGCGCCAGCCGGACATATTGAATGATTTGCTCATTGAATTAAGCTCCAATGCAACCTCTTTTGATCCTGGAATAGCTAATAAAGAAAGCTTTTTCTCATTTAAAATAAAGCCATATGGGTTGTCATTAACTAAAAGTATGTTATGCTTTTTAGCGAAAGCAATAAGTTCCTCAAAGATTTCTATAGTTGCGATTGCGCCTGTTGGCATATGAGGATAACTCAACCACATAATTTTTACACGACTCAAATCCTGTTTTTCAATTTCCTTCAGGTTTGGCAACCAGTTTTCATTTTCTTTTAACTCATAATACAAAGGGATGGCTCCCACAAGTTTTGTCACTGAAGAATAGGTAGGATAACCGGGATTTGGAATCAAAACGGAATCTCCATCATTTAAAAACGCCATAGAGATATGCATAATCCCTTCTTTTGAACCCATAAGGGGTAAAATCTCTGAATTGGGCTCCAATGCTACTTGAAAGTTTTTCTGGTAAAAATCGGCCATTGCTGATCGCAATTCAGGGATGCCTTGATAGCTTTGGTATTGATGTGCTTGCTGGTCAAAAAGAGCTTGTTGCATAGCCGTTATCACCTCTTTTGGAGGGCTCAAATCTGGGCTTCCCACACCTAAATTTATAATGGGTTTACCTGCATTGAGCAATAGTTTCACTTGCCGTAATTTTTGCGAAAAGTAGTACTCTTCAACGGTGCTTAATCGTTTAGCTGTTTTTATCATCGGTTTCCACTTTTATATTCTCCCAGTACTTTAAAACGGGAGGTTAAAATTGCTAATACTTGTTTTACTTTTTCAAAATGTGTATAGTCTTCAAAGGTTACATCCACAAAAAATATATATTGAAAGGGTATTTCAATATTGGGAAGCGACTGTATTTTTGTAAGATTCATATTGCAGTTGTTCATTACATTGAGTACTGTTGCCAAACTACCTTGTGTGTGTTCCAACTCAAATTTTAAAGACGCCTTGTTGATGTTTTCTTTCTCTATCTCTACCGGTGAGTTGCTTAAAACTACAAATCGTGTTTGATTGTTTTTTACGGTGTTAATTCCTGAAACTAAAATTTCCATTTCATACAATTTGGCGGCGTGACTTCCGGCGATAGCTGCAATATTTTTGAGTTGATTCTCTTGAATGAATTTGGCAGAAGCAGCTGTATCCTGGCTTTCAACCAATTTTAAATGAGGGTGTTTTCTGAAAAATTCCTCACATTGCAACAACGCCATAGGGTGTGAATGCACTTCTTTTATTTCAGAAATTGATTGACCCTTTAATGCCATTAAATTCATTTCTATATTCAGGTAGTGCTCACCGGTTATATGAAAACTATTTTGGTCTATCATTGCAAAGTTGGGCAATATGGCACCGGCAATGGAATTTTCTATGGCCATAACCGCCTTTTGAGTTTTTTGTGTTGCCAATCCCTGAACAAGTTGCCTGAAGGACAAACACTCCTCAATCCCATCTTCCTGCAAACCCGGAAAAACTTCCATTGCCACTTGATGATGAAAAGAACCCAATATGCCTTGAATGGCCACTTTTTGTAAAACGTCTATCATAATTGTATCCAAAAAAAAATCCCGAAAAATTTCGGGATTGTATTGTTAGTTTTTTGATTTTTATTTATTTATCATAACACATTAACAATCCCGCCTTTTTCCAAAAGAAAAAAGTAAAGAAGCTGTTATAATAAAAGAAATGCTGTGTTGCCATCTCACTGTTATGATTTGATTAGGCTAATATAGAAAAAATTGAATACAAAAATACTTTTTCAAAAAAAAAGTAGTTTTTTTATGTATTCATCTTCAAGCGAAATTAAATTATCTTTGTCAAAAAGCCACTATGTCAATACAGGTCGAAAACATTTCAAAAAAATATGGTGATCAAAACGCCTTGACTGGTGTTTCTTTTGAAATTCAAAAAGGCGAAATCGTTGGTTTTCTTGGGCCCAACGGTGCCGGCAAATCGACCTTGATGAAAATTCTCACTACTTTTATTCCTGCCACTGAAGGCAGTGCAACAGTCAACGGTTTCTCTGTAACCGAAAACAAAAAAGAGGTGCAAAAAAGTGTGGGCTATCTTCCTGAGCATAACCCTTTATACCTTGACATGTATGTGCGCGAATACCTGCGTTTCAATGCTTCTATTTATAACATTTCAAAAAGTAATGTTGAAAAAGTCATTGAACAAACCGGACTCACCTCTGAAGCCCATAAAAAAATAGGCGCGCTTTCCAAAGGCTACCGCCAGCGGGTGGGACTTGCCAATGCACTTCTCCACAATCCTGACGTTTTGATACTCGATGAGCCTACCACCGGACTTGACCCAAACCAAATTATCGAAATTAGAAACCTCATCAAAAACACCGGCAAGGAAAAAACAGTTTTTCTTTCCACTCATATTATGCAGGAAGTGGAAGCCATTTGCGACCGGGTGATTATTATCAATAAAGGTGAAATCGTAGCTGATAAAAAAATAACCGAATTAAAAGCAAATCAAGCACAGATTATAGAAGTGGAATTTGACTACCGTGTGGAAGAGGTCGCCCTGAAAAATTTACCTAAGATTAAAGACGTTACTAACACCCATGATTTTATTTACGATCTCACTTTCGCTACCGAAAAAGACATGCGCCCAGCGGTGTTTGACTTTGCCCATGACAACGGTTTAAAAATCCTACAACTCAACACAAAGAATAAGAATCTGGAGCAGTTGTTCAGAGAATTAACAGAGCATATCGAAAAGTAATATATTCTTCATAAACCTGTTGTTTAACTTTGGCTGAATTAATAGCTTTTTATTGGCTTAATGAATTTAATGCTCATCAACAACTGCTTGATCCCTATACTTACAACAGTGGTGTAAGCCTTCATAAGCTTCTTCACTGGCCTTTACGTTTTTTGTGTCGTGCCCCACTGCGGCAAGACTTTCTTCTATGGTTTGAAGGTTAGTCCTTCTCTCGTCATAAATCAGGGAGAGCATATGGGTTTTCACATCCCATACGGCAGATTTAACTCCTTTGGTCTTAATTGCTGCTTTTTCGATGCGTTCCTTACACATCAAACACACACCGTCAACCTCGATAGTTGCTCTTGCATTTCTGTCCTGTGCCTGAACCTGCACACCAAACATCATAACTAATGCTACTAAAATGATTTTTTTCATACTATTTTTAATTTTATAAATTTAACAAAATTTCTATACTTCTAACTTTTAACTTCGTACTTCTAACTTTATATTTTCCATCGCAATCCCGTGTAATACATACTCCCAAAAATGGGACCATACACAAAAGTAGTATCAAAGTAAGGTCCAAAAGGGTCATCAGCTCCCACTATGGGGTTGTTTTGTTTCACATTAGTAATGTTTTCACCACCCACATAAATTTCAAATTTAGGACTGAATACTTTGGTAATTTGCGCATTCAGCGTATTTAAATGCGGGGTTTTTTCGCTTACGCGAAAGGCTTCCGGGTTTGAAAGCGTTGCCGGAAAACGCTGGTCACTCAGCCAGTTGTATGTGGCATCAAACTTCCACTGTGAGCCCTTGTCTGAAAGTTTGGTTTCATAGGCTGCATTGGCAAAAAACCGATGTTTTGGTGTCAATGGTTTTTGAAGCCTTCCATTAAGGTAGTCTGTCTGAACATCAAAAAGCCTGTAAGAAAGCCTAACGTCAACGCGGTCTGCGGGAGACAGGTTTACTTCAGTTTGAAAGCTGTTTGCAAAACTTTTTCCGTCAAGGTTGTAAAACACCACTTCTTGGGGGTCTTCCCAATCGACCACGACCTGGTTGACAAAATCAGTTCTGTAAAAATCAAAAGTGATGTCTGCTTCCCGGTTAAAAATCCTGAATCCCTGTAAAAAAGAGATTCCATAATTCCAGGCATCTTCAGCATCAAGTCCATAAAAACGCCCTCCGGCAGTAGTTCTAAAAGAGATAGTTCTCGCCGATGAAAACAATTGTTGGTTTTCAGCAAAAATACTGGCTGCACGCACTCCCCTGCCAAATGATCCTTTAAGTGCTGCTTTGTCCCAAGGCGTATATCTGGCATGAAAGCGAGGTGTCACAAAGGTTTCAATCATATTGTGATGGTCAATCCTAACACCCGCTGTGAGATTTAAATTCCCCAAATTGTCATAACTGTATTCAAAAAATCCACCTATCGCATTTTCTATTCGCAAGTAGTCTGTGTTTCTAACCTGTTCATCATAGTAATCTGAAGAAAAACTAATTCCGGTTTTAAAATTATGCCTGGAGTCACCAATAATAGAACTAAAAATAGCATTGGAATACCAACTCCTGTGTTGAATATCATACACATTAAACCCAAAATAAGACTCCTGCCTGTGGTCACTGTATGCCACCTGAACCCCTATGGATTGATAAGGAATTTCAGGAAATACATAGCCCAATTTCAGGGAAGCCTCTGCCCGGTTTGTTTTTATTTCGCCACCCCAGGCATTGGTAGTAAATTTATCTGTATCCGGATTGAAATCCACTTGGCCAATTTGCTTTTGGTCTGTCAAATACCTGATGTTTAAAAACCCGACAAAGCCGTTCTGAGCATCCATATACTGCCAGCGGTTCATCACATTGAGTTGTTGCTGTAAAGGATTGTCAAGAAAGCCATCGTCATTCATATCGTTTTTATTTTCACGTAGGTTTCCGTGAAGATAAAGACCGGTGTACCACTTTTCATTCAACTTAAAATTAAGGTGGTTGTTCAACTCAAAACGTCCGTCATTTCCTGCATAGGCATTTACAAAAAAAGCATCATCTGTAGCCGGTTTTTGCAACTCGGCATTGATTTGACCCGCGATGCTTTCAAAACCATTCACCACACTCCCCGCTCCTTTGGAAATCTGGATACTCTCCACCCAGGTGCCCGGCACAAAACTGAGTCCATAACTTTGTGAAGCACCCCTTATCGCCGGAATGTTTTCCAGCGTGATGAGTGTATATGGACTTGTCAAACCCAGCATTCTTATTTGACGGTTTCCGGTAAGGGCGTCGGGAAAATTGACATCTATCGACGGATTGGTTTCAAAACTTTCAGAAAGGTTACAGCAAGCCGCTTTCAGCAACTCCTCGCTGCTAATGTTTGTCACGTTCTGTGCCTGCAAATAAGAACGAAAAGCTGTTTGTTTTCGGTTTTGTAAAACAACCTCGTCCAGGCTGCTTTCTTCAATCAACCAATGCCTGATTTCAGTGGGCTCTGTGATTGTGATGGTATCAGTTTTAAAGCCCACATAGCTCACGATCAGTTTTGAATCACGTCTTTGGTAGGGAATTGTGAATTTGCCTTCTTCATTGGTAATCGTCCCCACCGTCGTGTCAAGCCAGTACACATTGGCGCCTTCCAAAGGGGCTTCGGCGTTGTTGTTTGTCGTTTCATAAATGGTTCCCGTGACAAATTGTTGTGCATATATTTCGCTTAAAGCGAAAAGAAATAACAACGTTACATAAAAGGTCTTCCTCATATCGATGTGCCTAAAAGCATCCAAAATGCCATGATTAACATAATCGCGTTTTCAATAAAAGTGGCCTGGGTCATGGGGAGTTTTAAAGCCGTTCCCAAACAAGCACACTGAATGGCTTTTTTACTCAAAAGTGTTCTGGTTACACCTACTGTAGTGATTCCTAAAACAATAATCGTTGTCACCAAAGCAATGTCTGTCTGAAAACGCATCAGGAACATCAATCCAAGTGCTGTTTCAATAAACGGATAAATCCATCCATACATAGGAAAAACTTTTGCCAAGGGGTCATACATCCTGAACAAATCAGGGAATCCTTTTAAATCGAGCAGTTTAAAAAAGCTGAAAACGATGTAAAACAATCCCATAAAATCAAACATGGCCTCGCCGAGGTTCCAATCTTGATAATTCAGTAAAACCGAAGCCGCAGTGATGTATCCCAAAATCAGGAATAAGGGGGTTAATTGCCGGAGCTTGGATTTTTCTTCTTCCTTTGGTGCAGAGCTTACAGATGCAAAGACATTGCGTTTCTTTTTTTCGGTGATTTGATATTTTGAAGATAAAGCCTTTTGAAAAGTTTCCACATCAATGTGTTTTGACATGGAAACTTCGGCTTCATTTTTTTCCAAACTCACATCCACGGCATTAACACCCGGGACAGCGCTCAGCTCTTTTTCTACAGTTGCCACGCAACCTCCACAGGTCATTCCGCTAATAATATAAGTATGTGTCATATTTACTGTACTTTAAAAATGGATAATTGATCTCTATCTTTTAAGTAGAGAAATTAATCAGTCTAAATTCAGTAAATTCTAAATGAGGAAAGTTTGATATAGCACCGGAATATCCCTGAGCAACGGGGGCGGGAGATATTCAGTAAAATCGTTTGTTTTGGAAGTATATATTACAGGCTCCTGCATCACAAAAACAGATACAAAAGCAGCTACAAACGTTTGGTTTAGATTTAGGTCAAACGAGCTTGACGAAAAATTATCATCGGTTATTACTTGATGATATACATTTTCACAACAAGCCGGGGATTCCATCGCGTTCTTTTCGCCCGAAGGTGTTGCATAACCGCTGCAAGATAAATGCTTTTCACCAATCATCAAAGCATCAGCCACCACTTTACCGCCGCAATAATGCTGACCATAAGTGACCCCTGCACTACTAAGTAGCAACAAGGTGGATAATAAGATGGAAACTATGTTTTTCATGAGCTAAGTGCAAATTTAATAAATAATTTGCATTCAAGGTGGTCTTTAACAAACCTTAACTGTTTGGGGTTGTGGTTTCGATGGTGAAAATCTCTTATATTAGGACTACATATGTTATAAGAAGACTTATCGAAAACATCTTTAAACTTTACAGGAATGCCTTAGGGATACTCATGTGTTTTGGAAAATTAATAAAATTAAAGTAATTAATAAATTTTTCATAAATTAAATTTTTAAATAAAAATTTTG
>DAINOA010000098.1:0-247 GCA_036735625.1 Planktosalinus sp. | reverse complement strand
GTAATTTTTGCACAATTGTCATTGACTTTTTCAATTTTTCATTCCAGAGTTCAATTTTACAAGTTTTCCCCAATCAATCTCTCCATTTGACATGCAAAAATCTTTTATAAAATCTCTAGTAAATTGATTCAACATTTTAGAATACGACTTTATAAACTCATCATTCCTTTCTTTTGATTTATGACCTAAGGGTTCAATTATATCAAGATAAAGATTTTTATTCCCAGAAATAAACTCCCAAAACTCT
>DAINOA010000097.1:0-7895 GCA_036735625.1 Planktosalinus sp. | reverse complement strand
CATCTATATTGATTTCTGCGGGATTGATGTTTGGATTGTAAGTTCCCAGTTTTTCAAGGTACTTACCATCTCTTGGTGCACGGGCGTCAGCCGCCACAATCCAGTAAAAAGGTTTTCCTTTTTTACCGTGTCTTTGTAATCTAATTTTTACAGGCATAAATGAATTAATTTTGGAGGTTCTCGACCTCAATTATAATTAAGGGCGCAAAGATACTATAAAAATTATATTTCTAATTTAAAATCCCTTAAATAAAACAACAAAAGTTTAAAAAAAGGGTTTTTTTCATTAGGTTTGTAAAATTATATAAGGAAAAGAACTTACTTTCGTTATAGATTAAATACCCAAACAATAAAATATTATGAGAACCTTTATGCTATTCATTTTCGCAGTTTTTGCCCTAACTGGCTGCGATGATATTCAAAACAACAGTCCTGCCCTTCAGGCAGAACTTGATGGAGTACTGTACCGCGCCATTGATGCCAGAGCTGAAATTTTACCCAATGGCAATTTGGTAATGCAAGGTGTAACAGATGTGGAGAACTTAACCATAACCTTGAGCGGTTCTGCAGAAGGTGTATATACACTGGGAGCTACCGGTGTGAATCGAGCTGCTTTTCAAGACTTTTTAGGCTCAATTTATACCACCAGACCCTTTGGAGGCGGAGAGGTAGTCATTGAAAGCACTGCAAACAATACGTTTACCGGTACCTTTAAGTTTGATGCGTATCGATTTGGTTTGGATACCTTAAATGCTCAAAAAGGCTTTTTCTTTAAAGTCCCCATCGTTGCCGGTTCAACATCAGGTGAACCAGATCCTCCTGCTAATTTCCTGGCTGCAACAATCAACGGTACTGATTTTGAAGCTGAAACAACTTCTGCATCTGAAGTAAATAACCTTATCACAATCAACGGAAGCGCAGAGAATCAAAGTATTTCACTTTCTTTTCCTAGTACACTTACCAATGGAAACAATCCCATTGGCGAAAATATCACAGCAAGTTATACCCTTGATGGAACCACTTTAGAAGCCATTTCAG
This sequence comes from Planktosalinus sp., assembly GCA_036735625.1. GTDB lineage: Bacteria > Bacteroidota > Bacteroidia > Flavobacteriales > Flavobacteriaceae > Planktosalinus. The sequence continues at coordinate 6,857 of DAINOA010000097.1, read as the reverse complement.
GAATTATTTCAATTGTAAATCACAACACTACTTTGAATGAAATTTCAGGTGCATTTTCTTTCTTAACAGGAGGCTCTGAAGGGGTTGAAGTAACCCAAGGGCAATTCAACTTTTCCTATTAAAAGAACTTTTAAATATCTAATCATTTATAAGGTGGCTCAAAATGAGCCACCTTTTTTTTATAAAATTTTAGCGGTTGTTGATAACTAAAGTTTTATTTCAGCATAAAGAATTCGTATTTTTAAAGTCTTATTTTACTCGCTATAAACCTTGATTTATGTACCTGATTTTTGATACCGAAACAACCGGATTACCAAAAAATTATAACGCTCCTATCTCTGACACAGACAACTGGCCGCGCTGTATTCAAATTGCCTGGCAACTACACGACGCGTTTGGAAATCTCATTGAAAATCAGGATTATTTAATACAACCGGATGGGTTCAACATCCCGTTTGATGCCGAAAAAATCCACGGAATTTCCACAGAACTCGCTCAAAAAGAAGGAATTCCACTTGAAGAAATGCTCAGCAAATTTAATGAAGCTTTGAGCAAAGCCAAATTCATTGTGGGTCAAAATGTAGGGTTTGACATCAACATTATGGGAGCTGAGTTTTACCGAAAAAATAGTGAAACCCCTGTCACAAAACTCCCGGTTCTCGACACCTGTACAGAAAACACCGCGCTGCTTTGTCAAATTCCCGGTGGACGCGGTGGAAAATTCAAACTTCCCACACTCACAGAATTGCATCAATATCTTTTCAACACCCCTTTCTCTGAAGCTCACAACGCTACCGCAGACGTTGAAGCAACTACACGCTGTTTTCTAGAACTCATTAGACGCAAAGAATTTACTGCCAAAGAGCTGGGCGTTCAACCCGATTATTTTGAACAATTTTCTGAAGCAAACCCAAAAACTATTCAACTCATTGGTTTAAAACACATTAATCTAAAGAAAGCCTCAGAAAAAATTAGGGAGGAATTTGAAAAAAATGTTTCTGAAGAAGTTTCACAAGCAGACATCAAACAAAATATAGCCGATTTAAAAGAAGTCCCTTTTGCACATCTGCATAACCACTCTCAGTTTTCGATTTTACAATCAACCTCCAGCACACAGGATCTTGTCAAAGCTGCCGCTGAAAACAATATGCCGGCTCTCGCTATAACAGATACCGGAAACATGATGGGTGCCTTTCACTTTGTGAAAGCAGTCGCTGCTCACAATGCAAAAGTTACTAAAGAAGCCCATGAAAAAGAAGAAACCCCTCAACTCCTCAAGCCCATTGTGGGTTGTGAATTTTTTGTATGTGAAGACCGATTGAATAAAAGCACAAAAGACCACGGATATCAAGTTGTTTTCCTTGCCAAAAACAAACAAGGCTATCACAACCTTGCAAAAATGGCCTCCATTTCATATACCGAAGGCTTTTATTATGTGCCCCGCATCGACAAAGAAATTGTTGAAAAATACAAGGACAACCTAATCGTCCTCACAGGAAGTCTCTATGGTGAAGTCCCTGGCAAAGTATTAAACATTGGAGAAAATCAAGCCGAAGAAGCCCTACTCTGGTGGAAAGAACATTTTGGAGAGGATCTCTATATAGAACTCAACCGCCATTATCAGGAAGATGAAGACCGCGTAAATCCTGTACTCATCGAGTTTGCAAAAAAACACACTATCAAAGTAATTGCAACAAACAACACTCACTACATCAAGCAGGAGGACGCCAATGCACACGATATTTTGCTCTGTGTTAAAGACGGTGAAAAGCAGGGAACACCCATTGGACGTGGAAGGGGTTACCGCTATGGATTGCCCAATCAGGAGTATTATTTCAAGAGTACAGAAGAAATGAAAGCGCTTTTTAGAGATATCCCTGAGGCTATTTTCAACATTAAAGAAGTCATTGATAAAGTGGAAACCTTCTCGCTTACGCGAAATGTGTTACTTCCTAAATTTGATATACCTCAAAAATTCATTCAGGAAAATGATGAAGATGGAAAACTGGGTGAAAATTCCTATTTGAAGCACCTCACCTTTGAAGGCGCTAAAAAAAGATACCCCGATGTTACTCCTGAAATTCAAGAACGTCTTGATTTTGAACTTGAAGTAATTGCTAACACCGGTTATCCCGGATACTTTTTGATTGTACAAGATTTTATTGCAGAAGCACGAAGAATGGGAGTCTCTGTAGGGCCGGGAAGAGGCTCTGCCGCAGGTTCTGCTGTGGCTTACTGTTTAGGGATTACTAATATTGACCCTATTGAATATGACTTGCTTTTTGAGCGTTTCCTCAATCCCGATCGTGTGAGCATGCCCGATATTGATATTGACTTTGATGATGAAGGCCGTAGCAAAGTGATGGATTATGTAATCAACAAATATGGAGCCAATCAGGTTGCACAAATAATCACTTATGGCACTATGGGCGGAAAGTCGGCTATAAGAGATACTGCAAGAGTTCTTGACCTTCCCTTAGGAGATGCAGACCGAATTGCCAAATTGATGCCTCCCATGACCAAACTCCATAAAATATTTGCCTATAGTGAAAGTGAGCTCCGACAAGCTTTCAGAGCAGAAGACCTTGAGAAAGTCAACGAATTACTAACCATTTCAAAAGGTGGAGACCTGCAGGCACAAACGATTAATCAGGCAAGAATTTTGGAGGGTTCTGTGAGAAATACGGGAATTCATGCTTGTGGCGTTATTATCACTCCCGGTGATATTACCAATTATGTTCCGGTGGCAACCGCAAAAGATTCAGACCTCTTTGTTACACAATTTGACAACTCGGTCGTTGAAGAAGCGGGTCTATTGAAAATGGACTTTTTAGGACTTAAAAACCTAACCATTATTAAAGATGCTGTTGAATTGGTGAAGATGAAAAGAAACATCGACCTTGACCCGGATACTTTTCCGCTGGACGATGAAAAAACCTATGAATTATTTCAAAAAGGCGAAACAGTAGCCACTTTCCAGTATGAATCTGCAGGAATGCAGAAATACATGAAAGACTTGAAACCCACCGTTTTTGCAGATTTGATTGCTATGAACGCACTGTACCGGCCGGGTCCCATTGAATACATTCCCAGTTTTATTAAAAGAAAAAACGGCGAAGAAGTCATTAAATATGACCTACCCATCATGGAAAAATACTTGAAGGAAACTTATGGTATTACGGTTTATCAAGAGCAAGTGATGTTGCTTTCGCAAGAATTGGCAGGCTTTACAAAAGGTGATGCCGATGTGCTTCGAAAAGCAATGGGGAAAAAACTCTCTGATGTACTCGCTAAAATGAAACCACAGTTTTTAGAAGGAGGTGCCGCCAATGGTCACCCGGTAGAAGTCTTGGAAAAAATATGGAAAGACTGGGAAGCCTTTGCCAGTTATGCATTCAATAAATCACATTCCACTTGCTATGCGTGGATAGGTTATCAAACGGCTTATCTAAAAGCAAACTTTCCGGCAGAATATATGGCGGCTGTGCTTTCAAATAATATGAACGACATCAAGGAAGTCTCCAAATTCATGGAAGAATGTAAACGAATGGGACTCGAAGTTTTAGGACCTGATGTGAATGAATCTTATTACAAATTTACAGTCAACGATAAAGGTGCTGTTCGTTTTGGGATGGGTGCCGTGAAGGGGGTTGGCGGCAATGCCGTGGCCACCATAGTAGAAAACCGAAAAGACGGCAAATACAAATCTGTTTTTGATCTGGCAAAACGCATCGACTTGAGGTCTGCGAACAAAAAAGCCTTTGAAAATTTGGCTTTGGCAGGTGGCTTTGACAGTTTTGACACCCACCGGGCACAGTATTTACACGATGAAGGTGACGGCATTATTTTTCTGGAAAAAGTGTTGCGCTATGCAGCGAAATTTCAGGAAAATGAAAATTCGTCGCAAATAAGTTTATTTGGCGAATGCAGCGATGTTCAAATCCCGGAACCCGAAGTGCCTCCTTGTGAAGAATGGGGAACCATGAAAAAACTAAAACTAGAAAAGGAAGTGGTGGGTATTTATATTTCCGGACACCCTCTGGATGATTTTAAAACTGAAATAAATACTTTTTGCAAAAACCGAATTTCTGATTTTTACAATTTAGACAGATTCATCAACAAGGAGCTTATTTTTGGTGGCGTTGTCACAGAAGTTCAGCATCGGGTTTCCAAAAACGGAAAGGGCTGGGCTTCATTTATCATTGAAGATTACAGCGACTCCTTTGAGTTTAGAATTTTTGGTGAAGAATATCTTAAATTTCGTCATTTTATAATCCCCAACGGATTTTTATTTTGCAGAGTATTTGCAAAAGAAGGTTGGATTGATAAAAAAACCGGCGAAAAAACAGATACCCGCATTCAATTTACAACCATTCAATTATTACAGGATATATTAGAACAAAATTCCAAAAGAATTACCATTCAATTAAAAATGGATGAGATACTTGATGCACAAGTTGAAGCATTAAAAAGCTTGTTGAAATCACACAAAGGTAACCACTCCTTGGACTTTTACTTTTATGAGCCTGAAGAAGAAATACAATTGCAATTGAGCAGCAGGAAACAAAAAATTCAGATTTCGCAAGAGCTTCTTGATGCCCTCGATAAGGAAAGTTTTTTGTATAAACTGAATTAAAATAACTATCTCTGATGTGTTTATAACCAAAACTGATTTGTATTTTGTAAGTTTTGGAAACTATTTTGACTAAATTTGTAAATTATAAAAACAAATATTATGGCATTAGAAATAACAGATGCAACGTTTGAAGAAACGGTGCTTAAAAGTGATAAACCGGTAATGGTAGATTTTTGGGCAGCCTGGTGTGGCCCCTGCAGAATGGTGGGACCCATCATTGATGAAATTAGCAATGACTATGAAGGCAAAGCTGTTGTAGGCAAAGTTGACGTAGATGCAAACCAGGAGTTTGCTGCAAAATTTGGCGTTAGAAACATCCCTACTGTTTTGGTGTTCCAAAATGGAGAAGTTGTGGGACGTCAAGTGGGTGTTGCTCCAAAAACCACTTATGCAGAAGCATTGGACGCATTGCTTTAGTAATTGAATAGTAAATTAAATGAAAAGGTTTAGCAAGTTGTTAAACCTTTTTTTAATTTTAGAAAAAATTTAAACAATGAATAAACCTATAAAAGTTCAGGACACAATAGACAGTAAATTACTGGAAGAAAGAAAAGTTTTTCTCTGGGGTCAGGTAGATGATGATTCTGCCAAGCATGTGATTGACCGCTTGATGTATCTCGATGCACTCGAAAAAAAAGACATCCATTTGTATATCAACAGCCCGGGGGGCTATGTTACTTCGGGTTTTGCAATTTATGATTGTATGAAATCTTTGAAAAGTGATGTTTCTACCATTTGCACCGGTTTTGCAGCCTCAATGGGCTCCATTTTACTTTCTGCAGGAACAAAGGGAAAACGATTTATCCAGCCTCACGCCCGAGTGATGATTCATCAACCCAGTGGTGGAGCTCGCGGACCTGCGAGTGATATTGAAATTACAGCTCAGGAAATTTTAAAAACCAAAGAGTTGAGCGCTAAAATTTTAGCCAATAATTGTGGGCAAAAAGTAGAAAAAATCCTAAAAGATTTTAACCGTGACCACTGGATGGATGCAAAAGAATCTGTGGATTATGGAATTGTGGATAAAGTAATTTAAATCAGTACTAAACCTGTCAGGTTTATTTAAATGGACATTCAAACGCAAATAAACGAAATCACAGGTTTTAAAAATCTGGAACTCCTCGCTACCCAAGTGGTGGAAGGGTTTATTTCGGGTTTGCACAAGAGTCCGTTTCACGGGTTTTCTTCAGAGTTTGCAGAGCATAAAGTGTACAATTCCGGCGAAAGCACAAAGCACATTGACTGGAAGTTGTTTGCAAAAACCGACAAGCTTTTTACAAAACGCTATGAAGAGGAAACAAATTTACGTTGTCACCTTATTATTGATAATTCCACCTCGATGCACTACCCAGAGAAAAAGGAATTCACAATCAATTCATTGAATAAGATTGCTTTTTCGGCTTTGGCCGGTGCTGCAGTAATGAATTTGCTCAAGAGGCAGCGCGATGCAGTGGGGCTAAGTATCTATTCCCAGGAATATGAATTTTACGCCCCTGAAAAAGGCAGTGAACGCCACCACCAAATGTTGCTTGACAAGTTAAATGAAGCCGTTATCACAAAATCCAAAGAAAAAAAGACGGAAACCTATCAATTCCTTCATCTTATTGCAGAAAAAATGAAACGTCGTTCGCTGGTTTTTTTGTTTTCAGATATGTTTCAGGATAACCTGGAAGAAGAAAAACTCTTTGAAGCATTACAACATTTGAAATACAACAAACACGAGGTCATTCTTTTTCACACCTTAGATAAAAGCAAAGAACTGCGTTTTGATTATGACAACAAACCCAGAAAATTTGTTGATGTGGAAACGGGCGAGTTTATAAACATATATCCTGATACCGTAAAGGAAAATTATGAAAAAGCGGTTTCCTCCTATTTTAAAGAGCTAAAGCTCAAGTGTGCACAATACCGCATTAAGTATGTTGAAGCCGACATCAACGCAGGCTTTTCAAAAATCCTGACCACCTATTTGATTGAGCGGCAAAAGTTCACTTAAAATTAGTTATCTTTTTTTATATTTTTATTTGCGGAAACTAAAATAGGGTGTATATTTGCCCTCGCTAATAAGCAATCAGTCTAAAATTTCAGGCTGATACGTTCAAAAAAGCAAAATAAAGCAACCCTGGTTGTATCTGACTGTTGTTAGAAATTAAATTTTATTTTGGTCTGGTAGTTCAGTTGGTTAGAATACCTGCCTGTCACGCAGGGGGTCGCGGGTTCG
>DAINOA010000096.1:0-7942 GCA_036735625.1 Planktosalinus sp. | reverse complement strand
AAAACATCGATGGACGAATTGGACATATTGTCCACAATCAACACCTCAAACCCGGCTTGCTGCAAAGCAACTGCCGTGTGTGAACCGATGTATCCTAAACCTCCTGTAACCAGTATTTTCATATCAATCCCCCGCGAAGGCGGGGGTCTCGTAATTTAAATGATTAAATTTTAATTGTAACTCCAGTCCCCGAGATTCCTAACTTCGCGGGAATTTGAACTTCAATTATCGAGATTCCTGCTTTCGCAGGAATTCTAGTATCGTATTCGTAATAAACCCAATCTGTTCATCATCCAGCTCCGTATGCATCGGTAATGAAATCACTTCTTTGACCAATTGGTTGGTCACCGGAAAATCGGCTTCGTTATAACGACTGTCTTTATAAGCTTTTTGACTATGCAACGGGATGGGGTAATAAATCCCGTGTGGAATTCCTTTTTCCTGTAAATGTTTGGCGAGTGCATCGCGTTGACCGTTGGTGATTTTTAGGGTGTATTGATGAAAAACGTGGCAATCACAGGTGTCACAAATTCCGTTGGTTTTGTTGCAATCAAGATTTGTTTTGGTCACCGGGGTTTCAATGGCAGGGTGGTCTTTTAATGCGGCTGTATATTTTCTCGCTGCCTCCTGACGGGCTTTGTTGTACTGGTTGAGATTGGGCAATTTGGCACGCAACACCGCAGCTTGAATGGAATCCAAACGCGAGTTTACCCCCACCACATCGTGGTAGTAACGCTCATACATTCCGTGATTGACGATTCCTCGCAGGGTATGTGCCAGGTCATCATCATTGGTGAAAATAGCGCCACCGTCTCCGTAACATCCCAAGTTTTTTGATGGAAAAAATGAAGTAGCACCCACGTGGCCTATGGTCCCGGCTTTCTTTTTGCTTCCGTTTTTAAAAGTGTAATTGGCACCAATGGCCTGGGCATTGTCCTCAATCACATAAAGATTGTGTTTTTCGGCGACAGCCATAATGGCATCCATATTGGCCGATTGACCAAACAAATGCACCGGTACAATAGCTTTTGTTTTTGAGGTAATGGCATTTTCCAATGCTTCGATATTTATATTGAAAGTATCAGGATACACATCTACCAAAACAGGGGTCAATTGCAAGAGGGCAATGACCTCCACAGTGGCGGCGAATGTAAAATCGGCTGTGATGACCTCATCGCTTGGTTTTAGTTCCAGACCCATCATAGCAATTTGCAACGCGTCTGTCCCGTTGGCACAAGGAATCACGTGTTTGACACCCAGATATTCTTCCAGTTCTTTTTGAAAACTGTTTACGTGAGGTCCATTGATATATGCATTGCTTTCTAGGACTTCAGTAATGGATTGATTGACTTGTTCTTTAATGCCTTCATATTGACCCTTGAGGTCAACCATTTGTAATTTCTTCATAGGTTTTGAATAAGGTAGGACAACAAAAATAGGAAATTTCACTCCGGTAAACAATGTAATTTTATAAAGTAACGTATTTTAGCACCACAATTGAACTTATGCGTTTTTTATATTCCACATTGACGGCTGTTTTTGAACTGGTTTTACCGGTTAGCGGCCTGTTTTCAGGAAAGATGAAGCAGTTTGTCAATGGCAGAAAAACGGTGTTTCAAACCATGGAAACCCAACTTTCCGAAACCGACAAAACCATTTGGTTTCACTGTGCCTCGCTGGGTGAATATGAGCAGGGACTCCCGGTGATGGAGGGAATAAAAGAGAAATACCCGAGGCATAAACTGGTGGTTACATTTTTTTCGCCGTCAGGTTATGAAAACAAGAAAAACAGCTCGATTGGCGATGTCACTGTGTATCTTCCGTTGGACACGAAAGGAAATGTAACTCAGTTTATGAACTTAGTTAAACCCGAAATCGCTGTGTTTGTGAAATATGAATTTTGGCCCAACTATCTGCTGGAATTGCAAAAGCGGAAAGTGCCAACATATCTTATTTCGGCACTTTTTAGAAAAAAGCAGGTGTTTTTTAAGCCACATGGTTTTTGGATGCGTTATGTTTTAAAGACATTTACCCATATTTTTGTTCAGGACGAAAAATCGAAGCAACTTTTAGAGACCGTCTCAATAAATCAAGTTACTGTGAGTGGAGACACTAGGTATGATAGGGTTTCTAAACAAATTGAAGAAAATAACAATCTCGATTTTATAGAAACATTTATAGGTAAATCGCTGTGCATCGTCGCAGGAAGTACCTGGCCGGAAGATGAAGAAATTCTTATTAATTATATCAATCAATCTCAGGAAAATTTCAAGTTTATCATAGCACCTCACAACCTAAAAAGTGACCAAATTGGCACTTTTGAAAAACGTCTCAATAAAAAAACGGTTCGCTTTAATGAAATGGATGAAAAGCGTTTAAGTGACTTTAATGTATTTATTCTTGACACCATAGGGCTTTTAAAAAAAGTGTACAGCTATGCAGATATTGCTTATGTGGGTGGCGGTATGGGAACTACGGGACTGCACAACATTCTGGAAGCAGCGACTTTTGGAGTGCCCATTGTGATTGGAAAAAACTATGACAATTTTCCCGAGGCCAAAGCACTGCAAAGTCGTGCCGGATTGTTTTCGGTTTCTACAACAAAGGAATTAAAAGCGGTTATGGATAAATTGATTACTAACAAATCTTTCAGAGAAAAAGCGGGTATGATTAACGGACATTTTGTTCAAAATAATACGGGAGCAACAAAAATAATTCTTTCCAAAATTGACCTTAGTTAATCTTTTTAATTTGATTTTTTAACTCTCGCATAGAATCTTTTAGCTCTCTCAAAAGGGTGCTTTCAGTCATTTCATCAATTCCAAAAGACAGTTTACTGTTCACAAGCCAAAGCTCTTGAACATCGTTAAAATGAATTTCAAAAGGCAAATAACCTTCATTGTATGAAATGAGTTTTATTTTTTGTTTTTCTGTAAGTTTTTGAAGTTTTTTTACAAGAATTGAGTCAGATAATACGACCACATATACTCGATTGTGTATTATTTCATCATAACTACTCATGGCTCTCCCGATTACCCACTCACCCTGTTTTATATTGGGCAACATACTGTCTCCCTCTACCTGAAACCCTCTATAAGAGGCATTCCTAAATTGTGGCAAAGGCAAGTCAAAAGCCGGCAAGCGTTCATACCATTGAGGATCATGAAGATTATGTGGATAACCCGCCGCGGCTTTTTCATTGACTAATAAAATATTTTCAGTGTTTTGGGAGTTGAGCGTAATTACCTTTGGTAAAATGGAATGTTCACTAGATTTTTTGATGAATTTCTCTTGGCTTTCGCCAAAAAGCCATAAAGGATTTATCTGAAAATGTTTCATTAAAGCAACAAGTACAAATCCGGCAATTTTTGTTTTTCCTCTTTCAATATCTGCAGTTGTTGATGGAATCCCTAATAATTTTGCAAATGATTGTTGAGTGTACCTAAAGTCTTCTCTAATCATTTTAAATCGTTGTGCTTCTATAGAGATGTCTGAATTCATTATTATCATAATTTGTTTTAAAGCAACAAAACATTAGGACAATATCCAATTATTTTTGGAAAAAAAAATTAAATAAAATTAAAAAGAAATGTTAAAGGTTTGAAAAAAAATAATAACTTTGCACATTAATAACCATTTAAACTTTTAAAAATGAAAAAAATATTTCTAAGTATTTTTGTACTTGTTTTCACATTTGCTGTTACTTCTTGTAGAGATACAGAGAAAAAGGCTGAAGACTCAATGGAAGACGCTATTGAAAACGTTGAAGATGCTGCTCAAGATGCTACTGATGCTGTAGAAGAAGCTGCAGAAGAAGCCGGCGACGCTCTAAATGATGCTGCAGAAAGTCTTGAAGATGCTGCTAAAGATGCTGCTGATCAGACCATTGACAACGCTGCTAACGCTGCTAAAGATGCATTAAATAAAAATTAATCGAGCACATTATTGATTTTTATTTAAAAAACTCCTTAAAGGAGTTTTTTTTTGCTCTATACTTTTCTTATTGTAATATTTGTGTATTAATCCATTTTCTAAGAAATTAGCTGCTACTTTTTCAAGTAAGTACCTTTTGATTTATTTTTAAATACCTTTTCCTTCCTTTAAATCTTTAAACAATTACACTCTTTTTCAAAGACAAAACCGGAATTTACTTACGCAATATTTTAACATTGTTGATAAGTTGTTAATATTTTTTGATATGATAAATCGTCTAAATGCACTTTTTATCGTTTATTAGCATCAAATTCTAACTTAAAAATTATCCCCATGAAAAAATTAATGTTTATTTTAGGCATACTTGCTATAACTGCAAGTTGCACACCGGAATCCATTGGATCTGACGAGCAAAACCTTGACAAAGCGAAATATGAAATACCGCCAAACGGATAGGAAAAAAGATTTATTAAAAGGCGGCGTAATTTCAATTATATTGATTTCTACGCCCTTTTTATTTTATATTTACAAATATGCTCCTGCAGATCAAACAAGTTGGGATACTTTTTTGGGTACTTTTAGGTCGGGTGCCTTTAGTAATGTACAGACCTATATGCACGCATTGTTTACCAAAATTACATTTGTTATTTTAACCGGTTTGTGGTTTTTAACTTCTCGTAAGTGGTGGCGGTATGCCATTTTGGTTCCCTTTACTATGTTTCTTTTTCAACTCTCTGGAGTGATAAGCTATAAAGTAAAATATATGGATGAATATGATTTTTGGGATGCATTGCCCTTTATATTACCCATTCTCTTTTTTATGGGGTATTTATCTCACCGACTTTCTGTCAGAAAATCGAGTAATATTCTGGATAAAGAGGCTGAAGATGAAATTAAAAAAATGTTTAGCGACGAAATTTAAATTAATTTCAAAATAAGCAAATAAAAAAGCCTTATAAAATAATTTTATAAGGCTTTTTAGGTACTCGAGGCGGGACTTGAACCCGCACGGGCAGATGCCCACAGGATTTTAAGTCCGGCGTGTCTACCAATTCCACCACTCGAGCATGAAGAAAAAAAATCCGCTCTGCAAGCGGAAATCAAGTCGAGCGAAAAACGGGATTCGAACCCGCGACCTCCACCTTGGCAAGGTGGCGCTCTACCAACTGAGCTATTTTCGCAATTACCAATTCCCACGAAGGTGGGAATCTCGCTTCGTCGCATAAAGCTAAGAAGCGCAATGCGGTCAATAAAATCTTAGAACGTTTAGTTTTAAAACTCTAAAGCGGATGCAAATTTAAAACTTTTTTAGCAATACCAAAGGCTTTTCAAAAAAAAGTGCAGTAAATAATAGTGCTATTTCTTCAACCTTAAATTATCTTTTCTCACCAGCATCCTTTTAATCTCATTTAATTTCATCAAGGCCTCCACAGGTGTTAAGGTATCTATATCTAAACCAAGGATTTCCTCTCTTATTTCCTCCAGCAATGGATCGTCCAGATTGAAAAAACTGAGTTGCAAATCCTCCCTTCCGGCTTGTTTGATGTTTTCAGTTAATGCTTCTGATGAATGCGATTTCTCCAATTTGGAAAGCATTTTATTAGCGCGATGCAATACTTGTCTGGGCATTCCAGCCATTTTAGCGACGTGTATCCCAAAACTGTGAGCTGAACCCCCGGGGGTTAATTTTCGCAAAAACAATACATTGTCTTTTAATTCCTTTACCGAAACATTGTAGTTTTTAATGCGGTGAAAGGTTTCTGCCATTTCGTTCAACTCGTGGTAATGGGTTGCAAACAAGGTTTTGGGCCTGCCGGGATGCTCGTGTAAAAACTCGCTGATGGCCCAGGCTATGGATATCCCGTCATAAGTACTTGTTCCTCTTCCAATCTCATCCAGCAATACCAGACTGCGTTCTGAAATATTATTGAGAATACTCGCCGTTTCATTCATCTCCACCATAAAAGTGGACTCCCCCATCGAGATGTTATCACTGGCACCTACACGAGTAAAAATGCGGTCCACACAACCCATTCTTACCGCCTTGGCGGGGACAAAACTACCAATCTGAGCCAGTAAAACAATAAGCGCCGTTTGACGTAAAATAGCCGACTTACCACTCATATTGGGACCGGTAATCATAATGATTTGCTGTTCATCCCTGTCGAGAAAAACATCATTGGCTATGTATGGCTGATCGGGAGGCAATTGTTTTTCAATCACCGGATGACGACCGTCTTTAATGTCAATTTCAAAAGTATCATCAAGTAGAGGGCGGGTGTAATTATGCTCTTTGGCTTGTTGCGCAAAGGAACACAAACAATCTAGCTGGGCAATGCCTGAAGCATTTTGTTGTACTTGTTTGATATAATCGGTGATCCAAAGGACTAGTTTTGAAAAATATTCTTGTTCCAGGGCACTTATTTTTTCCTCGGCACCCAGGATTTTATTTTCATATTCCTTAAGTTCCTCTGTGATGTAACGCTCGGCACTAACCAGTGTTTGTTTTCTGATCCATTCTTCGGGCACTTTATCTTTGTGGGTATTGCGCACCTCGATATAGTATCCAAAGACATTGTTTGAAGCAATTTTAAGGGAAGTGATTCCGGTGCGTTTGGTTTCACGCTCCACCATTTGGTCAAGATATTGTTTCCCACCTTTTGAAATGGCACGCAGTTCATCCAGACTTTCAGAAAAACCTTGTGCAATGGCATTTCCTTTCAGAATATTGACGGGAGCATCTTCATTGAGAGTTTCTTTGATTTTTTCGCGTAAGCTTTCACAGGAATTGAGTTGTTCTCCAATGAATTTGAGGGATTCATTTTCTGAAGTTTCTGAAAGGGATTTAATGGGAACAATGGCCTCCAGCGAGTTTTTCAACTGAATGATTTCTCGGGGATTCACCTTTGCGGTGGCCACTTTAGAAATTAATCGCTCCAAGTCTCCAATGCGTTTAATCTGTTGCTGAATTTTTTGCAACAGTGACGGGTTATCCAGAAGAAAACTCACCACCTCATGGCGTTCCACTATTTTGTCACTGTTCTTTAACGGAAGTGCCAGCCATCGCTTGAGCAACCGCCCTCCCATCGCCGAAATGGTTTTATCAATAACCTGCAATAAAGTGACTGCGTTTTGAGCATTTGAATAATACAATTCCAAATTGCGGATGGTAAACCGGTCCATCCAGACAAAAGCATCCTCTGCAAGGCGTTGTAAATGGGTGATGTGATCGAGCTTACGGTGTTGGGTTTCACTTAAATAATGCAACACCACTCCCGAAGCGATGATGCCGTTTTCCAAATGATCCACGCCAAAGCCTTTTAGGGTTTTGGTTTTAAAATGCGTATTGAGGGTTTCTGAAGCATAATCGTTTTGAAAAACCCAATCATCAAGATAAAACAAGTGAAAATCGTCTCCAAAGTTTTCAAAAAAGTGTTTCTTTTTTTGTTTTTGAATCAAGAGCTCACTAGGCTGAAAATTCTGTAATAGTTTGTCGATATATTCTCTGTCCCCTTCAGAAGTAAGAAATTCGCCGGTTGAAATATCAAGAAAAGCCACACCAATCCTGTCTTTACCAAAATGAAGTGCCGCCAAAAAATTATTGCTTTTGGACTGAAGGATATCATCACTAAATGCTACACCGGGAGTTACCAGCTCAGTAACGCCTCTTTTTACAATTGTTTTGGTTTGTTTGGGATCTTCCAACTGGTCACATATCGCCACCCGACAACCGGCTTTTACCAGTTTGGGTAAATAAGTGTTGAGTGAGTGGTGCGGAAAGCCCGCCAGTTCAGTCTGGTCACCGCCATTGTTTCTGGCAGTGAGTGTGATGTTTAAAATACCGGCCGCACGCATGGCATCTTCACCAAAGGTTTCATAAAAGTCACCCACCCTAAACAACAACAAAGCATCCGGGTATTTGGCCTTGATGGTGTTGTATTGCTTCATTAAAGGGGTTTCTTTCTTGGCCATTTGTAAATTTTCTGTAAAATGCTAAGTTAAAAAAACT
>DAINOA010000095.1:6930-8121 GCA_036735625.1 Planktosalinus sp. | reverse complement strand
ACTCACCTTTGCTCCTGAAGAGTTTGATGTGGGCGTAAATATTTATGGAGTAACTAACTGGCTACGCACTTTAAAAAGTATTCCGCCCTGGTGGGAATCTTTTAAAGATGCATTATATCTTGAAATGGGTGATCCTAACACAGAAGACAGTATTAGACTGCATCGCATTTCACCATTATTTCATACTGAAAATGTAACCAAACCGCTTTTAGTCCTTCAGGGTGCTACAGACCCTAGGGTATTGCAAATTGAATCTGATGAAATAGTAGAAAACGTTAGAAAAAATGGAGTTCCCGTTGAATATGTTTTATTTGAGGATGAAGGTCACGGATTTGTAAAAAAAGAAAATCAAATTAAAGCAAATGAAAGTATATTGGAATTTTTAAACACTTATCTTAAAGGAAAAGAAACTGAAATTCAGTAGACATTAGACATTAGACAAATTTATTTTTAAAAAAGACTGCATTTATTGTAGTCTTTTTTTTTTAAAAGTTTATTAAAGTTTTGGTAAGTGAAGGAAGTACTCGTAAATTGTACAGCTAATCAATTAACTTATAAAAATTAAAATTATGAAAATAAAAAATCTTGCCATTATTTCTTGTCTATCACTTCTTTTATTTAGTTGTGGTGATCAACAAGATGCACAAAAAGAGAAATCAGATTCAAGAGATGCTCAAACTGAAAAAAAGAGCAAATTACCAGAGCCCATTGTCATAGAAGGTGCCTTTCAACTTCCAAACTTAGGGTATGCTTATGATGCTTTAGAACCTCATATTGATAAAGAAACAATGGAGATCCACTATGGAAAGCATCATGCAGGTTACACAAGAAATTTAAATAATGCAATCAAAGGGACTCCAATGGAAAGTCAATCTATTGAAGATATTCTTAAAAATATGGATTTAAACAATAATACTTTAAGAAATAATGCTGGGGGTTATTACAACCATAATTTGTTTTGGGAAATTATGTCTCCAGATGGTGGAGGTGAACCAAACGGTGAACTCGCAGAGGCTATAAATGAAAGTTTTGGCGGTTTTGAAGAATTCAAGGATGTTTTTTCTAAAGCAGCAGCTTCTCAGTTTGGATCTGGATGGGCTTGGTTGTGTGCACACAAAGGTGGTAAGGTAGAAATTTGCTCTACACCTAATCAAGATAATCCTATCATGGACGCAGCTGGAAACAATAGAG
>DAINOA010000095.1:0-6920 GCA_036735625.1 Planktosalinus sp. | reverse complement strand
GGCTTGGCTTAATATTGGAGAAGATGGTAAATTATCTGTTTGTGGTACTGCAAATCAAGACACACCAATAATGCCGGGATTAACTTGTAAAGGCACTCCAATTATGGGTATAGATGTTTGGGAACACGCTTATTATTTGAATTATCAAAATAGACGTCCTGACTATATCAATGCTTTTTTTGAAGTAGTTGATTGGAATGTTGTTAACCAAAAATATTTGGAAAATAAAGGTTAATAAAGAGAAGTTACCATTACACAAAAAAAGACCCTAAAAAAATTCAGGGTCTTTTTTTGTTAGATTAGTTTGAAGGTGTTTCTCTTTAGGAACACTCACTCACTTTGAATGTTTACTGTATGTTTTACTTTCATACTTTATACTGATAATAAAACAATAAGAATACCCAAATTGATTTTTTTACCGTTTTTTATTCGTCAAGCAGTAAGTTGAGTGTTACATCAATATTGTCTCTAGTTGCTCTTGAGAACGGACAAATCTCGTGGGCAGCATTGACAAGTTTTTCACCTGTTTCAATATCGTGCCCCGGTAAATAGCAATCCAATACTGCTTTCAAGTTTAAATCACCCTCGTCAGATTTTGTTAAGCTTATGTTAGCCGTTACCGAAAAATTACCCAAAGTTACTTTATGGTCTTTAGCAACAGCGAGCAATGCACTGCCAAAACAGGCAGAATAAGCACCCCCAAAAAGTTGCTCAGGATTTGTTCCCTTGCCACCATCACCACCCATAGACTTGGGTACTGAGAGTTGCACGTCTATTTTACCATCATCAGATTTAATATGCCCGGCTCTTGCTCCTGAAGCGGTTACAGCTGTTTTATACAATGTTTTCATGTCTTTAATTTTTTAATTATTGAGAAATTAAATATACAAGAGAAAACGATGGTTATCAAATTCATATTATTAAATTTGTCTTAAAGGAATCGAATGAGCAATAAGCAGCAAATAAAATCTGCAATCAATAAAAAAACTTCTGGAGTTGCCAAAACTTCTGTAGATGAAACTGCTGCTGAACACATCAAACAACAACGTCTCAAACAACCTGAAGCTAAAATACTTATAAAAGAAATCAAGGATGGAAATCAAGTGTCGTTGAGCCGTGCAATCACTTTCATTGAAAGCACATCAAGCAAACATTCTTCAATTGCTCAGGAAATCATAGAAGGATGTCTCCCCTTTGCAAATCAATCCATTCGAGTTGGAATTACCGGAGTTCCAGGCGTTGGTAAAAGCACTTTTATTGAAAGTTTTGGTAAACTTTTGATTGCTAAAGGCAAAAAAGTAGCCGTTCTCACAATAGATCCCAGCAGCACAGTAAGCGGCGGAAGCATCCTGGGTGACAAAACACGAATGGAAGAATTGGTAAAAGAAGAAAACGCTTTTATTCGACCTTCTGCCTCAGGGAATTCTCTGGGTGGTGTTGCCCGAAAAACCCGAGAAAGCATTATTCTCTGCGAAGCCGCCGGTTTTGATATAATTCTTATCGAAACAGTAGGTGTAGGTCAAAGTGAAACAGCCGTCCACTCTATGACCGATTTCTTTTTACTACTCAAACTTGCCGGAGCCGGTGACGAGCTGCAAGGCATTAAGCGAGGCATTATGGAAATGGCAGATGCAATTGTAATTAACAAAGCCGATGGTGAAAATATCAAAGCAACTCATCAAGCAAAAGTAGAATTCAATAGGGCTTTGCATTTATTCCCCCCAAAGGAAAGTAAGTGGACTCCAAAAACGGCAACCTGCAGTGCTTTAAAAAATGAAGGCATTGAAGAAATCTGGACAATTATTGAAGATTATGTAAATTTAACCAAAGAAAATGGTTATTTTGAACACGAGCGCATTGAACAAAATAAATTTTGGTTACATCAAACCATTGAGGAAAAATTAAAAACCGATTTTTATAGTCATCCTAAAATAAAAGCCGAACTCATAAAATTGCTCAAGGCAATTGAAAAAAATAAAACATCACCCTTTGAAGCGGCAAAAAAACTATTTGAGCTAAAAACCAAAACCTAATGCATTCAGAATTCACTATTATTGTCCCCGTTTACAATGAAGAAGAAGGCCTTGAACGATTATTTAATCACCTTGACAACTATATATTAAAAGCTTCAAAAATAACTAAAATTCTTTTTGTTGATGATGGTTCAACAGACAGAAGCTCTGCGATGATTCAATCATTTTGTAAAGATTATCCTGCTTTTTCATATTTGTTGTTTGATAAGAATTATGGTAAAGGTGCTGCCCTTAAAGCGGCATTCGATGTTGTTGAAACACCTTTACTGGGTTATATTGATGCCGATTTACAAACCTATCCTGAAGACTTTGAGCGCTTATTTCCTTTTATTCCTGAATATGACTTGGTCACAGGATGGAGAAAAGAGCGGAAGGACACCTTTATAAAACGCATTTCTTCTAAAATTGGTAACGGGGTGCGCATCTTGTTTACAAACGACAAAATGCACGATACCGGTTGCCCACTAAAAATTATCAAAACAGATTTTGCAAAAAAAATACCTATGTTTAAAGGCTTACAACGCTTTTTACCTGCTATGGTTTTATTGCAAAATGGAAAAATTAAGGAAGTAGAAATTAAACATTATCCACGGCTTGCAGGTAAATCAAAATACAGTTTTAAAAACCGTTTTATGGGCCCTTTGATTGATTGTTTTGCCTATGTATGGATGAAAAAAACATACATTCACTATAAGGTTGCCTCAAAAAAATGAGTGCCTGGATTATCTATACTATTGGTTTCTTGGCACAAATTCTTTTTTCTGCCAGAACCCTTATTCAATGGGTCGTTTCAGAAAAAAATAAAAAAGTTATTGCGCCTTCTGCTTTTTGGATACTAAGTATTTTTGGTGCTTTTTTAATGTTTCTATATGGTGATTTGAGACATGATTTTGCAATTATGTTTGGGCAATTGATTACTTATTTTATATACATACGCAACCTGCATTTACAAGGAAAATGGAGCCTAATTAAAAAACCATTAAGAATATTCATAATCCTTGCATCTATCATTATTTTTGCCTATGCTTTTTCTGATGAAGGTAGTTTTGACCGTCTTTTTAGAAATGACAATATTCCTTTTTGGTTATTAATATTGGGGATTATTGCTCAAATTATTTTTGTACTTCGTTTTGTGTACCAATGGGCTTATTCTGAACGAAAAAAGGAATCTTCTTTACCTCTAGGCTTTTGGCTACTTAGTTTAACAGGTTCTTTGATGATTTTGATTTATGCTGCCTTTAGATTGGACCCTGTGCTCATAGCTGGTCACATTTTTGGTTCAATCGTTTATATTAGAAATATTTATCTCCATCACAATGAAAATAAAACATAAAGAAATTTTACTGCTTAGTATTGCTTCCATTCTTGTGTTTTTTGTCAATCTGGATGCAATCTTTATAAACATAATGGAAGCGCGCAATTTCATAACAGCTCGTGAAATGCTTCAGAAAGGCAACTGGATTTTCACCACCATTAATGATATGCCTCGTTATCAAAAACCGCCACTTCCCACTTGGTTAACAGCCTTTTCAGGAATTGTCTTTGGTTTGGATAGCCTTTTTGGACTTCGGGTTCCGGCAGCCATTCTGGGACTCATTGGTGTCTTGATGACTTATCTCATTTCATTCAAAATAACCGGTGAAAAACACTTTTCATTAGTGGCAGGACTCATTGCTGTGACCTCATTTCATATCATTTT
The DNA here is from genome assembly GCA_036735625.1 of Planktosalinus sp. Lineage (GTDB taxonomy): Bacteria > Bacteroidota > Bacteroidia > Flavobacteriales > Flavobacteriaceae > Planktosalinus. Next base: position 3,188 of record DAINOA010000095.1, on the reverse strand, counting down.
TTCCGGAAGAGATGGGCAGTGGGATATTTTCACACATGGCTTCATGCTTGTGAGTATCTTTTATATCATAAAACTCTTCTCGGAAAGCAACTATTTATTCAAAAATGCACTTATTGCGGGACTGTTTTTTGGACTCTCATTTTTAAGCAAAGGTCCGGTTTCACTATATGCAATGCTCCTCCCCTTTTTAATTGCTTATGGTGTTGTATTTAAATTCGCAAAAGGGCGGTTTTATCCTCTTTTGTTATGTATTATTGTTGCAGTTATAGTTTCAGGCTCCTGGAGTTTATATGTTTATCTCTTTGACACCCGGGCTGTAAGTGATATAACAACCCTTGAAGCCGGAAGATGGATGAATTATAACGTGCGTCCATTTTACTATTACTGGAGTTTTGTGGTGCAGAGCGGTTTGTGGACCATACCGGCATTTGTGGGCTTGATTTATCCTTACCTAAAGGACAAAGTTTTTCACAAAAAAGGATATCAATTCAGTTTATTGTGGACACTCATAGCTGTGGTCTTACTCTCATTAATACCTGAAAAAAAATCTCGCTATCTCTTGCCTGTCTTGTTTCCATTAGCTATCAATACTGCATTTTATATAGAATATCTGTTCAGAAGTTTTAAGTCGCTTAAAGCGAAAGAGACTTGGACTGTTTATTTTCATTTTGGATTACTTGGATTTATAGGTATTGCTTTTCCCATTGGGGGTTATTTGTATTTAGGTGAAAGTCTTCAAAACACTTTTATTTGGTTTATCATTACAGCTGTTTTACTCTTTGGAATTGGTGTTTATATAATCTTTAATTTATTTAGGAAAAACATAAAAAGGGTGTTTTATGCATCGATTGCTCTTATAGTTTCCGTGATGTGTTTTGGAATGCCCATAGCCAAAGAAATAAACCCAAATACCGAATACAGGGGACCAAATATTTTAAATAATCATATTAAAAATCTTAATGTCCCGGTGTATGAGTTTTATAATTTTGTACCCGAACTCATTTGGGAATATGAAGAGACTATACCGGTTTTGTACAACATAGGTAGCTATAAATTGCCGGAAGAGGATACATTCTTATTACTGGTTAGGAATACTGAAAGTAAATTAGAAGAAGCAAATGAGGTCTTTAAAAACTACAACCTAAAAAAACTGGACAGCATTGATGTCAACCCAACAGACAAAAGAAGGAGTCGTTTAAAACGTGTTGTTTTTTATGTTTCAAAAAAGTGATTTATTCACCTTCAAACTTTTATAATTTTAGAATAATCTTAGAATGTATCAATTCATTTAAACTTACTCTCAAACCATTCTTTTTGTTTCTGGGGTAACTCATTTTTGAGTTGAGCTAATTGAAGTTTTATTTCTTCATTTTTAAGCAACTCATCAAGGATTTCTCTGCTGCTACCAGCAAATCGCCAGTTATGGTGCATACAAGCATCTATTAAATATTTCAGGCTTTGATTAGTAAAACCATCCAGTCCAACTAAAAATTGAAATGCATTTTGACGAATTTCAAAGCTGTATTTTGTTGAAGTGTAACTGCTCAATTCGTCAAAATAGGCCGGTTTTTGTTCGTTATTATAATCTTCGGTAACCAGAGCCAGGGTGAGCCATAACTGACGAATGTTCTTGTCTTGAAAGCCGATAATCCCATCCATCTTATCTAAATACCTAGCGCGGTCCTCAGGAAAATTAATCCATAAATAATACAAAGCCGCCTCCTGAGCCACATAAGAAGCATCCTCTAAAAAAGATTCATAATAGGTTTTTAATTGCATAGGTATTTGTTCCAGACTCATTGCAATGGCTTGTCTCACAAAAAGATTACGACTTTCAAATGCTTTTTTGTATAGGGCTTGGCTTTCGTTGAAAGGCACATCAACCAATTGATACACCACAGCCTGCCCTAGATAATCATTGATGGGCTCATCTAAAAAGCCGGAAAGAATTTCTTTTTTTTCAGAAAAGGGCCGATTGGAAATGGCAGATAGACCCAAATAGTTTTCAATAAAAGTAGATTTTCTCAAGGATTCCAGCGCCTTTGAAGACCGGAAAGCCCCTTGATACAACCAATCGTCTTTGAACCACTGCAAGTCATCACCATTGAGCAAAGTGATTTCTTTCAAAAAATCATCTGTGGTTGCTGAGCCAAATTTATATTTGTTTAAAAAATTTTGCACCGCCTGCTTAAAAACTAAATTACCAATACGTTCATTGAGAATGTGAAGTGCCCAAGCTCCCTTTTGATAATAAGTAAGCGAACTCCCCCCCGCTTTTACAATAGGTTCCCCTTTGCCCTGATCACTCAGTTCTGTGAGCTGCTCGGCGCTTTGGTAAAGTTTCCAGTAGTAATAGTCCTCCCCAAAAATTTCGCGTTCAGCGAGTAAAGCATAATAAGTTGAAAAACCTTCCTGCAACCAGTGTTGCTCACTGCTTATTGCCGTTACAAGATTACCAAACCATTGGTGAGCTAGTTCGTGCGCATTAACATTTACATAATTGCGGTCCATAAAACCGGTAGAATCCACGACAAAGGCTTCAGAAAAAATAGTGAGTGTAGTATTTTCCATTCCGGCATAGAGAAAATCCCTTACGGGTACCTGTTTGTAATTTTCCCAGGGATAAGACACCCCGATTTCAGCTTCCAGAAAATCAAACATTTCTTTAGTGTAGCGATAGGTTGACTCTACTTTGGATTTATTTTCCGGAGTGTAATATAATTGAAGTGGAATTCCGCTTGCAGAGTTCTCAGTCTGTTTTTCAAAATCTCCCAAGGCAACAGCCACCAGGTAACTACTCATTGGGTTTTCCATAGTGTATTGCCATTGTTTTTTGTAATTTGAAACCGGGATTTCATTTTCCAAACGGCCATTAGCTAAAACCTTAAATTCTTCAGGGGCAGTGATGGTGAGGTTGAATATGATTTTATCATTGACATCATCAATGGAAGGTAACCAGTGTGAGGTGTATTTCCCCTGCCCTTGTGTCCAGACCTGGTCTTCAAAAAAGTACATAGCTTGCTCTGGAAATACCTCATAATCAAATGTAATACTGTAAGTCTTATCTGCCTGAAAAGGATATTTAATCCATATTTTATCTTCAGAAGCAAAAAGGTTTGCTTTGGTTTGGGAAGTTTCAAGGAGCGCAACTTTCATTTTTATTGCATCGAGAAATATGCGTTTTTTCA
>DAINOA010000094.1:0-8224 GCA_036735625.1 Planktosalinus sp. | reverse complement strand
GTGAGGAAAAACACGCGGGTCATAGTTGCCTATGTCCTCGTTTCTTTTCACCACATCGATGACATTGGGATTGTTTTGTAGTTTTTCAAGTGCTTCATCTGTTAAAAATGCTTGAAACTGTCTGAAATCATTTGTTACCGGAAAAATTTCATTAATACCGTAACGGTCTCTCAAGAACTGAATGTTTCTAACAGGGTCCTGGGTTTGGAACCGATATAAAAACTGTAGTTTTCCTCTGTCGGGCAGTTCATTTAAAGCTCCGTTGATATACACTCTGCCGTCTTTTACTTCCAGAGAATCACCCGGAACACCCACCGCACGTTTTACATAATTTGATTTTTTATCAATGGGTTTAATGTAAGTGTCAGGACCTTGATACCTAAAATAAGGCACTGTGTCCACAGGCCAGTTAAAAACTACTATATCATTGCGTTTAATCTCCTGAAATGCCGGAAATCTGAAATAAGTAATCTGGGGTTTGTTTGTGTATGATTTTACTTTTGCAACAGGAATGGTATCGTGAACCATCGGAAAAGAAACCGCTGTCATGGGTGTCCTTGCTCCATAATGCATTTTACTCACAAACAGAAAATCACCCACAAGCAGGGTGCGTTCTAATGAGGAGGTGGGAATGGTAAAGGGTTGAATAAAATATGTATGCACAATGGTGGCGACCACCACGGCAAATAAAATCGAACTCACCCATTCACCTGAGGCACTTTTGGTTTTTAAATCCCGATCTGCTATGTGTTTTACATCCTGGGTGTAATTGACATAATAAATATAGAAACCCAAAGTAATCACTCCCAAAAAGGTATCTGCAGTTTTGTTTTTTCCGAAACTGCGCAGTGTTTCCACCCATACAACCGGGAACATAATCAGGTTGATAATGGGAATAAAAAGCAAAATGGTGTACCACCAAGGACGGTTGATGATTTTCATCAGGACGATGGCATTGTAAACAGGAACTGCGGCTTCCCAAGCATTTCTACCTGCTTTTTGATACAATTTCCAGGTGCCCAAAAAATGAACAACTTGAACTACTATGAAAAATAGAAACCATTGGGTTAGTGTCATGATGGTGAATAGTTATTTGGTTAATTGTTATTGGTCAATTGTAATATTTAAAATTCGATATTTGTTTGCCTTTTCGGCGAAAGCCGGTTTAAAAATATAAATTATTGTTTACAAACTTAAAACGTCTTTCATACTGTAAATTCCTTTTTTGTCCTTCAGCCAGGCTGCTGCGAGCAGGGCTCCCATTGCAAATCCTTCTCGGCTGTGTGCCTCGTGTTTTATGCTAATGGTATCAATGGGGGAGGTGTATAAAACAGTATGAGTGCCTTTGACCTCTTCTTCACGCAGTGCTTTGATTGCGATTTCGTCTTCTGAAGCCGAGTCGAGTTTCCAGTTTGTATAATGGCTTTCTTCAATGATGTCTTTTGCAAGCGAAATAGCAGTACCACTGGGTGCATCCAGTTTTTGGGTGTGGTGAATTTCTTCAATGCTAACGTTGTAATTACCGTATTTTGACATCATTTGAGCGAGTTTTCTGTTGAGTTCAAAAAAAAGATTGACCCCAATGCTAAAGTTAGAGGCATAAATAAAACTTCCGTTACGCGATTTGCACAAGTTTAACACGGTATCATAGTCATCAAGCCATCCTGTTGTCCCGCTCACCACAGGTATTCCCTGTTCAAAACAGGCTGTAATATTTGTTACAGCTGCATCGGGTACACTAAAATCTATGGCCACATCGGCTCCTTTCAGTTTAATCAAGTCTTTTGAGGAGGTTACTAATGCCACAATTGTATCCCCTTTTTCAAGTGCTAGTTTTTCAATGGTTTTACCCATTTTTCCGTATCCCAAGAGTGCAATTTTCATTTACTTCATTTTATAAGTTAAAGAAAAGCCATAATTTGTTGAAGCCTGAAAAGGGTTGAAATCAAGGTTGGGTACCAAAGACAAATCATCAGAAATGTTATATTGTTTTAAATGGGCATCCACATTTGCATCTACTATATTGAGTAGATAAAAACCCACAGCAACAGCAATACTCACGTCCATATTGCGTCTGGAGGTGCGCTGGGCTCTAATGAGGGTTTCGTTTGTAATTCCTTGAAATTCATCATCTTCAAAACCGGCAAGCCTTCTTTTATAGGCGTCTCTAAAACGGTTGTAATCCTTTCTATTTGTTGAGTAAACAAAAATACTTGTTCCAATACCGGCATAAACGATAGGTATTTTCCAGTATTTTTCATTGTATGCTTGCCCTAAACCGGGAATTACAGCCGAGTAAAAAGCGGCTCTTGAGGGAGCCAAAGGGTCATAAGCCTCCTTGATAAGTTCTGAGGTGAGGAGACTTCCATCTTGAGTCACAACTGAAAGGGTGTCTTGTTCTTGTGCCTGTATGTGCGTCACAAAAAAAAGTAAAAAGAAGATGAGTGCATTAACTTTCACCACGAATTAATTTAGAAATACGTTCAAATTCGGCTTTGTTTTTAAAAGGGATAATTAATTTTCCTTTTCCGGCGTTATTGGCTTTCACTTCGGTTTTTACTTCAAAATAATCTGACAGTTCTTTGCTTGCCTTTTTGGCGAAAGCCGGGTTTTGAGGCTTTACGGTTGAGGTTGATTGCCCTGGGTTTTGTATTTTTCTAACCAAAGCTTCAGTCTCTCTAACAGAAAGTGAATCTGAAATTATTTTTTCATAAATATCCAGTTGGTCTGAAGTGTCTTCAAGAGTAATTAATGCTCTCCCATGTCCCATTGTTATGAATCCGTCACGCATTCCGGTTTGGATAATGGGGTCGAGTTTTAAGAGGCGCAGGTAATTAGCAATGGTGGAACGGTTTTTACCCACACGGTTGCTCATTTCTTCCTGTGTAAGCTGTATTTCTTCTATCAAGCGTCTGTAAGATAGTGCAATCTCAATAGGGTCAAGGTCTTGGCGTTGTATGTTTTCAACGAGTGCCATTTCCAGCGATTCCTGGTCATTGGCGATGCGAATATATGCAGGAATGGTTTTGAGTCCCACCAGTTTTGAAGCACGAAAACGGCGTTCACCCGAAACCAGTTGAAACTTGTTGAATTCAATTTTTCTTACAGTAATGGGTTGAATCACGCCCAGTTCCTTGATGGATGAAGCCAGTTCATTTAATGTATCTTCATTAAAACTACTGCGTGGTTGGTTTGGATTGACTTCAATTGCTTCCAGTTCCAACTCTACGATATTACCCACCACTTTATCTGCTCCTTTGTCACCGGCAGATTTGATATCATTGTCAGGGTCTTTTAATAAAGCCGAAAGTCCTCTACCTAAAGCTTGCTTTTTTATTGCTTTAGCCATTTTAGTTGTTTTTTAAAATAATTTCTTCAGCCAAACTCAAATAATTGTTGGCTCCTTTGCTTCCTGCATCATAAGTGATGATGCTTTCTCCATAACTGGGTGCTTCACTTAAACGCACATTGCGCTGAATGATTGTTTTAAAGACCATTTCGTTAAAATGCTTTTTAACCTCGTCAACCACTTGATTTGAAAGACGTAAACGAGAATCATACATTGTGAGTAACAAGCCTTCAATATCCAGTTTGTCATTGTGTATTTTTTGAATACTTTTTACAGTATTTAAAAGTTTACCCAATCCCTCAAGTGCAAAATATTCACATTGAATGGGAATCAAAACCGAGTCTGCTGCTGTTAGTGCATTTAAAGTTAATAAGCCCAATGAGGGTGCACAATCAATTAAAATAAAATCATAATCATTTTTTAAACCTTCAATTGCTTTTTTGAGCATATATTCTCGGTTTTCCATATCGACCAATTCAATTTCTATAGCAACCAGGTCTATGTGTGCAGGAATGATATCGAGATTTGGTGAGTCTGTTTTGACAATGGACTCTTTTGCAGTTGCACTGTGCTCAAGTAATTGATAAGTGCCCACTTCAATGCTTTCAACATCCAGACCAAGTCCAGAGGTGGCATTTGCTTGTGGGTCTGCATCGATGAGTAACACTTTTTTTTCTAATACACCCAAACAGGCAGCCAGATTTACTGATGTTGTTGTTTTTCCAACGCCTCCCTTTTGATTTGCAATTGCAATAATTTTTCCCATTAATACAGTCAAAAATTTAAGGGATAAAAATACAATTATTTAATTCGATAAAAAATGAAATTTGTTAACAGTTGTTAAATTTGAGGTGAACCATTTCCGACAAAATTTAGTAATTATGAAATTTTTCTTCAAAAAGACTTGAACACGTTGTATTTGGCGACAAAACATCTTTTGAAATTGCATAGGTCATTCCACAATAATATCTTAATTTTGATTTTTAAAATTAAATAAGCTTCATTTGAAAAACAAATCTTTAAAAGTTATTGCGATGATTCCTGCTCGTTATGCAGCGTCGCGTTTTCCCGGAAAATTAATGCAGGATTTAGGAGGAAAAAGTGTCATCTTGACGACCTATCAAGCAACCGTTGCTACAAACCTTTTTGACGAGGTTTATGTTGTGACAGACAGTGATATTATTTTTAACGAAATCATTTCAAATGGAGGAAAAGTTATAAAAAGCACTAAAGAGCACGACTGTGGCACAGACCGCATTGCCGAAGCTGTGGAGAATCTGGATGTGGACATTGTAGTCAATGTTCAGGGAGATGAGCCATTTACCAATAAGGAAGGCCTTTCAAAAGTTTTAAAGGTTTTTGAAGGCGAAGATGCAGATAAAATAGACTTGGCTTCGTTGATGAGCGAAATTTCAGACTGGAAGGAAATCAATGATCCAAACACAGTGAAGGTAGTTGTTGATAAAAGTAATTATGCGCTTTACTTCTCACGTTCACCCATCCCATATCCACGTGATAAAAATAGTAGAATTAACTATTTTAAGCACAAAGGGATTTATGCTTTTAGAAAACAAGCCATTCTTGATTTTTACAGACTGCCAATGGGCGAACTTGAAGCAACAGAAAAAATAGAATGCATCCGCTTTTTAGAATATGGTAAAAACATAAAAATGGCAATTTCAAATACACGTAGTGTTGAAATTGACACCCCCGAGGATTTGAAACGCGCCAATTTGCTCATTCAGAAGAACAAGCAAAGCATCAACAACAAACACCGCAATTTTCCAATGGTTCCCAAAGTTGTTTTCGGGAGTGGTTGTTTTGACCAGCTTGCAAATATACTTGAGGAAAAAAGGCAAGAAAATGCACCCTTTATTTATTTAGTAGATGATGTCTTTGAGTCAAATGGTGATTTGATAAAACGCATTCCACTTTTACAAAAGGATAAAATTATTTATATCTCAACAAAAGAGGAGCCAAAAACCTCACAAGTTGATACCATTGTTAGCGCACTTAAAAAATCGTATGATGAATTTCCCTCCGGTATAATAGGGATTGGTGGAGGAAGTGTACTTGATTTAGCAAAAGCTGTTTCTATAATGCTCACAAATCCCGGGAGCGCTTCCGATTACCAGGGCTGGGATCTAGTTGAAAACAAAGCCGTTTATCACGTGGGAATCCCCACCATATCAGGAACCGGTGCAGAAGTATCCCGAACCTGTGTGTTGAGTGGTCCTGAGCGGAAACTAGGCATCAACAGTGATTTCACTCCGTTTGATCAAGTAGTTCTTGACCCAGAATTAACCCAAGGAGTTCCAAAAAATCAATGGTTTTACACCGGAATGGATTGTTACATTCACTGTATAGAATCCTTAACAGGAACCTTTTTAAATGCATTCAGCCAAAGTTATGGTGAGAAAGCACTCGATTTGTGTAAAGAAATCTTTTTAAGTGATTCATTAACCGAAACAGATTCAAAAGCCAAATTAATGATGGCATCCTGGCACGGTGGTATGAGTATTGCCTATTCTCAAGTGGGAGTTGCCCACGCTTTGAGTTATGGACTTTCCTTTGTTTTGGGTACCAAACACGGTATTGGTAACTGTATCGTGTTTAATCATCTCGATGAATTTTATCCGGAAGGGGTTGCTCTTTTTAAGGAGATGGTTGAAAAGCATCAAATTCATATTCCAACCGGTATTTGTAAGAACTTGACAGACTCTCAATTTGATACAATGATAAGAGTTGCTATGAGTCTGGAACCACTTTGGGAAAATGCCTTGGGAACCGACTGGAAAAAGGTTATCACCCCCCTAAAGCTTAAAACCCTTTATAAAAAACTATAGTCATGCGTTTTTTAGCATCTTTCATTTTTACAACACTTTTGGGATGGAAGGTTAAAGGAGACATGTCTCCCCATATCAAAAAAGCAATTGTCATCGTGGTTCCACACACAAGTTGGCATGATTTCTATGTGGGTGCGTTTGCACGAAAAATTTTAAACCTTCAAATTAATTTTATAGCAAAAAAGGAATTGTTTCAATTTCCTTTTGGATGGTATTTTAAATGGATGGGCGGAGCTCCTGTTGATCGCAAATCAAATCAAAACACAGTTCAACAGGTTGTTGCGTTATTTATGGATCGGGAGGAATTCAGACTTGCAATTGCTCCTGAAGGAACCCGAAAAAAAGTGGACACCTGGAAATCGGGCTTTTATTATATGGCTTTGGAAGCTAAAGTACCCATCATTTGTGTTGCTTTTGATTATGGTGTCAAAACGGTCAAAATTCACAATCCTTTTTATCCCACCGGTGATTTTTCCAACGATATAAGTATTCTCAAATCATTTTATGAGGGTGTTGAAGGAAAAATTAAAGAGAATACTTAAATTTTTTAAATTTCAGTTTTAATCAATATACAACTATTTATAATCCGGGTTTTTATTTGATTTCTTCCCTAATTACTTTTTTACAAAAACTAAAAATGAGTCCCAATCTTAGAATTGATTTTGTAATTTTGACACGCCCCAAATTTAAAGACTATTGAAAAAATGAAAAAACCGAAAATCTATTTATCCTCCCCACATATGGGTGGGAATGAGATTTCATTTGTGAACGAAGCTTTTGAGACAAACTGGATAGCTCCACTTGGTCCCAATGTTTCAGGCTTTGAAAGCGACTTGGCAACTTACTTATGTTTTGATGATGAACCTTATCATGTATCGGCTTTAAGTTCAGGTACAGCTGCATTGCATCTTGCGTTAATTCTTTTAGGTGTTAAACAAGGCGACGAAGTGATTTGTCAAAGTATGACATTTTCAGCTTCAGCAAACCCCATTGTCTATCAGAGAGCACTTCCTGTGTTTATCGATAGTGAGCCCGAAACCTGGAATTTGTGTCCAATTGCTTTGGAAAATGCTATAAAAGACCGGATAAAGAGAGGAAAAAAACCAAAAGCTATCATAGCTGTTCATTTGTATGGAATGCCTTATAAGGTTGAAGAAGTTACTCGCATAGCAAATCACTATGAAATTCCTGTTATTGAAGACAGTGCAGAGGCATTGGGGAGTAGGTATAATGGTAAAAAATGTGGCACTTTTGGTGCTATTTCGATTTTATCATTTAATGGTAATAAAATCATCACAACTTCAGGTGGTGGTGCTTTGGTCTCTAAGAATAAAATTCTTACAGAAAAAGCGGTTTTTCTGGCAACCCAAGCCAGAGATGAGGCACCTCATTATCAACACAGCGAAATTGGCTATAATTACAGAATGAGTAATGTTTGTGCAGGTATTGGTCGCGGACAGATGCAAGTGCTTGACTCTCACATCCAAAGAAGACGTCAAAATCACTTTTTTTATAAACAATTGTTTGATAAAATTAATGGAGTGTGTATCTTTAGAGAATCAAGTGAGAATTTTCATTCCAATCACTGGTTAAGTTGTGTGCTTATCAATCCCAAAAAGACAAATGGAATCACTAGAGAGGATTTGCGATTGGCACTTGAAAAAGAAAATATTGAATCGAGACCACTGTGGAAACCCATGCACTTGCAACCGGTTTTTGCCAATTCGCCCTTTTATGGGGGTGAAGTTGCAGAAACTCTTTTTGAAAATGGATTGTGTTTGCCATCTGCATCAAACCTCACCTTAGAGGACTTGAAAAGAATTCAGGATGTAATTCATTCTGTGTTTAATTAATTGTTTTAATCTTTGGCAATAAGATTTTTTTAATTTTTTGAATTTTATTGATTTTATGTTTGGAATTTATCTTTATTAAGGGGCTTCTCATTCACATACGAGGATTTTTTAAAATTAAATTTTCAAATCATCATTTGATGAATAATTAGGGAGAGGAAGAACAGACAGATAAGAGA
>DAINOA010000093.1:0-8232 GCA_036735625.1 Planktosalinus sp. | reverse complement strand
AACAAAAAGAACTGGATGAAGCCACAGGTTCACTGGCTGAATTTTTGGAAGATGTCGCTTTAGCAACAGACCTCGATAATGACAAAGGCGATGAAGACCGCGTTGCCTTAATGACCATTCACCTAGCCAAAGGGCTTGAGTTTCCTTATGTTTATATAGTGGGACTTGAAGAAGACCTTTTCCCAAGTGGGATGAGTATGAACACCAGGGCTGAACTTGAAGAAGAAAGACGATTGTTTTATGTAGCAATAACCAGGGCCGAAAAACAAGCGTATCTCACATATGCGCAAACCCGCTACCGATGGGGTAAATTAATCGATGCAGAGCCCAGCCGTTTTATTGAAGAAATTGATGAACAATACCTTGAATACCTAACACCACTCACTGAAAACAGATACAAACCTTTACTGGATGCTGATATCTTTGACGAGATAGACAAAAGCAAACTACGACTTCGAAAACCCTCTAATGGTACACCTCCAAGAGGCCCAAGTGAGGATCAATTGAAAAAATTGCGCAGATTGCGACCTGTAAATTCTTCAACAGAAAGCAAGGGTATGGTTGATAGTAATATAAAAGTGGGCGCAATTGTAGAACATATGCGATTTGGAAAAGGTAAAATCATCAATTTTGAAGGAGTGGGAGCTGATAAAAAAGCTGAAATCAATTTTGAAAATGGCGGTCTAAAAAAGCTATTGTTACGTTTTGCAAAATTGACTATTTTAAAAAACTAAATAATTGATATGAGTGTTTCCAATATCATCATTATGTTGCTGTCAATTTTCAGTATCCTTTTGCTGTCACTGCTCTTTTTTATTCCCACAGATTCTGAAGTGTATCGATTGATTGAATACTTTGATTTTATATTGTGTTTGATTTTTATGTATGACTTTTTGAGTCAATTGTTTCAAGCTAAAAATAAATGGCGCTATTTTTATACGGTGGGTTGGCTTGATTTACTGTCTTCAATTCCGCTGGTGTCAGAGTTCCGATTCATTCGCATCTTTAGAATTTTCAGGATTTTCAGAATCATTAAATCCATCAAATTTCTTATTGAGTTTGTTTTAAAAAATAAATCTGCATCACTTTATGGTTTTGTAGTTTTTTGCGCTTTTACAATTTTAGTGATTTCAACCACGGCTGTTTTGTATGTAGAACAAGAAGTTGGGAATATCACTACCGCAGAAGATGCCTTGTGGTGGAGTTTTATTACTATCACAACAGTGGGTTATGGAGACTTTTATCCGGTGACTAACATAGGGAAGTTAATCGCTTTTATTTTAATTGTTTGTGGGATTGCTACTTTTGGAGCCACAATTTCTTATATAACAGAAAAAGCCTCAAGTTTTAAAGCTAAGAATGGTTAATTTTTATTCTATAGGAAGATGCGTTAAAATGAAACCTTCCAATTTTTGCTGTAAATCCAATACATCTGCCGGGCTCCAATCATCACCATGACCTCCTTCATAAACGGTAAACGAATTTATAATGTCCATAGCATTCAATGCTGAAGCCAGTGATTGACCATTTGTCAAGGGCACAAGTGGGTCTTGATTTCCATAGAATAAAATGGTAGGTGCACTGGAAGCCGAAACTTGAAGTGCAGGACTCAGAGCAACTGCAAAGTCTGTTTCTGCAGGGTATGCACTTTCATCTGTGAGTAATTGCAATACTAAAGGAAAATTTGGGTCGTCTGAATAAAATGGGTCTGTAAAATCTGTGGGTCCCACAATATCTGCTACAAATTTTATTTGTGAAATAGTGTCATAAACATAATCATACATAAGCGAAATATGAGCCCCGGCACTGGTGCCAATCAATCCAAACTGAGGTTGAATTTGCAAATCATTTTGTTGTGTAGTTAATTGAGAAATGACCCTCCCTAAATCAAAAAACTGGTTTGGAAATGCCGGAACACCAATTTCGGCAAGCACATAGTTGATATTAGCAATGGCATAATCGGGATGATTTTCCCTTAAATAGTTGACAAATTGAGTCATATCACTTTTATCACCTGATGTCCATCCACCTCCGTGAACTAAGACAATTACTTTTGTTTTTTCATTTGCGCGACCTTTAGGGAGGTATAAATCAAAGACCTGTCTAGGATGTGACCCATAAGAAACATTAAGTCGTGTTTCGGCTTCCAGTACTTCATTTGGTTCATCGACAGGGGTTTCTTTATCTGTGCTGCAAGAAAACGTTCCAAATAAAAGTATTAAAAATAAAAAAGTATATTTTTTCATTGGGGGCAAGAATTTTCTCTTTAAACGAATAACTTTGTCTTTTATGTTATTTAAAATTAGAAAGTAATGGCGAGGCTACTAAAACTTTATGAAGAAAACCCCAATGAAAAGCAAATCTCAGAAATTGTGAAAGTGCTACGCTTGGGCGGTATTATTATTTATCCCACAGATACGGTTTATGGCTTGGGCTGTGATATAAACAACAACAGAGCTTTGGAAAGAATTGCACAAATTAGAGGTGTAAAACTTGAGAAAGCTAATTTTTCATTCGTGTGCGAAAGTTTAAGTAATGTTTCAGACTATGTAAAGCAAATGGATACAGCGACTTTTAAAATATTAAAGCGTTCGTTACCCGGACCATATACGTTCATTTTGGAAGGCAATAACAATATGCCTTCTGTATTTAAAAAGAAAAAAACAGTAGGGCTAAGGGTTCCAGATAACAACATTGCAAGAGCCATCGTGAGAGAATTGGGAAACCCCATTATTTCGACATCTATTAGAGATGAAGATGAGGTGATTGAATACACTACAGACCCCGAATTGATTTTTGAAAAGTGGGATAATCTTGTTGATATTGTTATTGATGGAGGCTATGGAGGTAATATTCCTTCAACCGTAATTGATTTGACACAAGGGGAACCGGTTTTGATCAGAGAAGGAAAAGGTAGTTTGGAGATATAAAAAAGTCCGGATAAACCGGACTCTTTTATATTTTATAATTCTAAGAATTAGTTGATTGCTGGGTCTTTTAAACCTTCCTCAATCATTTCATAGAATTGTTCTAATTTTGGTAATACAACGATTCTTGTTCTTCTGTTTTTAGCTTTGCCATCTGCAGTTGCATTGCTGGTAAGTGGCACATATTCACCTCTACCTCCGGCAGTCATTCTTGCAGGGTCAACACCAAAATCATTTTGTAGCGTTCTTACAACAGCTGTAGCTCTAAGAACACTTAAATCCCAATTGTCTTGAATTCCGGGTCTGCTGATGGGTACATTATCTGTATGACCTTCAACAAGAAATTCAAAATCAGGTTTGTTTTTAACTACTAGAGCTACTTTTCCTAGTACTTCTTTTGCCCGGCTGGTAAGATTGTAACTACCGCTCGAGAATAAAAGTTTATCAGAAATGTTTACAAAAACCACACCTTTCTCAACGCTGATTTCAATGTCTGAGTCATCCATACTGCCCACGGCTCCTTTTAAACTTTGAACCAAGGCAAGGTTTACAGAGTCTCTTCGGGTTAAAGCATCATTCAGTTTTCTGATAGTTAAATCTTTTTCCTGAAGACTTTGAAGTGATTTTTGTAGGTTTTCAGCACCTTTTTTTGTTAAATCTGTAAAGTCACCAATACTTCTAATTAAATCCTTGTTGGTAGCATTGAGAGAAGCTACTTGACTTTCTAATGAATTTGCTTTTGCCTGAAGCGAAGCTCTTTCTTCCAAACAACTGTTTAATTTCACGGTTGCAGTGTTAAGAAGGTCTTGTGTATTTTTGTGTTGGTTTTCTAGTTCTGCATATTTTTTTTGAGATACACAGGAAGAAAAAAGAAGTGCAACGACACTTCCAAATACAATTATTTTTTTCATAATTATTGGTTTTTATGTAGTTAAATGATTCTTCAAAAATATCAATTATTAAACCATTTTTTAAGAACTTAACAATTTTTTAGGTTTATTGCTTTAAAGTTTGTTAAATGACTTATTTCGTTTAACAAAATACGAAAAAACAATTGATTTATGATTATAATAGTTTTCTTTTTTTGAGGTATATGTTCTTTTTTGTAGTGATTTTTTAAGATTAATGTAAAAACTTAGATGTGCTTTTAAGATGGCAATAAAATGAGAAAGCTTAAAGCTGAGTATAAACTGAATTCCTGCAATACCATCAAAAAGCATTCTTATAAAAATTACAGATATAATTTTTCTTTTAGGAAGGTTTTTTAAAAGATTAAAAAGGGAATTTCTAAAGTTTAAATACGTCTTTTTTGGATTTGTATTTTTAAGGGTACCTCCCCCCAAATGATAGACTTTTGAATCACCTACAAATAGGGTTTTGTAATCTAAATTAAACAATCGCCAGCACAAATCTATTTCTTCCTGATGTGCAAAATAATCCTCATCAAATCCCCCGGCTTTATAAAAAGCATTGCTTCTCACAAATAAACAAGCACCACTGGCCCAAAAAATTTCTGAAATATCATCATATTGACCCTCATCTTTTTCTAAGCTATAAAAGATGCGCCCTCGACAATAAGGATAGCCAAACTTATCTATAAAACCACCTGCTGCACCGGCATATTCAAAATAAGACTTGTTTTTATAGTCAAGGATTTTGGGTTGTGCAGCAGCTATTTTGGGATTGTTTTTAAACTGTTCTATAATGGGAGGTAGCCAGTTTTCAGTAACAGCAACATCAGAATTAAGCAAAACATACAAATCGGCTTCTATGTATTTTAAACCCTCATTATATCCTTTTGCATAGCCGTAATTTTCACCGTTTTTTATGACATTAACTTCAGGAAACTCGGTTTCCAAAAACAAAATAGAATCATCTGTTGAGGCATTGTCCACAACATATATTTCAGCTTCAGCTTCTGAATGTTGTACAACACTAGGTAAAAACTCTTGCAAAAGTTTTTTTCCATTCCAATTTAATATGACTACGGCTGTTTTCAATAGAGTAAAGGTAGTGAGATGATTGATTTATTCATCATTTTTTAAGAATTGACAGATTGGTATTGCGGTATTTCTTCAAGAAACCGATATCTTTTATTTTCATAATCCAGCTGGCAATAATAATGGTAAAGACCGTTGGTCACCATCAAAAAGGTAGCATTCAAACTTAAATTATAGCGAGCAATTTGATCAAAAGTGTCCTGAGAGATAACTATTTGGGGTGCTTTACATTCTACTACCAAAAAAATACTTCCATCTGTATTATAAATCACAATATCATAGCGTTTTTTGGTTTGATTCAACAACAGTTCTTTTTCAACATTGATGTGACCTTTTGGAAAGTGTTTTTCACAAATTAAAAATTGAACCACGTGTTGGCGCACCCATTCTTCAGGAGTGAGAATGACAAACTTTTTACGAATTTCATCAAAGATGGAAATTTTATTTTCGTTACTTTTGAATCGAAAGTGGTACTTGGGAAAATCAAGTTGCTGCATAGCACAAAAGTCATAATTTTTTTTGAATGGAAGAAGTAAAACACATTGTAAATCAAATAAAATCCGGAGATATAAAACCCATTTACTTACTCACAGGTGAAGAGCCCTATTTTATTGATTTTCTTTCAGATTATATCGAAAAAAATATCCTTTCTGAAGATGAAAAAGCATTTAACCAAATGGTGCTTTATGGACGCGATGTCTCTATAGATGACATTGTGAGCCACGCAAAGCGCTACCCCATGATGGCAGACCGACAGGTAATTATCGTGAAGGAAGCACAAGAATTAGCCCGAACTATAGATAATCTCGAAGCCTATTGTAAAAACCCTCAACTCACTACTTTACTTGTGATTTGTTATAAATACAAGAAAATTGATAAACGAAAAAGCCTCTATAAAACAATTAAAGCAAACGGTGTTATTCTCGATGAAAAAAAATTGTATGAAAACAAGCTTGCTCCCTGGATTTCAAAAGCATTGGCTTCCAAAGGATATCAGATTTCGCCAAAGGCAGCTGAAATGCTTGTTGAATTTCTGGGAAATGATTTGAGTAAAATTTCAAACGAACTCGATAAACTCACGCAAATCCTAAAGCCCGAACAGCTAATTACACCTGAATTAATCGAACAAAACATTGGAATTAGCAAAGATTTTAACAATTTTGAATTGCAAAATGCCATTGGAAGTAAAGACATAAATAAAGCTTTTAGAATTATCAACTACTTTGCTCAAAACCCCAAAGACAACCCACTGGTGATGACCGTGGCTTTGCTTTACAGTTTTTTCTCCAAGTTGTTAAAATACCACGCCTTGCCAAATAAAAATACAGCAGCCAAAGAATTGGGTTTAAATCCTTATTTTGTTAAAGATTATCAAATGGCCGCATCAAATTATCCCATGAAAAAGGTGAGTGGTATATTGGCGGCACTTCGTCAAACAGATATGAAAAGTAAAGGTGTGGGTGCCGCCGGGGTGAATGATGGTGATTTGTTAAAAGAACTTCTTGTCGAGATTTTTAACTAAATGATTTTATTTAATTAATATTGTACTTGAATTTTTAGTATGTCAAAAACCAAAGCCTGGCTCAATGCTGCCCGTTTACGCACACTCCCCTTATCATTCTCCGGCATTATAGTGGGATCTGCTCTGGCATTTCGAGAAAACGCATTTGAACTTCCCATCTTTATTTTGGCATTGCTTACCACACTTGGCTTTCAAGTGCTATCAAACTTTGCAAACGATTATGGAGATGGTGTGAAAGGAACCGATAATGACGAGCGAGTGGGTCCCAAACGCGCCTTACAAAGCGGATTGCTCACAGAAGCTGAACTCAAAAAAGGAATAATCATTACAACAATTCTCACGCTTTTAGTTACTATAGTTTTGATTTATGTATCCTTTGGAACTGAAAACCTTGGGTATATTGTTTTATTTTTGCTATTGGGCATAACAGCTATTATAGCAGCAATAAAATATACAGTGGGTGTAAATGCTTATGGTTACCGGGCGATGGGTGATGTGTTTGTCTTTGTTTTCTTTGGTCTTCTTTCCGTTTTGGGAAGTTACTTTTTATATGTTCAGCAACTTTCATTAATGATTGTTTTTCCCGCAATAACCATTGGATTACTCAGCACGGCGGTTTTGAATTTAAACAATATGCGAGATCGCATTTCTGATAAGAAAGTCAGTAAAATTACAATCCCAGTTTTACTTGGTGAAAAAAATGCCAAAAAATACCATGCTTTTTTATTGCTTGGAGCTTATGCTGCAGCCTTTTTATATTTTTATTTTTCGGGTGTTAAGTTTTGGCAGTTTTTACCCTTGCTTGCTTTTATTCCTCTTCTAAAGCATTATAGTGTTGTTAAGATAAACAGAAACCCCGCAGCCCTTGATTCTGAACTTAAAAAAGTAGCCTTAAGCACCTTCCTGTTTGCAGTCTTGTTTTTTGTAATTTGCATTTTTTAAACAATTTTTAGACTTCTCCTTTTTGATTTTAGTATCTTTAAAACGTAAACATTAAAACCTTAAAGATGAAAATCAAATACTTTGGACACAACAGTTTTGCAATCGAAATTAAAGGAAAACACATTCTCGTTGACCCCTTTATTAGCGGAAGCCCCTTAGTAAATGGAACAATAAATATCAATGACATAAAAGCAGACTATATTCTACTCACCCATGCACATCAAGACCATACATTGGATGCTGAAGCGATTGCCAAAAACACAGGAGCAGTGATTGTAAGTAATTTTGAAATCACAACACATTATGAAAACAAAGGAATTACTGTGCACCCTATGAATCTCGGGGGAAGTTGGGAATTTGATTTCGGAAAAGTAAAATATGTCAATGCTATTCACACCAGCTCTTTTCCTGATGGAAGTTATGGAGGACAGCCCGGCGGATTTGTGATTGAAGGCGAACATAAAAACATCTACATTGCCGGCGATACAGCACTCACAATGGATATGAAACTCATCCCGATGCACACCAAACTTGATATTGCTATTTTGCCCATAGGTGATAATTTTACTATGGGTGTAGAGGATGCCATCATCGCTGCAAATTTTGTGGAGTGTGATAAAATAATAGGTTGTCATTATGACACTTTTGGTTATATAGAAATCGACCACGAAGAAGCCAAACGCAAATTTTATGACGCAGGGAAAGATTTGATGTTGCTTGATATTGGAGAAAGTATTGAGCTTTGATTTGACGACTTGGTGATGGGGAGACATGGAGACAGGGTGAATTAGTAATTTATAAAAAATAGTTTGTTTATGAGTAAAATTATTTCTCACAAAGA
>DAINOA010000092.1:0-8375 GCA_036735625.1 Planktosalinus sp. | reverse complement strand
CCATCAAACAATGTTATGAAAAGGGTCCATCACTGGCAATGGTCAATTCAGATAAAGGAATCACAAACCTTCACGTACCCAGTGATGTGATTATCGATGCTTCGATGCCGGCGATGATTCGCACTTCAGGAAAAATGTGGAATGCACAAGGAAATCCTGAGGACACCAAAGCAGTCATTCCAGACAGCAGTTATGCCTCTGTTTACCAAGCAACTATCGATTTTTGTAAAAAAAATGGTGCTTTTGATCCAACTACAATGGGGAGTGTTTCCAATGTGGGTTTGATGGCACAAAAAGCAGAAGAATATGGCTCTCACGATAAAACTTTTGAAATAAAAGCAAATGGAAAAGTTCAGGTAATCAATGCTTCCGGTAAAGTTTTAATGGAACATACAGTTGAAGAAGGTGACATCTGGAGAATGTGTACTGTTAAAGATGCTCCAGTTCAAGACTGGGTAAAACTAGCTGTTAACAGAGCACGGGAAACCGGCAATCCAACCATCTTTTGGTTGGATGAAAAAAGAGCTCACGATGCACAAATCATCAATAAAGTGAATCTTTATCTCAAAGACCACAATACCTCCGGGCTTGATATTCAGTTAATGAATCCTGAACAAGCCACTTTATTTTCGTTAAAACAAATAAAATCCGGTAAAGATGTTATATCAGTTACCGGAAATGTACTTCGTGATTATTTGACAGATTTGTTTCCCATACTTGAAGTGGGTACCAGTGCAAAAATGCTATCGATTGTTCCATTGATGAATGGTGGAGGACTTTTTGAAACCGGTGCCGGTGGTTCTGCACCAAAACACGTTGACCAATTTTTAACTGAAAATCATTTAAGATGGGACTCGCTGGGCGAGTTTTTAGCATTGGGTGTTTCTTTGGAGCATCTTGGCGAAAAGGACAACAATCAAAAAGCACTTGTACTTGCTGAAGCACTCGATGAAGCGACTGAAAACTACCTTGAAAACGACAAATCTCCCTCAAGAAAAGCCGGAGAAATCGATAATAGAGGAAGTCATTTTTATCTCGCTTTGTACTGGGCTGAAGCACTGGCAAAGCAAAGTAAAGACTTAGACCTTAAAGAGCTCTTTCAAGTGATTTCAAAAGAAATGAAAGAAAATGAAAATACAATCGTTGACCAACTCAATGAAATTCAGGGTAGTTCTATTGACATTGGAGGATACTATTATCCAGAACCCGGCTTAACTGAAAATGCACTTAGACCCAATAAACTCTTCAATGCTATTTTAGAGAAACTAAAATGATAGAATACAAAAAGGCTGCCTGATAAAAATCAGACAGCCTTTTTTATGACATAAATACTTCTTTTAATTAGAGGGAAGTGAATCAATATATTTTGTCAATGCAGATTTGCTGCTGGAAAATGTAAAAGAGTCTCTCACAACAAAATAGTTTTCAGGATCAACTACTCTTAAATAAGCAGATTTAGCAAACTGAAGTCTTCCTGAATCAAAAGACAAAAGTGTCATCAATTCTTTTATTTGATGAGATGTAAAAAAATTATTTCTCAAGGTAGATTCAAGTAAATCCAGTCGGCTGGAGTCAAAAGAATCATTTTCTACAGATCGTTTCAATTGCTGAAACATTTCATTTGAAATTACAGGTATTTCTTCTATTACCACTTCATCATCATAAAAGAAAGGTTCAATACCAAATACTTCAAAATCGCCATTGTTAAAAAAAGCTAATGTAGTCGATTTGCGAGCTAAATTAATACCGCCTTTGTAAATGAGAAATTTTCTGTTTCTTCTAAATTCAAAGATCTCTACAGGGTGAAAACCACTGCTTAAATCATCAATAATTAAAACATTGCTGTTAACATTGAAGGATTCATTACCCAGTTGAAACACATAATTGGCTCTGGTTTGCTGAAACTCTACCTGCAAACTTGCTATTTTATTTTGACTGAATCCCAACTGAGCCAAAAATAAAAATAGCGCTGTAAAAAGGAGTTTTGCTTTCATAACATTCGGTTTTAAGGTTATTTATTAAGCTATTTTCAATAGCCGTGCCAAAATTAATCTATTTTACTATATCGATTAAAGGATAGGATTATATTAACACCATTATGCTCTTAAAATATTAATTTTACCAAAAAAAGAAAATTGAAAAAGAAGTACCTTATTACTCTCACATTGTGTTTCCTTTTGTTTGGTTTTTTAAACGCACAAACCAAAAAATTCACCCTTAGTGGTACGGTTACTGAAGCCGCTTCAGATGAAACGCTTATTGGCGTCAATATCTTAATCCCCTCATTAAAAACCGGAACCATTACTAACGAATATGGTTTTTATTCCATTTCCCTCGAAGAAGGCACCTATGAATTTGTTTTCAGTAGTTTGGGTTTTGAGGAGGTGATTACAAGAATAGATTTAAATGAAAACCTGAGACTTGACATTGCCTTAAATGAATCTTCAGTATCACTTGATGAAGTTGTCATAAAACAAGATATAGAAGATCTCAATATTAGAAATCCACAAATGAGTGTGAATGCATTGTCCATAAACACCATTAAGAAAATGCCCGTGGTGCTTGGTGAGACAGATGTTATTAAATCGATGTTGCTTTTGCCTGGAGTCACCAGTGCCGGGGAGGGAGCCAGTGGTTTTAATGTAAGAGGTGGATCAGCAGACCAAAATTTAATTCTTCTTGATGAGGCCACGCTCTACAATTCATCTCACCTTTTTGGTTTCTTTTCAGTATTCAATCCGGATGCTATTAAAGACCTGAAACTTTACAAGGGCGGAATTCCTGCACGCTATGGCGGAAGAATTTCATCAGTTCTGGATATTTATCAAAAAGACGGTAACCGCAATGAATACAAAGCCACTGGAGGAATTGGACTGGTTGCCAGCAGACTGCTGGTTGAAGGACCCATTGTCAAAGAAAAAGGGTCTTTCTTATTAGGTGGAAGAAGCAGTTATGCCCATTTATTTTTACCCTTGTTTGACAATGATAATATTGCCTATTTTTATGACCTAAACACCAAGTTGAGTTATAAACTCAATGAGAACAATAACGTGTATCTTTCCGGGTATTTTGGTCGTGATGTTTTTGAAATTTCAGATAGTTTCAGCAACACCTTTGGCAATACAACGTTGAACCTTAGATGGAACCACCTATTTTCTGATAATTTATTTTCAAACCTTTCAGCCATTTACTCAGATTATTATTATGGACTCACATTGAACTTTGTGGGCTTTGATTTTGACAGCGGTATCAGAAATTTTAACCTGAAATATGACTTCAAACACTACATTTCAAATCGTTTACAACTCAATTATGGTCTCAATTCAATCTATTACAAATTCAATCCGGGTGAGATTAACCCCACATCAGAAACCTCCGGAATTAACCCTCAAAAATTGGATGACAAATATGCTTTTGAGAATGCAGCCTATCTCGATGCTGAAATTCAATTAACAGACAAAATAGCTGTCCAAGCGGGATTGCGGTTTTCTACGTTCAACAGATTGGGACAAACGGGTTTGCTTACTTATGAAAACGACAACCCCCTACTTTTCAATGAAAATTTAAATATTTATGAAAAAGCGACTCCCCTAGATACCTTAACCATTTCTAGAGGAAAAACCATTGCCTCTTTTGCAAATTTAGAACCCCGCCTTTCAATTGCTTATGAATTAAATGAGAAATCATCAATTAAAGCGAGTTATAACCGAACATCACAATACATCCACTTAATTTCAAACACGACTTCGCCCACTCCTTTTGATGTCTATGCTCCAAGTGGAAAATATATTGAACCCCAACTCGCAGACCAAGTTGCTGCGGGGTATTTCAGAAATTTTGACAAGTACTCTCTGGAGGTAGAAACCTTTTACAAAGAGGTAAAAAACAGATTAGATTATGTTGACGATGCCAATTTGATTGCTAATAACTCTATTGAGCAAGTACTTCTATCAGGGGAAGCCAGAGCGTATGGACTGGAAGTTTTATTCAGAAAAAATATCGGAAAATTACAAGGTTGGATTGCATATACACTTTCTAAAAGTGAACAACGCACATCGGGAAGAACCCCACAGGAAATTGGAATTAACAACGGTGAATGGTACAATTCTGCTTGGGACAAAACCCACGATATTTCTATAACAGGAAGTTTTGAACTAAACCAAAAATGGACCTTTGGCGCTAATTTTATTTTTCAAACAGGACAGCCCGCCACTTTCCCAAACGGGCAATATGAGTACAACGGTATTGTTGTCCCCACTTTTGAAGCAAGAAACAGCAGTAGGCTACAGGCTTTTCACCATTTGGACCTTTCGGCTACATTAATCCCATCCAAAAATAAAAATAGAAACTGGCAAGGTGAATGGGTTTTTAGCATTTACAATGTGTATAACAGAATGAACGCCGCATCGGTTTCGTTTAGAGAAAATACAGACATTGGCAGAAATGAAGCTGTAAAGCTTTCCATTTTTGGAATCATTCCAGCAGTAACTTACAATTTTAAATTTTAAAAAATGAAAGCATTTAAAATCATACCAACTTTACTCGTTTTATTACTCACTTCTTGTGAGGAAGTCATTGATTTGGATTTAAATGAAGCAGAGCCAAAGCTCGTCATTGAAGCTTCCATCAATACCTTCCCAGATGACCCGGGCCTGTCTCAAGCATTTGTAAAACTCACTACAACTGCGCCGTTTTTTGATACAGAAATTCCCGTTGTAACAGATGCTGTTATAACAGTAACTCATGAAGATGGAACTGTTTTTTCTTTCGCTCACAGCGAAAACGGCTACTATTTTGCAGATTTAAATCCGGAACCCAATATTCTTTACACCCTTGAAGTTATTTATCAAAACGAAATTTACAAGGCTTCAAATACTCTATTCTCAAGTTCACCTATCGAATTTGTAGAGCAAAAAGATGACGCAGGATTTTCGGGTGAAGATATCGAATTAAAAGCCTTCTTTTCAGACCCGGCCGAATTAGAAAATTATTATTTCTTTGAAGGAATTTCAGAAAAAGGAAACATTTATGACGCTATAAGTGATGAATTTTTTAACGGAAATCAGATATTTGGTTATTATCTAGTTGAAGATATTGAACCCGGCGACAATGTGAGGTTTAACCTGTATGGCATCAATGAGCAAAATTACAACTTCATATTTACACTTTTACAACAAGGTGATGCTCCCGCCGGTCCTTTTGAGACCCAACCTGCAACAGTGAGAGGAAATATTGTTAATGAAACAAACCCGAATAATTTTCCGTTAGGTTATTTTAGAATTTCAGAAGCTTATACCTTTTTCTATACAGTTCAATAACAATGTGTATTTTTGTTGAATGGATTTTATCAAAACCACAGAACAAGATTCAAACTTTGACCATTTGGAAAAAATGGAAGTTTCTGACTTGCTCAAAAGCATCAATAGCGAAGATAATACCGTTGCATTTGCCGTTGAGAAAGCCCTTCCTCAAATTGAATTAGTAACAAAGGTTGTTGTTAAAAAATTAGCTCAAGGCGGAAGACTTTTCTATATAGGGGCAGGAACCAGCGGGCGTCTGGGCATACTCGATGCCAGTGAATGTCCACCCACTTTTGGAGTCTCACACGATGTGGTCATTGGACTCATTGCCGGTGGAGATACTGCCATAAGAAAAGCGGTAGAATTTGCTGAAGATTCTCTCACCCAAGGTTGGGAAGATTTAAAAGAGTATCATATTTCAGAGGATGACATTGTTATAGGAATTGCCGCATCAGGGACAACTCCTTATGTGATAGGCGCTTTGAAAGAATGCAATGCAAATAATATCATTACTGGCTGTATAACTTGTAATTTAGGAAGTCCTCTTTCCAAAACTGCACAATTTCCCATAGAAGTGATTGTAGGCCCAGAATTTGTTACCGGAAGTTCCAGAATGAAAGCCGGAACTGCTCAAAAAATGGTATTAAATATGATTTCAACTGCCACAATGATACTACTCGGCAGAATAAAAGGCAACAAAATGGTTGATATGCAATTGAGCAATCACAAACTCGTTGAACGTGGCATACAAATGCTAATGAAAGAACTTTCTGTTTCCAGAGAAAAGGCAAGCCAACTTTTAGAACAACATAAAAGTGTGCGAAATGCCATACATTCGGTTTCAAATAAAAATGAATAACTCCAGAATATGAAGCATACAAACAAAGAAATATTAATGACCGGCATCAAGTATATGGCACTTTCATTGCCCTTGATGTTTGTGGGGCCTTATGTAATCACTCTCGGATTTTTAAATAAAGACAACGCGACATTCTATTTGTTTTTTCCTTTAGGGCTTATTATTGCTATCGCCGCAGTTTTTTTTGCTTTCAAAGGAATAAAAACCATCATGAAATCAATGTTTGAGTAAAGATTGGTTTATTATAAAAACAAAAAGGACCGCCTAAAGCGATCCTTTTTTTTATTCGTTTTCTTATTATTGTTTAACTACCTTGACGGTTTTTGAATAACCTTCAGAAACAATTTTTACCATATAAGTCGCATTTGATAATGAAGACATATCTACTTCAACAGCTTTAGAATTTGCTTTTTGTACTTTAACTACTTGACCTAGTATATTACTAAGTACTACCTCAGATATAGTTTTATTATATTCCAGGTAAAGAATATCATTTGTTGGATTGGGATAAAAACTAAAGTTTGAATTATCAAAATCATTCAAGCTAAGCGAAATAGTAACAGTTACAGCAAGAGGGTCACTCAAACAACCCGCTACAATATTGACTGCATAATATGTTTCTCCATCAACTAAAAGGGTATTTAAGGGTAAAGGATTTGTACCTGCAAGAGCATCAGCTTCATTGGCAAACCAAGTAACATTAATAGGGTCAACAACAATATCTGCAAGGGTAGCACCTTCTCCAAATGTTTGTTGGGTATCACCGGTGGGAGCAGGTGGTGCAGTACAACCATCTAGATTTAATCTTCCAAAATATTGCCCTGAATCTCCAGAAATCAAAGTACTGATTCCCGTTGCAGGATCCAGCTTGTGAACTCCTGCCGCACTTGTCCAAAGAATTTCACCGTTACCTAATTTTGCCACACCTCTTAAATTACCTTCATTCCAGAAGTCAAGTATGGAGCCATCTGTTTCAGAAAAACGGTATAAGCCATTTTGATTTCCTCCATTAATTATACTGAAAACAGCAGCTAGTATTACCCCGGGCTCTTCAATTGCTATTTGTTGTATAAAATTAACCACCCCCGGTTCAAGAATGTTTCCGAGAACATTTCCATCATAATCCCTTCTTTCTATTTTGGTAGTGCTGGTTCCAATATAGGAAATATAAACTTCGCCATCACCATTGTCAACAATATCAAATGAAGATATCCCATCTGTTAAAAAGAATCCAAGATTGTTCCCATCTAAGTCAAATCGAATGATTGCATCTCCCGGAGCTCCATTTTGAGTACCGGCATTTGTAAGCCACACCTCGCTTTCATTGATTAATGCCATCCCTTTGATGTTGTCCAAGCCTCCTTCGATTGTGCTTAATAAATTACCTTCTAAGTCATATCGTTCTATTTTATCTCCTATTTGATATGATATCCATATTTCATCCCCCACTTGAATCAGAGCTTTAGGTGTTCCTCCATCTAATACAATAAAGGAGGGGTCTATAATGTCCCCGGTCATAGGGTCCAATAAAACAACATTTGGTGACTGAATCACAGCAATGCGTTCTTGTGCTTCCAACGTAGAAAATAAGCCTATTACACTTATTAAGAAAAAAGCAATTAATTGAGTAGTTTTCAATTTCATAATATAAAATTTTAAATTGTCTATGAATATAAATAAATTTTTAAAAACTTACAAATCTTTTAATATATTCGAAACTAAGTGCTATAAAAGAGAGTGATAAAAAAGCCTCTCACAAAGTTTTAACGGGTATTATATTTTTTATCTCAGGTATATAAAATAAAAAACCCCTCATCGTTAGATGAAGGGTTTTAAAAGAAGGCGGCGACATACTCTTCCACTGGATAGCAGTACCATCTGCGCTAACGGGCTTAACTACTCTGTTCGGAATGGTAAGAGGTGAGCCCCGTTGCTATAGCCACCTTAATAGTTGGTTTCAGGTTTGTTTGTTTCAGGTTTCAGGTTCTTAAACTTTGAACTTGAAACATTAAACTTGAAACTTCCCGCAAAGCGGGACAATATCTTAACATAAAGAAAAAAACAATACTAGAAAATATAGAAAATAAACTTTAGCTTATAAAGAGTTAGCTCCCTGCCTGTCTTGCAACAGGCAGGAGGCGGTGTACATAAGCTTACGGGTTATTAGTATCACTCGGCTATGACATTACTGCCTTTACACCTATGACCTATCAACG
>DAINOA010000091.1:0-8545 GCA_036735625.1 Planktosalinus sp. | reverse complement strand
AGGTGCTATTAAAACACCGTCTTCCATTAAGGTTATCTTTGAACTTCTTTCCGGTGAAGTTCCTCGTAAACTTATATTGGGTCGTAAACCAAATCCATCTTCTTCAAAAAGATTGACACCGGGAACGGCTCTTAAAACCTTGTTGACATCTGTGTAGCCAAATTGCTGTAAATCCTGAGGAGATAAATAGTAAGCGGAACCGGTTCTGTTTTTTACCTCAAATTTACTTCCCAGGATATTACTGGAAAGAATTATTTCGTTGAGGGATTCAGGTTCTTTATTTTTTTTAATTGTATCATTTTCAGTTTCAACTTGTGCAAATCCTGAAAAAGAGAGTAGCGCAGCACCTGCAATGGTTAGTATTTTGTTCATTGTTTTTATTTAGACTTGTTATAAATAGTATTTTATTTCAAGCGCAAAAATAAAACCAAAGAATTGATTGACCAAGGTTATTTAGATTAAATTTAAATAGCAATTGTGTTAAAATTTGTAAGTATTTCATTTTGAAATAGCTCCAATAAAAAAGTCTGCTTTTAAGCAGACTTTTATTATTTTAAAATACTTTATTGAGGCTTACTCCAGATTAAAAACATCATTAGCAGGATTTATATCTGCTGTAATTTTATCGGGGTCTATTTGTATTTGTTTTAATTTTTTATCTGTTTTTAGTAAATATATCCAGCGGTTGCCTCTTTGCCAAACTTCTACGGGGAGTTCTTTTCGTTCTTTGCTACCATCTTCATAAGTGGCTTCAAACTTTAGAGGAAACGGAAACCCTTTATTTACAAAGGTTAATAAATAATCACTTCCCACAGCATCAATGGCTTCTATGCCAAGGTCAATATTGTCATTGCTATAAAACCAATGTTTCCAAAACCAGTTTAAATCTTCCCCAGAGACGTTTTCCATGTGATTGAAAAAGTCATTGGGTTGTGGGTGTTTGTATGCCCAGGCTTCTGTATATGACTTGAAAGCATTATCAAATCGTTCCGGTCCAAGTATATATTCTCTCAACATGAACAAACCGTAAGCGGGTTTGAAGTATGCGGTCATGCCCAGATTACTACTTTGAACAATATCTGGGTGTGTAGAAATAGGTTCTCTGTTTGGGTTTTGATTATAGGCCACAATAGCTTCTCTTCCAAGTCTTGCAGGGTACTCGCCATTATTGAATGCTTTTGTGCTGTAATAATTAATAAATGAGTTAAAGCCTTCATCCATCCAAACATGTTTTTTTTCATTGGAACCCACAATCATAGGATACCACATATGACCCCATTCGTGGTCTGTAACGCCCCAGAGTCTGGCACCTTTTCGGTTATAACCACAAAAAGAAACACCGGGATATTCCATACCACC
This sequence comes from Planktosalinus sp., assembly GCA_036735625.1. Taxonomy (GTDB): domain Bacteria; phylum Bacteroidota; class Bacteroidia; order Flavobacteriales; family Flavobacteriaceae; genus Planktosalinus. The sequence continues at coordinate 7,186 of DAINOA010000091.1, read as the reverse complement.
CACATTTGAGGCTACGTTTACTGCTGCAGGATATGGATATGGATACCACTTGTTTGAATAAAATTCAATGGAAGCTTTTGTGTATTCAGTTGATCGTTCCCAGCCGTTGTCTCCATTGCTTTCTGGAGGGTAGGCAGATTGCGCAATAGCTTTTTTTCCGTCAGGCAGATTTATTCGTGCAGCATCCCAAATAAATGCTTTAGAGGAAGCAAAAGCAATATCACGGGTATTTTCCATTTTAAAGTGCCAGGTGAGTTTGCCACTTTGTTTAGGCCTTGTTATTTGAGTGTTTCCTACTTCTTCGGGCTTTATGATATGAACTGTTTTATCGCTTTTTTCAGCTTGCCGCATTCTGTTTTGGAGTGTGACAGGTAATACTTCTTTTTCATTTTGAAGAGCGCCAGATCCAACCACGATATGGTCAAAAGGAACGGTTACTTTGTAATCAAAATCACCATAACCCAAATAAAATTCACCGGCGCCAAGATATGGCTCAGAATTCCATCCTATCACGTTGTCAAAAACAGCCACTCTAGGGTACCATTGAGCCATGGAAAAAATGGTGCCTTTTTCAACATCAAGACGTCCCATTCGGTCAAGACCTTTTCCGGGAATTTTATAACTAAAATTCATACTTATGGTCGCTTTACCGCCCTTAGGGGTTATGGGTTCTTCAAAGAAAACCTGCATACGCGTGTCTGTAATCAAATATTTTGAGGAATTTGTTCGACCGTTTATAGCACTCACATTTGATATTGTGTAGCCTCCATCGAGATCACCGTCAAAACGGTATCCTTGAATAGGAGTGGTTAATGCACCTCTTGAATCGTTTTTATATCTGTTTTGTTCAAGGTGAATCCAAACAAAGTTGAGTGGTTCCGGACTGTTATTGTGATAAGTAATTGTTACATTTCCTGTAATTGTATTATTTACATCATCAAGTTCTACAGCTAGAACATAATCAGCTCCGTTTTGCCAGTAATCCGGACCGGGATTCCCGGAGGCTGTGCGTTGATTATCCCCTTGGCGATAGGTAAAATCATCAAATTTGTGTTGATTGTTTTGAAAAGGAACTTGCGCGTGAGAGATTGAAACGAAGCAGACAAAAAGAAAGGTAATATTTTTTAACATAATTTAAATTTTGAAGTGCTAAATTAAATAATCCCATTTCACTTCCAAAAACATTAACTTTTTTTTGAAAATACGATTTAAAGTTCAATTTATCAAAAATAGGTAAAATCCTACATAAAAATACATTTAATCTAAAATAATGGTATTTAAGCTTAATTTTAAAAATATTTTATATTAATTTGTTAAAAGTTTTTTTAATGAATGATAAAATTTTTTATAAAATGACTTTTTTAAACCCAAACATATTAATGTACAACCGCAAAACCTACAACCTATGAAACCCTTCAATAATTATAAGAGACCAAGACATTAGCCGGACTCTATTTTACAGAACCATTCATCTTTGTTGTAATTACCCTATAAGTTATAATCCTCAATTTTGAGAAGATGATTTGCAAACTATTTTATGCTTTCAAATCTAAATAATATACTTATGAAACGACAATTTACATATAACGATCAAAAATCCTATTTTAAAGTAGTCACTTTACTGTTTCTACTCTTATTTCTTTTCCAGCAAACACTTGTTGCTCAAAATGAAGGGAAGAAATGGTATTTTGGAACGCACGCGGGTTTGGACTTTAGCACCACTCCGCCATCTGTGCTTTTAGATGGTCAAATTAATACCCTTGAAGGAACCGCAACACTTTCAGATGAAAATGGTGAACTTCTTTTTTATACTGATGGAATTCAAGTTTATACTAAGGAACACACTATTATGCCAAACAGTCAAGACGGTTTGGGCGGTGACCCTTCTAGTGCTCAATCTGCTATAATTGTTCCTCATCCATCTAATAGTGATTTGTTTTACCTATTTACAGTTTCTGCTTATATAAATTCAAATGTTTTTTATTCAATAATCGACATGAACTTGAATGAAGGTTTGGGTGATATTGAGCCTGATGCGAAAGCCATCCCTGTTTTATATGGAACTGGAGAGTACATTCAGGCAACGCCTTCTTCTGATGGAACTTTTTGGTGGGTGTTACTTCATAAAAGCGGAACCTCAAACTATTATGCTTATAAAGTGACGAGCGATGGTTTGGATATTGAAAATCCAGTTATTTCCAGCACGGGAACACCCTCGGGTAATAATGGAGATATTGGTTTTATTAAATTTAATAACCTAGGAAATAAACTTGTTAGAACCTCTTACATAAATAATCATTTCAATATTAGTGATTTTGACAATGCTACAGGGGTTGTTTCAAACTCACTTCATTTTCCGCTTTATGCCGCATACGGAGCTGAGTTTTCACCCAATAACAGGTTTTTATATATTTCGGCTTTTAGCTCAATGGGAGTAAAACAATATGATCTGTATGTCGGTACAACAGTTAGCGAAATTCAATCAAGCGTGCATACATACAGTAATACAGCAACAGGAGCATTGCAAATAGCCCCTGATAGTAAAATTTATTCAAGCAGGTATGGAGCACTTGCTTTGGATGTGATTCACTCGCCCAATCATCAAGGAAGTGCTGCTACTTTTCAATTGAACGGTCAATCCTTAGGAGGAGCTTCGGCTCAGTTGGGTTTGCCAAATTTTATTACCACATTGGTGTCTCAAACGCCACCTGTTGTTGATGATTTATTTGTTTCAGATATTTCATCAGAAACCGCGACTATTCAAGCAACCATTAGTTCAGATGGAGGAGCATCCATAATTGAAAGAGGTTTTTATTATGGCTCAACTCCCAATCCAGATTCTAATATGACACTGGTTTCAGGTTCAACCGGAAACATGACCGTATCATTAGAAAATTTAGAACCTAGTACAACCTATTATTTTAGCGCATTTGCAACAAATATTCACGGGACAACTCTTTTGACCGGAGGTGAATTTTTAACTTTGGAAGCCTTGGACACAGAGCCGCCTACAGCAATTTGCGTTGAAGAAATTACCATTCAATTAGATGAAAACGGTATTGCAACTATTACAACTTTAATGATTGACAACGGCTCTTTTGATAATGTAGCTATAGAGAGTATTTCGTTAGATATTTATGAATTTACCTGCGAGCATTTAGGTGAAAACCTGGTGACTATGACGGTAATTGATACTTCCGGAAACAGCAGTAGTTGCCAAGCACTCGTTATAGTTGAAGATGAATTTGCACCACAGATGGTTTGTTTTGAAATAACACTAGCACTTAATGAGGAGGGGTTTGCTTTTTTGAATCCTCAAACTTTTGGTTTTCAAATCACTGATAACTGTAGCATTGAACAGTCCTATATCGATTTTGATACTTTTGATTGTTCTCATATAGATGAACCCACTTTGGTAACATACACAACTGTTGACAGCTCTGGTAATAGTACTTCTTGCAGCTTTTATGTATCGGTAATTGATAATCAAGGTCCTGAAATTTTAGGGATTGATGACCAATTTGTTGATTTGCCTCCAAGTCCGTTAAACTTTGTTTTGCCAGATTTTTTTGCCGAGGGAATCATTTCTGCTTTAGATAATTGTACTTTTCCCGTGAATGATTTTTTTCAATCTCCGGCACCCGGAACGGTTTTAGGAGAAGGAATTCATACGATTTCAGTAATTGCCAGAGATGACAGAGGTAATTCTACATTAAATACCTTTAAAATCTTTATTGATTCATTGTTGAGTCTAGAGGGTGAAGAGAATCTTCAAAATTTAGTACTTTATCCAAATCCGGCATTAAATGTTGTTCATATTTCAAATCCCCATTTGCAGAATATTGAAACGGTAAGTATCTATGATATGGTGGGACGTTTAGTTAAAACTTTTAATTATGAAATACCTTATGAAACAATTAATATGGACTTAAGTAATTTGGCAAAAGCCGGTTATATGGTATTTATAAAAGGGTCAAAGACTCAAGTTGTTAAACAGCTCATTGTAAAATAAGCAGTAACATATTTAAAGTACAGACCGATAACCCAATTTATTATAGTATATTTGCACGCAATTAAAATCTAATTGCGATGACTGCACATCTTGACAAAATACTTGGAGAGGGTCTCACTTATGATGACGTACTTCTGGTGCCGGCTTATTCTGAAGTATTACCTCGCGAAGTTTCAATTTCAACAAAGTTTACAAAAAACATAACCATTAATGTTCCCATTATCTCGGCAGCGATGGATACCGTTACTGAAAGCGCCATGGCCATTGCCATTGCCCGAGAGGGAGGAATTGGTGTACTTCACAAAAATATGACCATTGAACAACAAGCGGGAAAAGTGAGAAAAGTAAAACGCGCTGAGAGTGGTATGATTCTCGACCCGGTGACACTTCCTATAACAGCGGTAGTAGGGGATGCTAAAAACGTGATGCGTGAATACAGCATTGGAGGAATTCCCATCACAGATAAAGACAATAAACTCATAGGAATTGTAACCAATCGCGATTTGCGATTTGAAAAAAACAATAAACGTCCCATCAGCGAAGTAATGACCTCTGAGAGACTCATCACAGTTTCTGAGGGAACCTCGTTAGAACAAGCTGAAATTATTTTGCAAAAACATAAAATCGAGAAGCTCCCTGTTGTGAAGGAAGATAATAGCTTGGTGGGGCTTATCACATTTAGAGATATTACAAAACTTTCTCAAAAACCCATTGCAAATAAAGACCAATATGGAAGGTTAAGAGTTGCAGCAGCTCTAGGTGTTACACCGGATGTTATGGAACGTACCGAAGCACTTGTCAATGCCGGGGTTGATGCTGTTATTATAGACACTGCACACGGTCACACTAAAGGAGTGGTTGATGTATTAAAAAAGGTTAAGGCACAATTCCCAAAACTTGATGTAGTAGTGGGAAATATCGCTACAGCAGATGCTGCAAAATACTTGGTGAAAGCCGGAGCAGATGCAGTTAAAGTGGGGATTGGCCCGGGATCTATATGTACAACACGAGTGGTAGCCGGTGTGGGAGCTCCTCAATTTTCTGCAGTGTTGGAAGTTGCCGCAGCGATTAAAGGCAGCGGTGTACCAGTTATTGCAGATGGCGGAATACGTTATACGGGTGATATTCCCAAAGCCATTGCTGCCGGTGCAGATTCTGTGATGCTAGGCTCATTACTTGCCGGTACTAAAGAAAGCCCCGGTGAGACTATTATTTATGAAGGAAGAAAATTTAAATCCTATCGAGGGATGGGCTCTGTGGAAGCTATGCAACACGGCTCAAAAGATCGCTATTTTCAAGATGTTGAGGACGATATTAAAAAACTGGTTCCCGAGGGAATTGTGGGAAGGGTGCCATACAAAGGTGATCTGTCTGAAAGTATGACTCAGTTTATTGGAGGGCTTCGTGCCGGTATGGGCTACTGTGGAGCGAAAGATATAGAAACCCTTCAAAATACCGGAAAATTTATACGCATCACCGCATCGGGAATTAATGAAAGTCACCCTCACGATGTATATATTACTAAAGAATCACCAAATTATTCACGCTAATCATAATCCATTTACTAAATTACCTCTTATGAAAAAAATAATTTTTTTAACCTTTATCTTATTGTGCATATTTTTTACAGATATGAAAGCACAAAATTATGAGTACAAAATTGTTACCAGTATTGAATCTATTGTTCCTGCAGGTTTAGGTCGTTCTAGACTTATTGAAAATAATGATTCCAGAGATTTTGAAATGCTTTCTGATGATTCCCAGGGCAGAGAAAAGGATTCCAGTAAACGAAAAGAAAACAAAATTGATAACTTTAGAGAAACAAATCTTTTAAACTTTTTTTCTTTGGCAGGAATTAATTTTCAAAACATTGCCAGTAATGATGCTCTTTTAGCTTCCATGATAAATACTTATGGAGCTGATGGTTGGGAACTGGCTTTTGTAACCAGTGGTGTTGAAAGTGATTCAGGTAAGGGAGATGGACAAGGTATTTTTATAACCCGATTTGTTTTTAAGAGACTCACTCAATAAACTTAGATTTATATTTCTTATAAAAAACAGTTGATTTTTTCAACTGTTTTTTTTTGCTCTTGGGTGATACTTCATCAAAACCTCACTAAGGTGTTTTCTATTCACGTGCATATAAATTTCAGTAGTGGTGATGCTTTCATGTCCTAGCATTTGCTGAATAGCTCTTAGGTCGGCACCGTTTTCTAAAAGGTGCGTTGCAAAGGAATGCCGGAAGGTATGTGGACTGATGTTTTTTCTCACTCCTGCTTTTTCAGCGAGTTGTTTGATGAGCGTGAATATCATTGCCCGGGAGAGTTTTTTACCTCTTCGGTTGAGAAATAAAATATCCTGATGCTCTTTTACTGGGTTTTCGTGAATTCTAATTTCCTTTTTATAGATAGTAATGTACTTTATGGTACTCTTTGCGATGGGAACAAACCGTTGTTTATTTCCTTTTCCGGTTACCTGAATAAAACCCTCATCAAAAAACAAATCAGACATTTTTATGTTGATTAATTCTGAAACCCGCAGCCCACAACTGTAAAGTGTTTCCAGTATCGCTCTGTTTCTTTCGCCTTGAGCAGTACTTAAATCAATGGTTTTGATAAGTGTGTCAATTTCATTCTGAGAAAGCGTATCCGGTAATTTACGACCGGTTTTAGGTGACTCAATCAATTCTAAAGGATTTGTTTTACGGTAATCCTCAAAGATAAGGTAGTTAAAAAACCCCTTCAAGCCAGAAATGACCCTGCTTTGTGTGTGAGGTTTAACCGTTTTGGCTAGTTGATAGATAAATTCCTGAACCTGATTTTCATCGATTTTTAATGGTGAAACTTGAATTTGATTCTTATCGAGCCATCTCATTAATTTTTTTATGTCAAAGGAATAATTGACAAGCGTATTTTCAGACATACCGCGTTCAATGCGTAAGTAATTTTGGTAATCCTTTAAAGCCTGTTCCCATTTCATTTTGTAAAAATAATGGAAGCATCTCATTAATTTATATATCTTTTAATAAAATATCAAAAGGGAGAATACTATATTTGTTGAACAAACACAAATATTTTTAACTATGAAACGACTATCAATTATTCTATTTTCATTACTTTTTTCGATCACCACATATTCCCAGGGGGTAGATTTTGGGATAAAATTTGGGGCAAA
>DAINOA010000090.1:1588-8573 GCA_036735625.1 Planktosalinus sp. | reverse complement strand
TCCCATTATAAAGTTCGTTTTGGCTTGCCGGAACCCCTGTTGTTCCAGTTACACTCATTGCGTTATAAGAGGGGGCAAAAGTGGCCAAGTAATCACCATTGTAATAAGAGAGGGAATATCCAAAAGCATCTTTACTTGTCCCGATTTGTAGATTACCGTCGTTGCCGGCACCATGCATAGAAAACGTAAATATCGAAGGGTCGTTTTGAAAAATTTCTGCCGTTCCATTGCCTTGGTGCACGTCGAGATCAACAATGAGGATTTTTTTGGCGAGGCCATTGTTCTGCATATACCGGGCGCCAATCGCCTGATCATTGTATAAACAAAAAGCCTCACCCCGGTTAGTAAAAGCATGGTGCGTCCCACCGGCAATATTCATTGCAATACCGTGTTCCAAAGCAAATTTACTGGCAGTGATGGTTCCTTGTGTGATGATGCTCTCGCGTTTTACCAATGATTCCGATAAAGGAAAACCAAGTTTTCGGGCAGCACTTTTAGTGAGGTTAAGGGTGTTGAGGTCGTTGAAATATGCTTTGGTGTGAACCGCTAGAATGTCTTTTTCATCGGGAATTCCGGGGTCAAAAAAGTTCTCAGGAGTACAGCTGCCTTCGTGCAATAGTTGCTGCGGGATCAATTCATATTTCTCCATCGGGAAACGGTGTCCTTCCGGAAGCGGGTGTTTGTAAATGGGATGGTAGGCGATTTTGAGCAATGGGTTATATTTTTCTGTGCTTATCTGCGGTAGAAAATGGTAGCCCGCAGATTACGCCGATTTTAATTAATCGTCATTCCATTTCCAACACCATCCACATCCGGGTTGAGGAAAACGAGTTTGCCTTCTGCATTTTCTGTCATCAAAATCATTCCCTGGCTTTCCACACCGCGCAGGGCTCTGGGCGCGAGGTTGATTAAAATAGTAACTTGCTTGCCAATGATTTCTTCAGGAGTGAAACTTTCAGCAATGCCTGAAACCACGGTGCGTACATCGAGGCCTGTATCTACTTTTAATATCAGTAATTTATCTGCTTTGGGCATTTTTTCTGCTTCGATAATGGTGCCTACACGCATATCGAGTTTGGTGAAATCGTCAAAGGTGATGGTCTCTTTTTGTGGCATGAGTTTCGGTTTTTCTGAAGTTGATTTTTCTGTTTTGTTGGAAGCTTTGGTCGCTTCCAGTTTTTCTAATTGTTTCTGGATTTGCTCGTCTTCAATTTTTGAGAATAGCAATCCGGCTTCGCCAATTTGATGTTGCGTTTGCAGTAAAGAAGAATTTTTTGAAATATCGTTCCACCCAAATGAAGCGTTCAGGTTTAGTATTTTTTTCAACTTTTCTGAAGTAAAAGGTATAAACGGCTCACTCAAAACAGCCAATGAAGCGGCAATTTGTAGAGCAACATACATCACTGTTTTGGTGCGTTCTTCATCGGTTTTGATGGTTTTCCAGGGTTCTTCATCGGCAAGGTATTTGTTTCCTAAACGCGCCAGATTCATAAGTTCACCCTGTGCTTCGCGAAAGCGGTAACGCTCAATCGAACTGCCTATCACCGCAGGATACGCTTTCATTTCACTCAGTGTTTGTGTGTCAACATTCCTAAAATCGGAAGGTTGTGGCACACGGCCTTCATAATATTTATGGGTCAAAACCGCCACTCGGTTGATGAAATTTCCAAAAATGGCAACCAATTCATTGTTGTTTCGTGCTTGAAAATCTTTCCAGGTAAAGTCATTGTCTTTGGTTTCAGGAGCGGTTGCTGTTAAAGTGTAACGCAACACATCTTGTTGCCCGGGAAAATCTTCTAAGTATTCGTGTAGCCATACTGCCCAGTTTTTTGAAGTGGATAGCTTGTTGCCTTCAAGGTTTAAAAATTCGTTAGCCGGGACATTCTTAGGCAGGATATAACTTCCTTCCGCTTTAAGCATCGCCGGGAAAATCACACAGTGAAAAACTATGTTGTCTTTTCCTATAAAGTGTACCAGTTTGGTATCGTCACTTTTCCAGTAGGGTTCCCAGTCTTTCCCTTCACGGGCTGCCCATTCTTTTGTAGAAGAAATATAGCCAATGGGCGCATCAAACCAGACGTAAAGCACTTTTCCTTCAGCACCTTCTAGAGGCACAGGAATACCCCAGTCCAGGTCACGGGTCACGGCACGCGGTCGCAAACCATCGTCAATCCATGATTTTACCTGCCCATACACATTGGGTTTCCAGTCTTTTTTGTGGTCAACGAGTATCCATTGTTTCAAGAAGGATTCATAATTTTCCAAAGGAAGAAACCAGTGTTTGGTTTTTTTTAGTATCGGAACTGCTCCGCTAATGGTTGATTTTGGGTTGATGAGGTCGGTTGCATTAAGTGAAGTGCCGCATTTTTCACATTGGTCGCCATAGGCTTCGTCGTGGCCGCATTTTGGACAGGTTCCGGTGACGAAACGGTCTGCGAGAAATTGGTTTGCTTCGGGGTCATAGAGTTGTTCTGTGACTTCTTCTATAAACTTTCCGTTATCATATAATTTTTTAAAGAATTCTGAAGCCGTTTCGTGATGGATTTTCGCCGAAGTGCGGGAATAGTTATCAAATGAAATCCCAAAATCAACAAACGATTGTTTGATAATGTTGTGGTATTTATCGATGACTTCCTGCGGAGTGATTCCTTCTTTCTTGGCTTTCATGGAAATCGCCACACCGTGTTCATCGCTTCCGCAGATAAAAGCAACATCTTTGCCCTGGAGGCGCAAATAGCGCGCATAAATATCTGAAGGCACATAAACTCCTGCCAAATGACCAATATGAATGGGGCCGTTTGTATAGGGTAGCGCTGCGGTGATGGTATAGCGTTTGGGTGTGACCATAAGTTTTCTATTTTTGAAGCAACAAAAATAAGGATTCACAAGGAGAAATTCTTTATTTTGCAGAGTAAGAAATAAAAGTGTAATGATTTCAATTCCGAAACTTAAAAAAGGAGATTCAGTTGCCATCGTTTCAACGGCGCGAAAAATTTCAAAAGTTGATCTTCAACCGGCGATTGATTTGTTGGAATCCTGGGGGTTGAATCCGGTTTTGGGTAAAACAATTGGTGCTGAAGAAAACCAGTTTGCGGGAAGTGATGCTTTTCGCGTAAGCGATTTTCAACAAATGCTTGACAATCAAACCATCAAAGCTATCTGGTGTGCGCGTGGCGGGTATGGAAGCGTGCGGATAATTGACCGGCTCGATTTTACAAAGTTTAAAAAACATCCCAAATGGATTGTGGGTTATAGCGATGTGACGGTTTTGCACAATCATCTTCACAATTTGGGTTTTGAAAGTCTTCACGCACCTATGCCTGTTGATATTGAAAAGCAAAGTGAGGAAGCCGTTAGCTGTTTGAAAAAGGTGCTTTTTGGAGTGAATTATACAATTAATTATGATTTACGAGATTCCGGGTCGCGGCCGGGAATTGGGGTAGGACAGCTCGTGGGCGGAAATCTTTCTATTCTTTATTCGCTTTGCGGAAGTCCCTCAACAATTAATACCAAAGGGAAAATTTTATTGATTGAGGATTTGGATGAATACCTCTATCACATCGACCGGATGATGCAAAACCTGAAACGAAACGGTTTCTTTAACGAACTTTCAGGATTGATTGTGGGCGGAATGAATGAGATGAGAGATAACACCAAAGCTTTTGGTTTTAAAAGTGATAATCCTTATGGGAAAACCGCCAAAGAAATTATTTCAGATATTGTTTCAGACTGTGATTTTCCGGTGTGTTTTGATTTTCCTGCGGGGCATACAAATGATAATCGGGCATTGATTTTGGGTCGAAAGGTGAGGCTTGAAGTGGGAGATTTTGTTAAACTTACTTATATAAGCCCCTAAATACACACCTCTAACCGCTCTTTTTAGAGGGGAAGAGCCAAATCCCCTCTAAAAAGAGGGGAGAAATTTTGGAAGGCGAGAGCCTTTCGAAATTAGGGGTGTGTATTTTTGATTTCAAATCGTTCAATATAGTCCTCGATAACTCTCAACACATTGTCAGTATCTTTAAGTATTTCGTCGTCCGAAAATCGTAACACCGTAATGCCAAGTCGTTTTAATCTTTTGGGTTTTTTAGTGTCCTTATCCCAGACTTCAACAATTTGATGTGAATAACCATCACATTCTATGGCTAATTTTAATTTGTTACAGAAAAAGTCAACAATGAATTCATCTATAGGTTTCTGCCTGTGAAAATCATAGCCACACATTTGTTTTCCTTTAAGACATAACCAGAGTTTTATTTCAGATTTTGTTGCGTTGTCTCGCAAGTTCTTTTAGTTTTGGATTGTAGTAAATTTTGATGATGGTAGATTTTATAAACTTCAAAAATACACACCCATAACCGCTCTTTTTAAAGGGGACTTTTTTTTCACTCAACATCCACCACATTTACATCTCTTCAGTATAATCAGGATACAGAAAGTTGTTGTAAGGAAAGCGTTGCACGTGGATTTCCCGTACCTTTTCATATACTTTTTTTCTAAACTCTTCCAGGTTGGTTTTTTCAGTAGCTGAAATAAAAACTGCTTCACCATTTAATTTGTTCATCCAGGTATTTTTCCAATCGTCAAGAGTGTAATGGGCTGATGTTTTTTCGGTTACAAGGTCGTCCTCTTCAATTTTTTCCGGTTGGTAGGCATCCACTTTGTTAAAGATCATGATCATGGGTTTGTCACGACCGTCAATTTCGTCAAGAGTTTGATGGACAGAATTGATGTGGTCTTCAAAATTGGGGTGTGAAATATCCACAACGTGAAGGAGCAAATCCGCTTCGCGAACTTCGTCGAGTGTGCTTTTAAATGATTCTACCAGTTGGGTAGGTAATTTTCTAATGAAACCCACGGTGTCTGTTAGGAGAAAAGGCAGGTTGCCAATGACTACTTTTCTCACGGTGGTATCCAAGGTAGCGAAGAGTTTGTTTTCTGCAAATACTTCAGATTTGCTAATGACGTTCATCAAGGTTGATTTTCCCACATTTGTATAACCCACTAAAGCGACTCTCACCAGTGCTCCTCTATTGCCGCGTTGCACAGCCATTTGCTTGTCGATGGTTTTGAGTTTGTCTTTTAAAAGGGCAATGCGGTCGCGCACAATACGTCTGTCTGTCTCGATTTCAGTTTCACCGGGACCACGCATCCCGATACCTCCTCGTTGACGCTCAAGGTGAGTCCACATACCTGCCAAACGGGGAAGTAGGTATTCATACTGCGCCAATTCAACTTGAGTTGAAGCATAACTTGTTTGGGCACGCTGGGCAAAAATATCGAGGATTAGGTTAGTACGGTCAATGATTTTGCACTTTAATATTTTTTCGATGTTTTTTTGTTGAGCCGGGGAAAGTTCGTCATCAAAAATGGCAGAACCTATTTCGTTTTCTTCCACAAATTTTCGCACTTCTTCCAGTTTTCCGGTACCTATAAATGTTTTGGGGTTAGGCTTTTGCATTTTCTGCATAAACCGCTTTAACACCTCCCCGCCGGCGGTATAAGTCAGGAATTCGAGTTCGTCGAGATATTCAATGGCTTTATCTTCGTCTTGATTTTGGGTGATTAAGCCAATAAGGATGGCTTTTTCATAGTCAATTTCGAGTTTTTCGAGCATAGATTATTTATAATGTGTAAAATTACATATTTAGAATCAAAAAAGAAGTTTTGTTGAACAAACTTAGAAAGACTTTACACGATTGCGCATTTTGTCGTTAAAAAATGCAGTACAACAGATTTGAAAAGTTAACTATTTCTTAATCTAGTTTAATTTATTACTTTAGGAGCCTCTACATTAAAAACAACTTAATTTTATGAAATCATTATTTTTTTCAGTAAGCTTTTTTTTAATTTTTACCTCCTCTGTTTTATCACAAGAGAGCAATTCCCACCTTCAAGACAAAATATCTTTTTCACCTTTTGAAGTTACGTCAAGTGCAATTATCAATTTAGACTTTGAACAGGCGGGGCAGTTCTTTTTAAAAGCACATAATAAAGAGACAAATGAAGAGTTTGACCTTCACGAAATAGAAAAAGGAACTGAAAAAAGATTAACTAAAATAGATCTTTCCTTCTTAGAAAATGGAAATTATTTTTTGATAGTTCATTTAGGAACATCCGAAATAAAAAGATTTGACTTTACTAAAAAATAAAACCACCCAAAATGAAACAAAAATTACTTTTATCGGCAATTATGATTGTCGTAAGTTTAACTCAAATAAATGCACAAGTTTGTGATATATTAATTCCAATTTGTAATAGTCAGGATGGATTAAATAATAATGCTATAGATCCATCACCAATTACAATTAACTTACCTTGTGCACCCTTTTCCCTTCAAGGAACAAGAACGTCTTGGTATTTTATTGTAATAGAAGAAGAAACAGATTTTACTTTTCAAATTGAACCAACCGGGGATGTTGATTATGATTTTGCTGTTTGGGTGAATGCTGACTGTTCCAATTTAGGAGTTGCAGATAGAGCGAGTTATGATGCCCCACCGCCTTATGACACTGGACTTACCCTAACTGCTACTGGAATCTGTGAAGGTGCAGTGGGCGAAGGGAATGTAATGTTTCTGGATTTGGTGCCCGGTGATGAAGTTATAATTGTTGTGGACAGGTTTTCATCAACACCAGATACATATGATTTAACTTTTGGCGACCCTGATGCATTTGATTGTTCTATTGTTGCTAACGAATTCATCTGTGTAGGCGGTTTTTTAACCATAGAAGCCTTAGATCCCGATGGATCAAATTATCAATGGTTTGTGTTTAATGATGATACAGATGTATTTGATATTCTGCCCGGGGAAACAAATCCAACATTAGATGTGGATGTTTCGGGCTTGTACCGTGTTGAATATTTGGATAGCTTGGGTGATGATGCCGATGATGAAATACAGGTAAATTTAACTGAGCTTCCTTTACCAATATTATCTTTTGACGACCCCCTTGAATTTTGTGAAGACGAGCCCATCATAATA
>DAINOA010000090.1:0-1578 GCA_036735625.1 Planktosalinus sp. | reverse complement strand
ATAGATGGAACCCCATCCAATATTGATGATCTTGAAGGTGTCACCTATGTATGGTTTTATGAAGGAGATGAGATTCCCGGTGAAACCTCAGCTGTACTTAATGCTACACCTAATAATTATGGCACTTATACAGTTGAAATAGGGCAAATTGTCGAAGACTGCGGTTTAAGTGTTGACATAGAAGTGACCGCTTGTTTTGTTGAGCCAGATTGTGAACGCATTGATTTCGTTGAAGACTTCGGTACCGGCGTGGGTCGATTTGAGACCCCATTTACAACTTATATTTTTGATGAGTTTGGTGAAATAGATGGCGGTGAATATGCCGTTTCAAATACAACAACTGGGATGAATGCTGGCTGGCACTTGATGACAGATCATACAGGTAATCCTGACGGAAGAATGTTTGTAGTCAATCCTTTAGCTCCTCAAGGTGTTGATGATGAATTGTATAGAAGGACTATTGATGTATCGCCCAATACAGATTACACCTTTAGTTATTTTATGACCACTGTTTACAACATAAATACAAATATTTGTCCCGGAACCGGGGACCCTTCAAATGTTTTATTGCGAATTGAGGATGTTGATGGTGTGACAATTGTTGAATTTGAAACCGGAGATGTTCCAAATGGATCAGAACCAAACTGGATTGAATATTCAACCAATTTTAATTCTCTAGACAATACTGAAGTTCAATTTGTCTTTATTAATTTAGGGATTAATAGTTGTGGTAATGACTTAGCGATTGATGATATTTCATTGACTTATAGCTCAGACCCGCCTGTGGTAGTCACTCCTGAAGATATAACTCAATGTGACATCACAGGCACTACAAGTACTTTTGATTTAACGGTTCAAATCCCTGTGATTCTTGATGGTCAAGACCCGGATGAATTTAATGTGTCTTTTCATCTTACAGAAATTGATGCATCAACTAATACAAACTCAATTGCAAATCCTGAGGCTTATGAAAATACAGAAAACCCCCAAACAATTTATGTGAGGGTTGAGTTTGCAGATTTTCCTTCCTGCTATGCACTTGTTCAATTTGATTTACTTGTTGAACTAGGAATAGACCTGGAAACTAATTTGCCGGAAACAATAGCATACTGCAATACAGAACCGGCACAAAGTTTAAATGCAACACCCACAAACCCCGGTATTGATTTGTCACTCGTGACTTATGAATGGTTTTTTGATGGGGAATTGATTTCCCAAGAAGCAGAAATAACTCCTACCGCTAGTGGTGTTTATACAGTGAATATCCTTTATGATGGCTGTAGCGAACTCACAGTGAATATAGAGGTAAACATACAGGAAGTTCCTTTGTTAGACCTTGGTGACGATGAAATCCTGTGTGATGGTGATAGCATTGAAATTGTTCCAATTATCTCAGGTAATTCTGCAAATACAACCTATTTATGGAGTACCGGTGAAACAACGCCCACTATTGTGGTGAACACCTCTGGTACATATTCTTTGGAAATTACAGACGGCTTATGTGTTGTAAGCGATTCCATCACAATTACTTTTGGGAATTTACCATCAGTTGAACTAGGCCCAACGATTTTTTCCTGT
>DAINOA010000089.1:0-8772 GCA_036735625.1 Planktosalinus sp. | reverse complement strand
TAATCACAACCGCCCATTTGAACCACTTGAAGTGCAAGTACAAGTTTTTACCGTTACCGGAAAAGTGGTGTGGTCTCGTAATCAAATTATAAATACAGAAGGATTCCTTTCCAGAGAAATCACTTGGGATGGAAGAGATGATTTTGGTGACCGAATTGGAAAAGGTGTTTATGTATATAAGTTAACAGTAAAATCTACGTTAACCAATAAGAAAGTTGAAAAATTTGAAAAACTGGTTATCCTATAAAAATTAAATATATATTTGTCCAAAATTTGAAATTTATGAAGCGAATACTGATACCTATACTACTTTGTTTTGTAGTATTTAACACAACCGCACAAGATGAACCCAGAAGAGTAATAACAACTGCAGTACCATTTGTTCTCATTGCAGCCGATGCAAGAGCAGCGGGTATGGGCGATATGGGAGTAGGCACATCTGCTGACGGCTTTTCACAACAATGGAACCCGGCTAAATATGCTTTTTCAACTTACAAACAGGGAATTGGTGTTACATATACTCCTTATTTAAGTCAATTAGTTAATGATATTTTTCTTGGAAACCTCACATATTATAACAGATTAAATGAAAGAAGTGCTGTAGCTGCCAGTTTTAGATATTTTAGCTTAGGTGACATAGAGCTTAGAGAAGATGCCATTCAAGAGCCCTTGATACAAAGTCCAAACGAGCTTACTTTTGATGTCTCTTATTCATTGAGATTGAGTGAGCGATTTTCAATGGCAGTAGCAGGACGCTATTTGAGGTCTGATTTAAAACTGCAAGTTGCAGATGAAGATGCCTCAGCAGGGAGTTCCTTTGCAGTTGATATTGCAGGTTACTACCAAAGTGAAGAAGTACGTTATGACGAGTTTGACGGTCGGTGGAGAGCCGGTTTTAATATTTCAAACTTAGGTCCTAAAATGAAATATGATGACGTAGGTCAAGAAAATTTCTTGCCAACTAACCTTGCTTTAGGCGGAGGTTTTGATTTTATATTAGATGCTTTTAACAGAGTTGGAGTTACAGCAGAAGTGAATAAATTACTCGTGCCGACACCACCTGTAAGAGACAGAGACCCAAACTCTCCCACTTTTGGAGAAGTTTTAGAAGGAAAAGATGATGATGTTTCTTTTTTCAAAGGCGTCTTTCAATCATTTGGCGATGCGCCAGATGGTTTTAGTGAAGAATTGAAAGAATTTACCTGGGCATTAGGCGCAGAATATGCTTATCAAGACTCTTTTTTCTTAAGAACAGGTTATTTTAATGAAAGTGACGATAAAGGCTCCAGAAAATTCTTATCACTTGGTGCCGGCTTTAAATATACATCTATCAACATTGATGTTTCTTATTTGTTTTCAACATCCAAAGTGAGAAGCCCGCTTGAAGGCACACTGCGTTTTGGATTGACATTTAACTTTGGCGACAGCGATTATTATGTGGAATATTAAAATTATAAATGTTTAATTAAAATCCCGATTGCATAAGCAACTCGGGATTTTTTTTCCTTAAACAAATTGAAAAAAATAAAACTACATAGTCAACTAAGTGTTTTTAACAGCAAAGATGCATTGCCTTTATTAACTCTTGATTTAATGACAGCCGCAGAGGAGGCTCGAGAAAAGGCTTATGCTCCTTATTCAAACTTTAGAGTTGGTGCAGCAATCCTTCTCGAAAATGGAGAGATAATCACAGGAAATAACCAAGAAAACGCTGCTTATCCATCCGGTTTGTGTGCAGAACGGGTTGCCATCTTTTTTGCCGGTTCACAATTTCCAAATACTAAAATTTTACAACTTGCAGTCACAGCACGATCAGAAAATCAAGTGTTGCGTAAACCCATATCACCTTGTGGCGCATGCCGTCAGTCCATTGCTGAGTATGAAATCAAACAAAACCACCCCATTGAAATTTTCTTTATGGGTGAAACAGGAGAAGTTTATAAAGCAAACTCTATAAAAGATTTATTGCCGTTTCTTTTTGATGGTAGTCAGCTTTAAGCACTGCCAAGTCAGTTATATCTACTCTTTTTATCATTTATTAAACATTTTCAGGTATTTTAAGATAGTGCGCTTTTTTTATTACTAACTAAAGTAGTATTTTTGCTCTCAATGTTTTAGAAAAATAAGATTCAGCATCTATATTAGAACTATAATATGAAGAAAATCACCAAGCAAACCTATCTTAACTGGTATGAAGAAATGCTCTTCTGGCGCAAGTTTGAAGACAAATTGGCTCAAGTATATATTCAACAAAAAGTGAGGGGTTTTCTCCATTTATACAATGGTCAGGAAGCCATTCTTGCCGGTTCACTCCACGCCATGGACTTGACCAAGGACAAGATGATTACTGCTTACAGAAACCACGTACAGCCCATAGGGATGGGAGTTGATCCCAAACGCGTGATGGCAGAACTTTATGGAAAAGCAACTGGAACTTCTCAAGGTCTTGGAGGCTCAATGCATATCTTCTCAAAAGAACACCGTTTTTATGGTGGTCACGGAATCGTGGGAGGTCAAATTCCCTTAGGTGCCGGTCTAGCTTTTGCAGATAAATATTTTAACAGAGATGCAGTTACCTTAACTTTTTTTGGTGATGGTGCAGCCCGACAAGGTTCCCTTCATGAAACATTGAATATGGCCATGTTATGGAAACTTCCTGTGGTTTTCTGTGTGGAAAACAACGGCTATGCAATGGGCACTTCTGTTGCCAGAACTGCAAACCACGTTGAAATCTGGAAACTGGGTCTAGGCTATGATATGCCTTGTGGAGAAGTTGATGCTATGAATCCTGTAAAAGTTGCAGAGGCGATGGACGTAGCCATCAAAAGAGCTAGAAAAGGAGACGGCCCAACTTTTCTTGAATTGAAAACATATCGTTACAGAGGGCACTCTATGAGTGACGCTCAGCTTTACAGAACCAAAGAAGAAGTAGAAGAGTATATGAAAATTGACCCCATTACTCAGGTTTTGGATGTAATCAAAGAAAAAAAATACGCCACCGAAGAAGAGATAAAAACAATCGATCAACGCGTAAAAGATCGTGTTGCAGAATGTGAAAAATTTGCAGATGAATCACCTTATCCTGAAAAGAATGTGATGTATGATACCGTCTATGCACAAGAAGACTATCCATTTTTAGCACATAAACCTGAATAACTATGGCAGAAGTAATCAATATGCCGCGACTCAGCGACACTATGGAAGAAGGTGTGGTTGCAAAATGGCTAAAAAAAGTTGGAGATAAAGTTTCAGAAGGGGATATCCTTGCTGAAATTGAAACAGACAAAGCCACTATGGAGTTTGAATCCTTTTATGAAGGAACACTTCTCCACATTGGCATTCAGGAAGGAGAAACAGCACCTGTAGATACCCTGCTGGCTATTCTTGGTGAAGAAGGAGAAGATATTTCAGATTTGATAAAAAGAAAGGATAAAGAGTCAGATAAAATAGAAAAGAAAGATTCTGATAAAGAAAAATCTGATTCCGATGAAAAATCAGAGGATAAATCAAAAGACAAAAAGTCATCAAAAACAGAAGTACCAGAAGGTGTTGAGGTAATCACAATGCCGCGCTTAAGCGATACCATGACTGAAGGAACAGTAGCTTCCTGGTTAAAAAAAGAAGGCGATAAAGTTTCTGAAGGCGATATCCTAGCCGAAATTGAAACAGATAAAGCCACTATGGAATTTGAATCTTTCTACAGCGGAACGCTATTAAAAATAGGCATCCATGAAGGTGACTCAGCACCTGTAGATTCAATTTTGGCTATCATTGGCCCAGAAGGGACTGATGTTTCAGGACTCATCGATAATTTAAATGCTGACCAGAAAAAAGAATCTTCAAAGCAAGAAGAGAAAAAAGAAACAAAACAAGAGTCTAAATCTGAAGATAAAGAGGAAAAACAAGATATAAAGTCCTCTGAAAGTTCTAAAGAATCAAAACAACAATCTTCAGGCGCTGACCGTCGCATTTTTGCTTCTCCACTTGCTAAAAAAATTGCCGAAGAAAAGGGTATCAATCTTTCGCAAGTGCAAGGAAGTGGTGAAAACGGCCGAATCGTTAAAAAAGACATTGAAAACTTCCAGCCCGGTTCCGGTGCTCAGGCATACATGCCGGTGGGTCAAGAGCAATTTGAAGAGGTTAAAAACTCGCAAATGCGAAAAACCATTGCCAAACGTTTGAGCGAATCCAAATTCACGGCTCCACATTATTATCTTACGATTGACCTTGATATGGACAATGCCATTTCGGCAAGGATCGCTATCAATGAGGCCGGAGAGAGCAAGATTTCGTTTAACGATATGATTGTAAAAGCCAGTGCGATGGCGTTGCGTAAGCACCCAAAGGTCAATACACAATGGACCAATGATGCCACAATCATTGCAAAACACATCCATATTGGTGTGGCAGTAGCCGTGGAAGATGGACTCGTAGTTCCTGTATTGAAGTTTGCAGACCAAATGAGCTTTGCTCAAATAGGTGCAAATGTAAAAGAGCTGGCTACTAAAGCACGTGATAAAAAACTAAAACCCGACGAAATGGAAGGGAGTACCTTTACCGTTTCAAACCTTGGAATGTTTGGTATCAGGGAGTTTACATCAATAATAAACCAGCCCAATTCGGCGATACTTTCTGTGGGAGCCATTGTTCAAAAACCGGTGGTGAAAAACGGGCAAATCGTGGTTGGAAATGTAATGACAGTAACTTTAGCCTGTGACCATAGAACTGTAGATGGAGCAACGGGAGCTGCCTATTTACAAACCTTAAAACAATACATAGAAAATCCCATTACAATCTTTGTTTAAACAAATTAAAACAAAAATATTAAATCCCGTTTTTACTCAGTAATTAGCGGGATTTTTTTATTTTTATGGGTTGGGAAATCTTAATCAAATAGCGATACTTATAGTAAAATAGTTTATGAAAAACATTATCATCACAGGAACAAGCAGGGGAATTGGCTTTGAACTGGCCCAGCTTTTTGCAAATGAGGGGCATCAGGTTTTAGCACTTTCGCGAAATGATATACCCTGTAGAGACCTTAATCTTAAAAATGTAGTTTCATTTTCCTGCGACCTTTCAAAGGAAGCCCAAATCATAGAAGCTGTAAAATTTGTAAAAGAAAACTGGTCACAGGTTGATATTCTAATAAACAACTCCGGTTTGCTCATCAACAAACCCTTTGAAAAATTAACATCACAAGATTTTATGGATGTTTATAATGTCAATGTCTTTGGTGTGGTAGCATTAACGCAAGCCATAGTGCCATTTATGAAAAAAGACGGTCATGTAGTCAACATCAGCAGTATGGGTGGAGTGCAAGGAAGTATGAAGTTTCCCGGACTCGCTGCATACAGTTCAGCAAAAGGTGCCGTTATCACCTTAACAGAACTCCTCGCCGAAGAATTTAAAGAAACAGGACCCTCTTTCAACGTGCTTGCTTTGGGAGCCGTTCAAACTGAAATGCTTGAAGAAGCCTTCCCCGGCTACAAAGCACCCCTCACTCCACTTGAAATGGCAACTTACCTGATGGATTTTGCTCTTAACGGAAATAAATTTTACAACGGAAAAATTTTGCAGGTCTCGAGCTCAACACCTTGATATGAGAGAAATTTTGGAAAACTACATCCCCGAACAAGCAGTCAATCCCACTTTTGAGTTGATCAAAAAGAACAACGTCTATCTTCAGATTGTTAATCAACGGGTCACACGCCATGGTGATTACAGAATCTTAACCAACGGGCAACATAAAATAACGGTAAATGCTTCAAAAAATAAATACCGCTTTTTTATCACCTTGATTCATGAGATTGCACATTTGGAAGCTTTTGAAACCTATGGGCGTCGCATAAAACCTCATGGGCAAGAATGGAAACACACCTTTCAAAAATTGATGCTCCCTTTTATTCATCCGTCGATTTTTCCAGCTCAGTTATTACCGTTGATAGCCAAACACTTTAAAAACCCAAAAGCCAGTAGTGATACAGATGCCAAACTCGCTTTGGCGCTCAAATATTACGACCCTGCCAACGATAAAAATTATATCTTTGAAATTCCTGAGGGGTCACTTTTTAAAATCTACAACGGAAAAATTTTTAGAAAAGGTTCAAAACGAGTAAAACGATTTGAGGGTATTGAGGTAGCAACCGGAAAAATGTATTTATTCAATCCCAATGCTGAGGTTGAATTTCTCAGTGAAAAGGCTAATTAAAAAAAGAAGGGTTTTGAAAAACAAAAACTATTATGCAGTTATCATGGCAGGAGGAATCGGTTCCAGGTTCTGGCCGGTGAGCACAGAGGAATTTCCCAAACAGTTTCACGACCTTTTGGGTAGTGGTGATACCTTGATTCAAAAAACCTTCAAACGCTTGCAAGGAATAGTTCCCAAAGAAAACATACTGATTTTAACTAATGAACGCTATAAAAATCTGGTTTTAGAACAACTTCCCGAGGTTAATGAAAACCAGTTGATTCTTGAGCCGGCAATGCGCAATACGGCACCTTGTATTTTACTTTCGGCATTAAAAATACAAAAGGAAAACCCGGATGCTGTGATGATTGTTGCGCCCAGCGACCACTGGATTGAAGATGAAGAAGCTTTTCAAAAAGACATCACATCGGCTTTTGAAAATTGCAGAGAAAATGTTGTACTGATGACTATAGGCATTCAACCCACTTTTCCCAATAGCGGTTATGGGTATATTGAATTTGAAAAAACAGAAAATCAATTCAAAAAAGTCATTCGGTTTACCGAAAAACCGGATTATGATACAGCCAAGAAATTTATTTCTAAAGGATATTACAAGTGGAACTCCGGTATTTTTGTTTGGAGTGTAAGAAGTATTATTCAGGCCTTTGAAAAACTGGCCCCTCATATGCACCAATTGTTTCAAAAAGGAATTCCTGAATACAACACCTCAAATGAAGAAGTTTTTATCAATGCATATTACGCTGAAGCAGAAAACATTTCCATCGATTATGCCATTTTGGAAAAAGCAGAAAATGTATTTATGCTTCCCGCCACTTTTGACTGGAATGATCTGGGGACCTGGGGTTCTTTGTATGAAAAACTTCCGAAAGATGACCAAAACAATGCTGTTGTGAGGGCACAAACGCTTTTAATTGATTCCAATAATAACATCATTCAAACCGAAAAAGGCAAACAAGTAATTATAAGTAATTTAACTGACTACATTATAGTAGATCAGGGAAAAACCCTTATTATTGTACCCAAAGAAAAAGAACAGGATATCAAACATATTCAAGAGATTGCTAAGAAAAAGTTTATTTAAAGTATATTTTGTATGGATACAAATGAGGAAATAAACCCGGACAAATTAAAACAAAGTGCCAAAGGAACTTTTGATGAAATTAAATCATTTCTTACAGGACTTTTAGATGTTAGACAAGACACAGATAAAGAAGAAACTGTAGAGTCTGTAAAAAAAGAAATATCCTTCAAAGGTCACAACGCGTGGATTTTGATTTTCTCGATTTTTGTAGCCTCCATTGGGTTAAATGTAAGTAGTACAGCTGTAGTCATTGGAGCGATGTTAATATCTCCTCTAATGGGTCCAATCGTGGGTGTGGGTCTTTCTGTAGCAATTAATGATATTGATACTTTAAAACGTTCCCTAGTGAATCTGGGAGTTATGATAGGGCTGAGTGTGCTTACAGCCTATTTGTATTTTTTACTTTCTCCTTTAACAAAGTTAACACCAGAACTTGAAGCAAGGACTTATCCCACCATACTAGATGTTTTGATTGCAATTTTTGGAGGTTTAGCGCTCATTGTCGCTAAAACTAAAAAGGGCACTATGCCTAGTGTTATTTATGGTGTTGCAATTGCTACAGCACTTATGCCACCTCTGTGTACAGCCGGTTATGGACTTGCAGTGGGTAATTTTGAATATTTTGGTGGAGCTTTTTATTTATTTACCATTAATTCGATTTTCATAGCACTCTCTGCTTTTGTTGTCTCAAAACTACTTGGTTTTCCATTAGTTAAATACGCCAATTCCAAAAGAAGGAAACGCATCGCTCAAATAGCGACTACCATTGCTTTGGTGGTAATGATTCCTAGTACTTTATTGTTTTGGAAATTATTAAAACAAGAAATATTTGTAAGCAATACAGATATTTTTGTTACTGAAAATGTAATGTATGAAAACGCATACCTAATCCGTTATGAGGGAGATTATGAAAATAAAACGATTACCGCATATTTGGGAGGTGACGTTGTACCTGAACCCGTGATCAATACCTGGCGGGCAAAATTATTGAATAATAAAAATTTAAGTGATGTTAATCTCATCGTGAGACAAGGTAGAGATGATGGTGATGTCTCCACAACAGACTTTGTTTCACTCTCAGATAGATACTCACGAGCCGTTGAAACTCTTGAATCAAGAGATACAAAAATTAAAACGCTTGAAAAACAATTAAATGATTTGACTACCGGCGAAATTCCTTTTGAAGATTTGATTGAGGAAGTAAAAATTAATTATGCAGAGTTAAATACGATTTCGTTTTCTAATACTCTAATGTCCAACTTTGAAAAAATAGACACCATTCCTGTTTTTACAGTAGAATGGGATAGAGGAGTTTCCAGACAGATGAGAAATACTAATAACGAGAAATTACAAAAATGGTTAGCCCTCAAGCTAGACAAAGAAAATGTAGAAATCAGGGAGCAAAATTAAATTTTCTCGTCTTCAATATTCTGAGCAATCCTTATTTTTTTGAATAAATCTGAAGAATAAACAAATTCTG
>DAINOA010000088.1:0-8889 GCA_036735625.1 Planktosalinus sp. | reverse complement strand
TCATTTTCAAAAGTAGAGTAATAATAAGGCGTTTCTGCTTTAAACTCGGCGGCACAGGTGTCTACCAGTTTATACACCCTTTTAACGTTCATCTCCTCACGCTTTTTATAGACCTGGCTTTCAAGACAATCCAGCATATGCGCTATCTGACGGTCACCGTATCCCTTTTGTTTGGCTTCCAAAAGCAACTCCCTTGTGATGGTATCAATTTTATATTTTGAAATTTCTTTTTCAAGGTGGTACAATTCCTCATATTGCTTGAGGAACCACATATCAATTTTGGTGATTTCGTGGATGCGGCTCAACGGGATTCCCATTTGAATGGCGTCATAAATCACAAAGACACGGTCCCAACTGGCGTTGGTGAGTTTTTCTATAATCTGGTCATAGTTTTTATATCCTTTTCCGTCAGCGCCCAAACCGTTTCGTTTAATTTCGAGGGACTGAGTCGCTTTGTGTAACGCTTCCTGAAACGAGCGGCCAATACCCATTACCTCTCCCACAGATTTCATTTGAAGTCCCAGGGTTCTGTCGCTGCCTTCAAATTTATCAAAGTTCCAGCGAGGTATTTTTACAATTACATAGTCTAGTGTGGGTTCAAAAAGTGCCGAAGTGGATTTTGTTATTTGATTGTTCAACTCATTCAAGTTGTAACCTATTGCCAGTTTTGCAGCAATTTTTGCAATGGGGTAACCGGTGGCTTTTGATGCCAAAGCGGAAGAACGCGACACACGTGGATTGATTTCCACGGCGATGATTTCTTCTTTTTCATCGGGGCTAACGGCAAACTGCACGTTACAACCACCTGCAAAATCACCAATACTGCGCATCATCAAGATGGCCATATCGCGCATTCTCTGATACGTTCTATCTGAAAGGGTCATGGCCGGGGCTACTGTGATGGAGTCTCCCGTGTGGATTCCCATAGGGTCCATATTTTCAATAGAACAGATGATTACGACATTGTCATTTTTATCACGTAACAATTCCAGTTCATATTCTTTCCAGCCAATGAGAGCCTTGTCAATCATCACCTCGTGAATGGGGGAAATTTCCAAACCATATTCCAGTAGCCTGTCAAAATCTTCGGGTTTGTAAACAATGGATGCACCGGCACCCCCTAGAGTAAATGAAGCCCTGATAACCAATGGAAAACCAAATTCCTGCGCGATTTCTTTTCCTTGTAAAAAAGAGGTTGCAGTTGCTTGTGGCGCCATACCCACACCTATTTGTTCCATGAGGTTTCTGAATTTTTCTCGGTCTTCTGTAATATTAATAGCGTTGATATCCACGCCAATTATTTTTACGCCAAAGTCTTGCCAAATGCCTTTTTCATCAGCTTCTATACACAAGTTTAAAGCGGTTTGCCCACCCATAGTTGGAAGCACGGCATCTATTTGGGGGTGATCTTTTAAAATTTGAATGATTGATTTTGTGGTGAGTGGCAATAGATATATATGATCTGCCATTGCAGGGTCGGTCATAATGGTTGCCGGATTGGAATTGATAAGTACTGTTTCGATTCCGTCTTCACGAAGTGAGCGAAGTGCTTGGCTACCGGAGTAATCAAATTCACAAGCTTGTCCAATTACAATGGGTCCTGAGCCGATAATCAAAATGGATTTTAGGTCTTTATTTCTTGGCATTTGTACTAACTTTAAACGATCTTTAAATATTTAGGTATAAAAAAAGGTGTTACTTAAAAAAGTAACACCTTAATATTTTTAATGATAATATCATTATTTTTTGTGTCTCGGTTCAGAAGATACAGATACTTTTTTTCTGCCTTTCGCTCTGCGAGCGGCAAGCACTTTTCTACCGTTTACAGTAGCCATACGCTCTCTAAAACCGTGTTTGTTTCTTCTTTTTCTTTTGGATGGCTGAAATGTTCTCTTGCTCATTGCTGTATATCTTTATCTTCTGTAAAAATTATTCTTTTTAATTATTTCTAAGAATTCTTCTAAAAATCAAGCCTCTCATTTATTGGCGGGCTTGCCCGCCAAAGCGCCGATTCCTATCGGTGCGAAGGCGGGTGCAAATATACAAACCTTTTTCAGTTTGCCAAACGGAAATAATAAATAATTTTTATTTGTTTTTAGTACCTTTGAAGCTACAAATTAAAAACCCAATTATGTTTCATAAAAATATAAAATTAGTCTTGGCATTTTTAATCTTTGGGGTTGCTATATGGCAGTTTACCGAGGGAAATATAGGCAACGGTATTATGTATATCTTCCTTAGTGCTATGTTTATTTTTCTCTATTATAAAAATGAGATTATTCTTTTGGCTTTTTTACGTTTGAGAAAACAAGATTTTCCGGGAGCAAAAAAATGGCTTGACAAAATTAAAAACCCTCAAACCTCACTGGTAAGAAAACAACAAGGGTATTACAATTATCTCAATGGGTTGATGGTTTCACAAACCAACATGAATGAAGCTGAAAAATACTTTAAAAAGGCCATACAACTTGGGTTATCCATGAATGCCGATTTAGCGATGGCAAAATTAAATCTTGCAGGCATAGCCCTGACCAAACGCAGAAAACGCGAGGCTCAAACACTCCTTACTGAAGCCAAAAAACTGGATAAACACAATATGCTGGGTGAGCAAATCAAAATGATGAAGCAGCAAATGAAAAAGATTTAGGAATATTTGTCTGTAAAAAAATTTCAAAAAGTGTCTTTAAATCTGATTTTCAAGTAGTTTGTCGTAATTATTTAAAATACATACATTTATTTAAGACCACTTTCTTACCTTTATTTGGTTATTTTAAATAATTTATATGGTAAGACTACTACTCTGTATCTTCTTATCGGTTTCATTTTCACTTAGCAGTCAGGAACTGCCTGAGCAGTACTTCTCTGATGCTATTTCAAAAAACATCAGGTCTTACAAAAAGAAAATGAAAAGTGCATATCGTGTTCAAGATTTTGAACGTGCTGACTTTTTATTTGATTCACTTGTCAAACATGTTATAAATGGAAGTTATTTTGATGACTTTACAGTAAAAAAATTAAATGGTCGAAAAATTTCATTCAGTAAATTCAGCAAACCTGTTTTTTTAATGACTTATGCCTCATGGTGTACACCCGGCTCTGGTGAAATACCTGCTTTGAATGAAATTGCAAAAAAACATAAAAACGATATTGATTTTGTCGTCTTGTTCTGGAACAAAAGAAGCGAGGTTAAAAAAGTAGCTAAAAATTATGATAGGAATGTCACAATTCTCTATGTGGATGAATTAGACAATAAAAATTGTCATATCATTAGAAATTTAAAGCATAGTTTAGGATTTCCTACTTCTCTTTTTTTAGATGAAAATAAAAAGATTGTAGATGTGCGTAGAGGGGTTCTTCATCATTACAATGAAGCCTATTCTGTTTCTTATTCTTTGAATTATGAATCTTTTAGAAATGGAATTTCCTTATTACTCAATCTTGATAATGAGGAAGAAGTACTTGCAAATTCCGGGAAATAGATTATTTCCAAAAAATCAATCTCAACGCGACGATAATTAAAACAATTCCAAATATTTTTTTGAGAAGTGCCTGGTCAATCGAGATGGCAAATTTTGAACCAAAGTATGCCCCCACAACAAAGGTTACTGCAATGACTGCTGCATATTTCCAGTTAACATGACCGGCGTCATAATAGTTGTAGGCTGCAATTAATGTTACAGGAACGGCAAGGACAGCAAGGCTGGTGCCCTGAGCTTCATGTTGTGTAAATCCCAGAGCAAAAACCATCATAGGAATCATGATAACTCCTCCACCAACTCCGAGGAGTCCGCTAAAAATTCCGGCGAGTAATCCAATAATAACCAATATTAAAATTAAAGACATAGACTTCATATTTTAAAATTTATTCCAAACCGGTGTGGTAAAACCCTTGTTGAGGGATTTCTATTTCATATTTTTTTCGGGAGCGGTTATTGAGTTTTGTCTCTCTTAACCAGGGGTTGTGAATCTTCAGAATTTTATAGTTAATCTTATGTATTTGGGCAAATTTTGTCAAGTCTGTGACGGCAGTATCAATTTCTACTTTGTAAGATGGAACCATTGTATATAGATCGTTTTCCCTGAAATTAAACCCATAATTTTTGGGATTACTCATAATTTCCTTTAGTGCCAATATGCGGAACATATAGCGGCCTGTTTCTTCCCCCAACAACAAATTGTAGTAATCCTCCACTTGTTGTCCATCCAATCTTCTATTGATTCCGGCATTACCGGCATTATATGCTGCGGCAGCAAGGGTCCAACTGCCAAAGCGTTCTTTTGAGGCAAGAAGGTATTTACAGGCAGCTTCCGTTGATTTTTCAAGGTGGTAACGTTCATCAACATTTTCATTTACTTCCAGGCCATATTCTTTTGCTGTGGCAGGCATAATTTGCCAAACTCCCCTGGCACCGGCAGGTGAAACCACATTTTGAAGACCACTTTCAATTACTGCCAGGTATTTAAAGTCATCCGGCACCCCATTTTTTTTTAGAATGGGTTCGATAATGGGAAAATACTTGTTTGCCCTTTTAAACATAAGAAGCCCGTTTGATTGCCAATAAGTATTAACTAACAATTCTCTGTCCATTCGCTCTCTCACATCAGGATCACTCATGGGAACAGGTTCACCGGCAAAATCCAAGTATTCAGGTATTGGTAAGGCATATACATTGTATTCATTGAGGCGTTTGCTTTCAAAACGCTCTGCCGTTGGCGGATCTTTTTCAGCAAAAATGAAGAACCCACTAATGGTTATTATTCCTGCTAGAAGTATGAGTTTAAATGATGTTCTCATGGTTTATAACTGTTTTTTTTAAGTGGGTTTAAGTTAGGGATTATTTTTTATTTGACTTCGGTATTTTCTAAAATAATTTTAGGCAGGTTTTCATTAAACCATTTGAATTTATTGAGAATCATAATGTGTGTACCCCCTTTCAATACAATGCATTTTTTAATTTTTTCAATGGGAAAAACAATGTCTTCATCTCCATGAATGTGAATCACTTTTGGATCTGGGGTTTCTCTATCCCAGCACACCATATTTTCAATTGCCCAATCAAGATATTGCTCGTTTCTTACAGAGAGGTATTCTTGATACATTTCCAATCTTTTTTTGGTTATGGGTCCTATGGCAAATTTAGTTAAATCGTCTGCGCTAATAACCAATTTAGTGGGAACTAGTTTATAAGCCAATGTTTTTCTTGCAAATTGAAGTCTAAGTGGTAACTCGTATTTGCTTTTTACACTTGATATGATAATAATCTTTTTAAGGTTTAAAAAGTTACTCATCTCCTGAACCATCACCCCTCCAAATGAAACACCTATAAGCACTGCATTTTTTTCTTTCACCTCTGCCGCCATTCTTTGGGCATATTCTTCAATGGTTTCTTTATGTTCAGGTATTTTCCATTCAATAATATGAACATTAAATTGGTCTTCAGGAAGCGAAATATGTTTAAAAATTTCTTTTCCGGCGGCCAGACCGGGAACAAAATAAATGGGTATAATTTCTTGATTCATTTTAATTTAACAGCAGATTTTTAATAAAATCAACTTTTATTCGTAAATTTGTACCACAAAATTAAGGATTTATTCTACAGCGATAAAAATCCATTAAAACTATTAATAATTCCCCGGCAGTAATTGATAATATTCTGTTTATTATTAGTGTTTTAAAACCCAACCTACTTTTTTTAATAGCAGTAAACAATACACTAATGCATCATGATTAGCGAAGTAGAAATTAAAGACAACGAGTTCTTAAGACAATTTGAATTTTACCACCAAGAACAAATGGCGAGAATTGAATACAGCTTGCAAGAGCGTAAAATTTTTCTAACAAAATTTGAAATGCCCGAAGAAATGAAAGAAGAGGGTCTTTTGGAACCCTTTATGGAAGCCGTTTTTAATGAAGTAAAAAGTCGCAACATTTGCCTAGTGCCAACCTGTACTGAAGTAACCTCGTTCGTGAGAAAATACCGAAGAAAATACAAAGATTTGCTTCCTGTGGGAATTAATATCTAAAGTTAAAATTACGAAATTAGAAGTAAGAAGTATTGTTTATTTGTAAACGGCTTCTTTTTCAAATTCAAATCTTACCAAACCATCTGCGTCAATTTCAGTAAGTTTTATTTTGTGTAGTGTATTGACCAGCTCTGGGTTCCAGGGCATTTTTACCTTGATATAGTTTTCAGTAAAACCATGAATGTAACCTTCTTTGTTTTCACCTTCAAACAAAACGGTTCTTTTTGTGCCCAACTGTGATTCATAAAAAGCCCTTCTTTTTTTAACTGAAAGTCCTCGTAGCATTTTACTTCTTTTGGCTCTTACTTTTTGTGGAACAACGTCTTTCATTTCGGCTGCTTCAGTATTTTCCCTTTCGGAATAAGTAAAAACGTGTAAATAGGAAATATCCAGCTGGTTTAAAAAATGATAGGTTTCAAGAAAATGGTCATCAGTCTCGCCGGGAAAGCCCACAATGACATCCACCCCAATACAAGCGTCGGGCATCACTTCCCGTATTCTCGCTACTCGTTCAATATAAAGTTCACGCATATAACGGCGCTTCATTTTTTTGAGAATCTCATTGCTCCCGGATTGCAACGGGATGTGAAAATGAGGCACAAACGTGTTGGATTTTGAAACAAAATCTATGGTTTCGTTTTTCAACAAATTGGGCTCGATGGAAGAAATGCGTAACCGCTCTATGCCCTCCACTTTGTCCAAAGCTTTTACCAAATCCAGAAAAGTGTGCTCGTGACGTTTGTTTCCAAATTCGCCCTTACCATAGTCACCAATATTGACACCGGTAAGTACAATTTCCTTAATGCCTTGTTCTGAAATTTCTTTGGCATTTTTCAACACATTATCCAGTGTATCACTTCGGGAAATTCCCCGAGCCAACGGGATGGTGCAGTAAGTACATTTATAATCACAACCGTCCTGTACTTTCAAAAATGCACGGGTTCTGTCACCAATGGAATAGGCGCCTACATAAAAATCGGTTTCCTCGATTTCGCAGGAATGTACTTCGCCAAAATCATTTTTGGATAGATCGTTGAGGTAGTCGGTAATTTTGAATTTTTCTTTGGCACCCAATACCAAATCCACACCATCAATGGCTGCAAGTTCTTCCGGCTTGAGTTGCGCATAACAACCCACCGCCGCCACAAAGGCATCGGGATTGGCTTGTTGAGCTTTTTTTACAATGGTCTTAAAACGCTTATCGGCATTTTCGGTAACAGAACAGGTATTGATTACATAAATATCCGCAATTTCCTCAAATTCCACACGGTCAAAACCCTCATCTGTAAAACTTCGCGCGATGGTGGAAGTTTCAGAAAAGTTGAGTTTACAACCCAAAGTGTAAAAAGCCACTTTTTTTCTAGCGTTCATTCTTGTATTTTTGGAAAATTACCGGGCGGCAAAAATACGAATTTTTTTAGAGATAATTTATTAGACGTTAGACATTAGACACCAGATATTAGACAAAATGGTAAAAGAACAAAAGCAATATCGATTCACTTTTCTAAAACCTACCCTTTTCAAACTGTTTGTATTATTTATCTTTTTTGTTTCATGTAAAGATTCCCAAAACGAGGAGCGGGATCATATCATTTTTCGTTATAACGAACATCAAAATATTGCTTCGCTTGACCCCGCGTTTGCACGAAATGCTTCCACCATCTGGGCCACCAATCAATTGTTTAACGGACTGGTGCAACTGGACGATAGCCTGAACATTCAGCCCGATATTGCTAAACGGTGGGAAATTAATGACACGACCAATACCTATACCTTTTACCTTCGGGATGATGTGTCGTTTCACAAGCATCAATTATTCGGAACAGATTCTACGCGAAAAGTAGTTGCCGAAGATTTTGTCTATAGCCTCAACCGATTGAAAGACCCGCGTGTGGCTTCACCCGGAAGTTGGGTTTTAAACAATGTGGAACACTATTATGCAGTAAACGATAGTGTTTTTGAAATTCAGCTTTCACAGCCGTTTCCTCCTTTTTTGGGCTTGCTGGCCATGCGGTATTGCTCAGTCGTGCCTCGTGAAGTGGTGGAACATTTTGGAAACCGGTTTCGCTCAAACCCTGTGGGAACCGGACCCTTTTATTTTAAACTTTGGGAAGAAAACATCAAATTGGTGTTCAGAAAAAACAACAGTTATTTTGAAACCGACAAAAACGGCAATACACTGCCCTATCTTGAAGCCGTCGCCGTGACTTTTTTACCCGATAAACAAAGTGAGTTTTTACAATTTGCACAAGGGAAACTGGATTTTATTTCAGGGCTTGATGCTTCCTATAAAGACGAACTTCTCACAGCAACAGGAGCACTCAAGCCAGATTACAAAGACCGCATATCGATGATTAAAGGGCCTTACCTCAACACCGAGTTTATTGCCCTTCAAACACGTTCTGAAAAAAACAAGGCACTGCAATCTCAGCTTTTCAGAAAGGCATTGAATTACAGTTTTGACCGCAACGTAATCATCTCCTATTTGAGAAACGGCATTGGAAGCCCGGGAACCAGCGGAATCATCCCGAAAGGACTATACGGTTATGACAACATTGAAGGATACAGTTACAATCCTGAAAAGGCCCGTATGCTGCTTGAGCAATACAAACAGGAAAGCGGCGACCAAAACCCAAGCCTGGTTTTAACAACTGACAGCAATTATCAGGACATTTTTGAGTACCTGCAACGCGAGTTTGAAAAAATGGGCATCAGGACAAGTATTGATGTGATGCCGTCATCAGCAATCAGGCAGGCACGTGCTGACGGCTCCATTGATGCTTTTCGCTCCAGCTGGATTGCAGATTATCCCGATGCTGAGAGTTATTTATCACTGTTTTTCAGCCCCAATCACACCCCTGCCGG
>DAINOA010000087.1:2253-8890 GCA_036735625.1 Planktosalinus sp. | reverse complement strand
CAAAATCATTAATTAAAAACTAAACCGCTCATAAGCCGCTCTGTCCAGCGCATCCTGGTGGTCTGGGTGAGCGATAGAGATCAGGGCTTGTGCGCGTTTTTTCAGGGTTTTTCCATACAAGTCCACAACGCCGTTTTCGGTGGCGATGTAATGTACATGGGCTCGTGTGGTGGTGACACCGGCGCCTTCTTTCAGGTAAGGGACAATTTTTGAAATCCCTTTATTGGTGATGGATGGCAGGGCTAAAATGGGTTTTCCGCCTTCAGAAAGGGAAGCGCCCCTTATAAAGTCCATTTGTCCGCCCACGCCGCTGTATTGCATTTTCCCTATGGTATCTGCACACACTTGCCCGGTGATGTCGATTTCGATGGCACTGTTGATTGCGGTTACTTTAGGGTTTCTGCGTATGATGGCCGTGTCATTTGTATAAGCCGCTTCTTTAAAATGTACTATGGGGTTGTCATCCAAAAAGTCATACAGTTTTTGGGAACCAATGGCAAAACAGGTGACTAATTTTCCTCTTTTCACTACCTTGTCTTCGCCGGTGATGATTCCTTTTTCAATTAAAGGAAGGATTCCGTCTGAAAACATTTCTGTGTGGATGCCCAGTCGTTTGTGGTTCATCAAGTTGGCCAATACCACATTGGGAATTCCGCCAATGCCCATTTGCAGGGTTGCCCCGTCTTCTACCAGTTGTGCCACGTGGTAGCCAATTTGCTTTTCCATTTCAGTGGGCTCGGGAGCGGTAACGCTGTGAATGGGCTCATCCACCATAACGGCGGCGTCAATCTTGTCTTTGTGAATAATCCCGTCACCGTGTGTTCTGGGTACATTTGGGTTTACCTGAGCGATAACCATTTTTGCCATTTGAATGGCGGTAATCGTCACATCAATAGAAGTTCCCAAAGAGCAATAGCCATGTTTATCAGGTGGCGAGACCTGAATAAGCGCCACATCCAGTGGAAGGATATTTCGTTTAAACAACAGGTGGAGTTCGCTTAAAAAAATGGGTGTATAATCTCCGCGACGGGTGTTGATGGCTTTTCTGACGTTTCCGGCGACAAAGCAACTGTTTGTAGTAAAGGCACTACAGTAAGGTTCCTGAGCATACAAGGCGTCTCCTTCTGTGTGCATTTGAACGATTTCGACATCGTGAAGGTTTTGATAGTTTTGGCACAAGGCGTTGATCAGGAATTTTGGGGTCATTGCAGCCCCTTGAAAAAAGATTCTATTGTTTGATTTTATGTGTGATATGGCTTCTTCAGAGGGGATGTAGTTCATTGGTATATTGTTAATGGTTATTGGTTAATTGGAATTTGGTGTTTGATATTTGGTGCTTTTTTAATTAATGACATTCTATCTTAGCATTCACCATTTCAATTACCGGTTCCGGTGAAATAAAGGGGATTCCGAGTCCCATACCGCGTAAGATAAAGAAAAGGCCGATAATAACCACAAAAACGGGGATGGCTTTTTGAATTTTTTGTCTGTTGATGCCTTTCAGAAAAGAGCCTGCATAAATAGCGACACTCATCAACGGAATGGTTCCAAGTCCAAAAAACACCATATACAAACTGCTTTGCAAAAGCGAACCGGCAGCAAGGGCGGCAAAAACTGCGATGTAAACGAGTCCGCATGGGAGAAAGCCATTCAAAAACCCGATGGTTAAAAAGGTATCGGCTGTTTTTTTCTTTAGGGATGCGCCCAGATTTTGTTTTATTTTTCCAACGAACTTATAGAAAAAAGCTGATACTTTGGTGTTTTGAAATCGCTTGTTGGGTAATACCACTGCGAGTATCATAAGAATTCCAACGGCGATGGATAACTTTTGTTGCAGTCCGAAAAGCGAAAAACTTTTTCCCAGTATCCCAAACACGAGTCCAATAAGTGCATAAGCAAAGAGTCTTCCGGTGTGGTAGCTTGTGATTTGAAAAAACTTCTTTAAAGGTTTTTTGTGTTCTACCGGAAGCATAAAGGCAATAGGACCACACATGCCTACGCAATGCAAACTTCCCAAAAAACCAAATATGAGGGCAGAAATCAGCATTTAAAAAGTAATTTGATCCTGAGTGATAAAAAGTTTACCATTCATTTGCCAACGCACGCTTACATCCCACCTTCCGGGAAGCAGACTTTCTGCCGGAATGAGCATTCTATTTTCTGAAAGTTGTATCGACTTTTCAAAATCAAGGTCTTTTTTGTTGACCCTGTAAAAGTAAACCGAACCGTTTTCCATTTGAGAAGCAATTTCCTCAGGAACGACAAGCAAAATCCCAATAAGGCTTTGCTCTATCCTTATTTTATAAAGCAGGTTTGCCGCATTGTTGCGTCCATCGAGTTCAGCTTGAAAGCCAATTTCTTGTTTGTAGTAATCATCGACCACCATTTCATAGTCATAAGTGCTGTCTGTCATCATCGTAATGACGAAGTAGAGTATAAAACTCATAAAGAGCCCTATTGCGATTACAATTCCTGTTCCCCAGTTTATTTTCATTGAATATTGTTTATTGATTATTGTCTATTTTCTATTCTTACTTCGTTATTCCATCTTTAGTTAAAACTTCTAGGTCCCAAAAAGTTGGTTCTCGTTGTTTCAATAAGTTGATCGCCGCTATAGATTCCTATTTCAATTTTATTCTTATGCCCGTCGAGTGCTGCGCTATGGAGTTCAATAAATAAGGTTCCTTCTGCTAAATCCTGAGCCGGCACAGTAATGTCATGTTGTGTTACAAGTTTAATTTCGCCGGTGTGTGATAAAAGCTTAAATTGAATATCAGTATATTCCTTATTGGTTTTATTGATGAGTTTAAAAGTATAGACATTGCTAATGATATGATCATCTTTTAGCTCATATAACTGACCCGGCAATCGTAAAACAACCGCTTCCACATCGCTGCGCAAAAAGAGCATCCCGATTAACAAACCTGTTAAAATGGTTAATACCGCAATATATCCTTTCATTCTTGCCGTAAGCTTGAACCGTTTTCTATCAACGATGTTTTCTTCACTGGCATAACGAATCAACCCTTTCGGCAAATTGACAGATTCCATAATACTATCACATTCATCAATACAGGCGGTACAGTTTATACATTCCAGTTGGGTACCGTTTCTGATATCAATGCCTGTTGGGCAAACATGCACGCATTGAAAACAATCGATACAATCGCCGTAACCCAGAGCCTGACGGTCTTCGTTTTTTCTGAATTTTTTTCTCCCTTCTTCCCTTTCCCCGCG
The DNA here is from genome assembly GCA_036735625.1 of Planktosalinus sp. Lineage (GTDB taxonomy): Bacteria > Bacteroidota > Bacteroidia > Flavobacteriales > Flavobacteriaceae > Planktosalinus. Next base: position 5,653 of record DAINOA010000087.1, on the reverse strand, counting down.
CTTGTGGTCATAAGCAACCACAATGGATTTAGTATCAAGTAAAACGCCTTGTAACCTTCCATAAGGGCAGGCAATAATACACACCTGCTCACGAAACCAGGCAAAAACAAAATAGAAAACCGCTGTAAAAATAAGCAAGCCAATGAAAGTGCTTAAATGATTTAGCGGACCTTCAATTATGTATAACATCAAACGGTCGCTACCAATTAGGTAAGCCAGAAAAACATTTGCGATGATAAATGAGATGATGAAAAAAACAATCCATTTCAAAACTCTTTTCCGAATCTTTTCTGCATTCCACGACATTTTTGCAAGGCGCATTTGCTTACCACGATCGCCTTCAATCGCATATTCTATTCGCCTAAAGACCATTTCCATAAAGATGGTTTGCGGACAAATCCACCCACAAAATATCCTTCCAAAAGCAACTGTAAACAGGGTCAAAAAAACCACCCCAATAATCATTGACAATACAAACAAATAAAAATCCTGTGGCCAGAAAGGAAAAGCAAAGATGTTGAACTTTCGCTCCAGCACATTAAAGAGCAGGAATTGACTGCCTTCAATTTTTATAAAAGGAGACGCCAGAAAAAAAACAAGCAGAACGTAGCTTACATATTTTCGGTACCGATAAAGTTTCCCGCTCGGTTTCTTTGGAAAAACCCACTTTCTTTTACCCTCATCATCGATGGTTCCAATACTGTCCCGAAATCTTTCTTGGTTTTCCATTATCAAATTTAAATCATCTTATTTGCCACAAAGACACAAAGACACAAAGGTTCACGAACGTTTTAAATACTTATTCAATTTCCAAATCACTCTCCAGTTCTTCTTCTGAAAGTTCCGGTTGGTCTGTTTTTTCTGAAGCTGTTTCAATTTCTTCAGCAATTTCATCCTTCTCATACAAATCACCTTCCGCTTCCTTGGCATCAGGCGGATTTGTTCCCTGCAGTGTCATAATATAACTGGAGACCTGGGCGATTTGAAGTGGTCTTAAATCATTTTTCCACGGAATCATTCCTTTACCGGGGCGACCTCCTTCTGAAATGACTTCATAGATATTGCTGAGACTTCCTCCCAATATCCAATAATTGTCAGTTAAATTGGGACCAATACCTCCTCCACCATCAGCACGGTGACACACGGCACAACTGGCTTCATAAATATTTCTTCCGGCATCGAGATCTGCGGCATCGGTTAGCATTACCACAGTACTGGCATCTACAAGACCTTTGGCGGTTTTTCGGTATTCTTCTATCTCAACTTGTGCAGCTGCTACCTCACGGCGGTATTCTTCATCCTGGGTGGGACCGTCAAAAACATGGTAACGAACCATATAAACAACAGCAAAAATAATGGTTGCATAAAATCCATAGACCCACCAGGTTGGTAAGTTGTTATCCAACTCTTTTATACCATCATAATCGTGATCAATAATGATTTCTTCTTCAGAACGGGCTTTTTTCTCACCTACCAATAAGCGGAAGGTTTTATTGAGCCATTTTTTGCCGGCATCTTTGCTTTCAGCTTCTTTTGCTAAATAACGTGCTTTTGCTTCTTCATTGAGGGTTTCAAATAACAAACGTTGTATGGATGCTACACTTACCTCTATGGCTATCATAAAGAGTATGATAACAAACCAAACGGCTATAAGTATGGGGGCTTCTACAATGGCCCATTGATCTGTAGTTCTTGCCAGTGATTCTATCAAAAATAAAGATAGTACTGCAACGAATAGAATTCTTAAAAAGCTAACTGTTTTCATTGGTCTTGGTTATTTTTTTCCTCATCCAATTCAAGAGGAATGTTACTTACTTCTTCTATATACTTTTTCTTTGAGGTCACCACCCATATGAAAAGAATGGTAAAAAAGGAGAAAAAGATAATAAGCGTGATGATGGGGTAAATCTCAATATCCTGAATCGAGTCCATATGACCTTTTATATACTTTAACATGGTTTATTGATTTTCAATGTTAGACAATTCCTCATCACCACCCTTTACCCTGATGTCTGTTCCCAGACGTTGCATGTAAGCAATCATAGCGACTACTTCGCGATGCTTCATTTCGGTAAATTCCAATCCGTTATCAAGAGCATATTGTTTTTCGGCTTCATAGACACGCACAAACTCTGGGTCTTGATAGAGATTTTTCTCAATCTCAGTGCCTTGTTCAAGCATCCATTGTTGTGCTCGTGCGATGTCTTCTTCAGAATAAGGAACACCAAGATTCACCATCACCTCCATTTTTTTCACCGTTTTAGACTTATCAAGCTCCCTGTTAATAAGCCATTTATAACTTGGCATTATTGAACCCGGAGAAGTACTTTGCGGATCATAAAAGTGATTGAAATGCCAGCTGTCTGAATATTTTCCGCCTACGCGTAATAAATCAGGACCTGTGCGCTTACTTCCCCAAAGGAATGGGTGATCATAAACAAATTCGCCTGCTTTAGCATACTCCCCTCCATACCGTTCTGTCTCACTTCTGAATGGACGCACCATTTGGGAGTGACAGCCCACACAACCTTCCCGGATGTATAAATCACGACCTTCCAACTCCAGCGGTGTGTAAGGATGTACACTGGTTATTGTTGGAATGTTTGATTTCACCACCAGTGTTGGCACAATCTGAACAATTCCTCCAATTAAAATAGCAACCGTTGCGAGCAAAGTTAACTGAACCGGTCTTCTTTCCAGCCAAGTATGGTAGCCTTCTCCTTTAACGCGTCGTTTTGAAACACGTTCAAGTGCTGCAGCTTCTGCAAGTTCATCTGTAACAGCTGTGCCCTGCCTCACTGTTTTAACAATGTTGTAAAGCATTACAAATGCACCAAGGATATACATACTACCCCCTATGGCTCTCATCCAGTACATCGGCATGATTTCGACGACAGTCTCCATGAAGTTACCATATACCAGTGTCCCGTCTGGGTTGAATTGCTTCCACATAGACGCTTGTACAAATCCGGCGACATACATGGGTAATGTATAAATGATGATTCCCAATGTGCCTATCCAGAAGTGGAAGTTTGCCATTCCTACTGAGAATAGTTTGGTTTTGAAAATCTTAGGGATTAACCAATAAATCATACCAAATGTCAGGAAGCCATTCCACGCAAGTGCCCCCACATGAACGTGTGCTATGATCCAGTCTGTAAAGTGAGCAATTGCATTTACGTTTTTCAGCGAAAGCATAGGCCCTTCAAAAGTTGCCATACCATAACCGGTGATGGCAACCACCATAAATTTAAGGGTTGGGTCTGTGCGCACTTTATCCCATGCACCGCGCAGGGTGAGCAAACCGTTGATCATACCACCCCAGGAGGGCATAATGAGCATCACTGAAAAAGCGACGCCAAGACTTTGTGCCCAGGCGGGTAAAGCCGTGTAAAGCAAA
>DAINOA010000087.1:0-2243 GCA_036735625.1 Planktosalinus sp. | reverse complement strand
ACCTCTTAATGTAAAGAGTCCATTGATCATACCTCCCCAAGAAGGAGCAATTAGCATTATAGAAAAGACAACACCTAAATTCTGCGCCCAATCTGGCAAAGCAGTGTAGAGTAAATGGTGAGGACCCGCCCAGATATAAATAAAGATAAGCGACCAGAAGTGAATGATGGACAATCGATAAGAATAAACGGGTCTGTTTGCAATCTTTGGAACATAATAATACATCAACCCAAGAAAAGGTGTGGTAAGAAAGAATGCCACAGCATTGTGACCATACCACCATTGCACCAATGCATCCTGAACCCCTGCATACACCGAGTAGCTTTTCAAGAAATCAACCGGAAGCGCCAGGCTATTAAAAATGTGAAGTACAGCAACAGTTACAAAGGTGGCCAGGTAGAACCATATTGCCACATAAAGGTGACGTTGTCTCCTGCGAAGAATGGTTCCAATCATATTGATACCAAAAGCCACCCAAACCACCGCGATTGCAATATCTATGGGCCACTCGAGTTCAGCATATTCTTTTGAAGAGGTAAAACCCATTGGTAATGTAATAGCAGCAGCCACAATGATGAACTGCCATCCCCAGAAGTTGACATTACTCAACCAGTCGCTGAACATTCTCGCCTTGAGGAGACGTTGCAGCGAGTAATAGATTCCGGCAAACATGGCATTACCCACAAAGGCAAATATCACCGCATTGGTGTGCAATGGTCTCAGGCGGCCAAAACTCAGCCAGGAAATCCCGTCTGTAATGTTTGGGAATAAAAACATAAAAGCAAGCAACAAGCCCACAGTCATCCCAATGATGCCCCAAAAGAGTGTTGCATAAATAAACTTCTTTACGATTTTATTATCGTAATAAAATTGCTGTACTTCCATAATTAAGTTTCAGATTTATTGGTTTTTGAATTAGTTGATATATTCTTAGTTGAAGTGTGTTTTTCTTTTTCAGAAGGTTTCTCTTTCACCAGTTCATCATCAAACAACATGCGCACAGAAGGGGTGTATGTGTCGTCATATTGACCCCTCTTTAAACTTAAAATAAAGATGATAAAAAAGACAATGGCTACTATAGTGCTGATAATCAGTGTTAAATAAATAACATTCATGTGTAGATGTTTGATTTCAAAAATAGTTTGATGGGAGTGCTCAAAAAATGACTTTTGTCATACTCGGTGGGTTTTTGAAAAATAAAATGAAATGGAGAGTTGTTTTATGGAAACAAAATCATTGAAAATGAATCATTGTTCTGATTAAAACGAAAAAAGGTTAAGATTTCTACTTTGTAAAAACCTTAACCTTAGAAAAGTTAAATAAACAGCAAGAGGCTTATCTCACTAATTTTCTGTATTTAATACGTTTTGGCATCAAGTCACCGCCAAGGCGTTTCTTTTTGTTTTCTTCATAATCACTAAAGCTGCCCTCAAAGAAATAGACTTCACTATTTCCTTCAAAGGCCAATATGTGTGTACATATCCTGTCCAGAAACCAGCGGTCGTGAGAAATAACAACGGCACAACCTGCAAAATTTTCCAAACCTTCTTCCAGTGCTCTCAACGTGTTTACATCGAGGTCGTTTGTGGGCTCATCGAGTAATAGCACATTGCCTTCTTCTTTGAGGGTCATTGCCAGATGCAACCTGTTGCGTTCACCACCTGAGAGGGTGGATACTTTTTTGTTTTGCTCGCTTCCGCCAAAATTAAAGCGGCTTAAGTATGCTCTCGAATTTACCTGACGACCACCCATCATAATGAGTTCCTGACTGTCACAAAAATTTTCCCAAATGGATTTATTGGCATCTATATTGGAATGGTTTTGATCCACATAAGCAATCTTAACGGTCTCCCCCACTTTGAATTCGCCTTTATCGGGTTGTTCTTCTCCCATTATCATTCTAAAAATTGTGGTTTTACCGGCACCGTTTGGTCCAATAACACCCACAATTCCTGCTTGTGGCAGGTTGAAGTTCAAATTGTCATATAGCAATTTATCTTCATAACCTTTACTCACACCCACTGCTTCAATCACATTGGTGCCCAAACGCGGACCGTTAGGAATATAGATTTCCAGTTTTTCGTCCAGTTGTTTCTGGTCTTGACTCATTAATTTATCATAATTCTGAAGACGCGCTTTTTGTTTGGTTTGTCTTCCTTTGGGAGCCATACGCACCCATTCCAATTCGCGTTCCAAGGTTTTTTGACGCTTGGATGCGGTTTTGCTTTCCTGGGCAAGACGTT
>DAINOA010000086.1:0-8978 GCA_036735625.1 Planktosalinus sp. | reverse complement strand
AAAAGCACCACGACCATAACTGAGTCCTTTTTTACAATACACAGTTTCATCAGTATCAAAAACGCCTTCTTGCAATGCCACAAGCCCGGTAATCATCTTAAAAGTGGAACCGGGAGGATATTCAGCTAGGAGCCCCCTGTCATAAAGTGGCTTAGCAATACTATCATAATAAAGCCGTGTATAGTTTTTTGATCGTTCTCTACCAATGAGTAGGGCGGGGTCATATCCTGGAGCTGTAATAAGAGCTAGAATTTCTCCTGTTTTGGGTTCTATGGCCACAATTCCACCACGTTTATTTTTCATTAATTCAGACCCATAAGCTTGAAGAGAGGCATCAATGGTAAGTTTTATGTCTTTTCCTTGTACAGGTAGGGTATCATAAATTCCACCTTTGTAGGCGCCAATGTCTCTGTTAAATCGGTCTTTTTGAATATACATCACGCCTTTTTGACCCCTTAAAACAGTTTCATATTGTGCTTCGACACCAGTTTTACCAATGAGATCTCCCATTTGGTAATAAGGATTTTGCTCGATGTCTCTTTGAGTTACTTCGGCTATAAAGCCTAGTAAATTAGCTGAATGATCAACTTGATAATCCCTGAGAGCTCTTTTTTGAATGTAAAAACCCTGAAAACGGTACATACTTTCCTGAATATGTGCATACTCTTCTTTTGTGAGTTGAGGTAACACTACAGAAGGTAGTCTGGGCGAATAAACTCTCGCGCGTTGTAATGTATTTTCCAATTGCTCTATTGAAATATTCAATAAATTGCTAATGGCAATGGTGTCCAGATTTTTTACATTATTAGGAATGACCATTACGTCATAAGATGGCTGATTAGAAACCATCAATTCTCCGTTTCTGTCAAAAATAAACCCACGTTGAGGAATGTCATATACTTTGTTTACGGCATTCAATTCTGACCTTAATTTCAGCGAATTGTCAAAAACCTGAAGATAAAGTAACCTTGCCGTAAAAATAATTCCGGTAAGGATCACTAATACATAAATAAGCAGGGTTCTCATGATTTTTTAGTACTGAAAATTATCATCAATATAAGTGACAACAGTATAGTAAAAATACTTGAAAATAACGTAGATTTCAAGATGAAAAGTGTGTGTTTCAGATTAAAAATTTCAAGGGTATAAAAAATCAAGTGATGGAGTACAACAAGAGAAGAGATGTATGTGAGTCTTCCACTCATCGTTGTGTGGTTAATTTTTATGGTGTTGTATTCATAACTCACCCCAAAAGAATATTTAAGAACAGTAGGTCGTGCATAGGCCAGTATCAAACAGGATGCAGCATGAATTCCTCCGGTATCACTAAAAAAGTCCATCGTTAACCCCAATAGAAATCCTAAAAATAAAAACAATTGCTGGTTGACTTTCACTGGGTACAAGAGTAGAAAAAGTATGTAAACAAACGGCGAAATAAACCCAAACAAATGAATATTATCAAATATAAATACCTGAGCTAATATCAAAACTACAAAGCGGGTACTATGTAAAACAACTGGGTTATTCATTGATAGAACGGTTTTCAATTTCTTTTATCTCTTCTGCATCCTTATTTTCAATTACATACACATTTTCTGTTCGGGTCATATCATTAAATAAAGCAATATCGATAATGTAGAAGTTTTCACTTTGATCAAATGTGAAATCTTTTACAATACCCACAGGGATATTTTTGGGAAAAATTGTTGACCTACCGTCTGTTGTTATAGAATCTCCAATCGCTACTGGAGCCTGTCTGGAAATATCAATGAGTTGAAGCACATTTGGATCTTTTCCATTCCAAATCAAAGAACCAAAATGCCCGGTTCTTTTTAGCTGTACACTAATACTTGAGTTTGTATTTAGAATTGATAAAACGGTTGAATAATTGGCGCCCACCTGGTCTGTAATACCCACAATGCCATTGTTTGTAATCACACCCATCTCCGGTTTGAACCCTTGATTTTTACCACCCTTTAACGTAAGATAATTATTGGCTTTTGAAAAATTATTATTGATGACTTCAGCAGGAAGATATACAAAATCAAGTCCAAATAGTATTGAATCTGAAATGGTGACTTTATCTTTTTCTGAAAGTTGTAATAGGTTTTTTAATCGGCTGTTTTCTTCTAAAAGGAGCTCGTTTTCTTTTCGTAAACCAAAGTAAGTGGTAATATTATTTTTAATAGCATAAATTGAGCCGGTAAAAAAATTAGCCGAACTTACAAATTTGCTTTTATGATAGGATTGTGACTGAATGGTAAAACCCAGTGAAATGGCAAGTAAAAACAAAAACAACAGAAAATTTTTATTCCGTATGAAAAAATTGATAATCTGTTGCATAATAAATAATCCTATAAAAAGTAAAAAATTCTAAACCCCATTGAATTTTATAAAATTGAGCCCCCCCTTGGGGGGTTGGGGGGCTTTTACTTAATCAAGATGCTGCGGTAACGGTTTAAATTCTTAAGACAAATACCGGTACCTCTTACAACGGCTTTTAAGGGGTCTTCGGCGATATAAACAGGTAAATCGGTTTTTTGAGATAAACGTTTATCAAGTCCTCTTAACATAGAGCCTCCACCGGCAAGATAAATTCCTGTGTTGTAGATATCTGCCGCAAGTTCTGGAGGGGTTTGTGAAAGGGTTTCCATCACTGCATCTTCAATCCTTAAGATAGATTTGTCAAGTGCTTTTGCGATTTCACGATACGAGGTTTGCACCTGCTTGGGTTTTCCTGTGAGCAAATCACGTCCTTGAACAGACATTTCTTCGGGTGGGTTTTCAAGGTCTTCGGTTGCGGCACCAATCTGGATTTTTATTTTTTCAGCAGTGCGCTCACCTACATATAAATTGTGCTGCGTACGCATAAAATAAACAATATCATTAGTAAATACATCACCTGCAATTTTAACTGATTTGTCGCAAACAATTCCGCCAAGAGCGATAACAGCTATCTCTGTGGTACCACCTCCTATGTCAACCACCATATTTCCTTTGGGCTGCATAATATCAATCCCAATACCAATTGCCGCAGCCATGGGTTCATGAATCAAATACACTTCTTTCCCGTTAACACGTTCAGCACTTTCTTTTACAGCACGCATTTCTACTTCTGTAATTCCGCTGGGAATACAAATGACCATGCGCAAAGAAGGCGTAAACCATTTTTTCTTCAAAGCCGGGATGTCCTTGATGAACATATTGATCATTTTTTCACTGGCATCAAAATCGGCGATAACCCCGTCTTTTAAGGGCCTGATGGTTTTGATATTCTCATGGGTTTTTCCCTGCATCATTGCAGCTTCTTTTCCCACAGCGATTATTTTACCACTTATCCTGTCACGTGCAACAATTGAAGGGCTGTCAACCACAACTTTGTCGTTATGAATAATCAGTGTATTTGCGGTTCCAAGGTCAATGGCAATTTCCTCGGTTAAGAAGTCAAAAAATCCCATAGTGTGTTTGTTGTCAGTGTTATATTATTTAGGGTCTGTTTTTAGTGCAATAAACAAATGTAAAAAAATTAATGTTTAAAATGACGTGTTCCTGTAAATACCATCGCCATTTTATGTTCATTGCAATAATCGATGCTTAATTGGTCTTTAATGGAGCCACCGGGTTGAATCACAGCAGTTATTCCTGCGTTGTCTGCAATCTCAACACAATCAGGAAAAGGAAAAAAAGCATCACTTGCCATCACGGCTCCATTCAAATCAAATCCAAAAGAGGTTGCCTTATCAATGGCTTGTCTTAAAGCGTCCACTCTGGAGGTTTGCCCGGTGCCAGACGCACATAATTGCTTGTTTTTTGCCAAAACGATTGTGTTTGACTTTGTGTGCTTGCAAACTTTTGAAGCAAAGATTAAGTCTTCTAACTCGCTGTTTGTGGGTTTATTGTCTGTAGCATGAGATAAATCAGTCAAACTATCGGTTTTTAAATCTTTTTCTTGAACTAAAACTCCGTTCAATGACGTTCTCACGAGATTCTTTGGCAATGCTACCTGTTTTTGTACAAGCAGGATTCTGTTCTTTTTTTCTTTTAAAATTGTCTCCGCTTCAAGCGAAAAAGAGGGTGCAATGACCACTTCACAAAACAAATTGTTTATTTCTTTTGCTGCTGCCTTGTCTATTTCTGTATTGCTAATCAAAATACCCCCAAAAGCTGAAACAGGATCACCGGCAAGTGCGGCATTGTATGCTTCCAAAACGTTGTCTCTTTGTGCAATTCCACACGCATTGTTGTGTTTTAGAATTGCAAAAGTGGGTTTTTCATTTTGGAATTCGCCCATCAAATTGACGGCGGCATCTACATCGAGCAGATTGTTATATGAAAGTTCCTTACCGTGCAGTTTATCAAACATCGCATCAAAATCACCATAGAAATAGCCTTTTTGATGCGGATTTTCACCATAACGCAGCTCGTGTCCTTTGTTATAGCTCACTTTAAATGAAGGTAAACTTTCTGAAGTGTTGAAGTAATTAAAAATTGCAGTATCATAATGAGAAGAGACGTTGAAAGCCTTAGCTGCGAAACGCTTTCTATCTGCGAGGGACGTTTTTCCTTCTTTTGCGTTAAGCAATTCCAAAAATTCTGAATAATCATCGACAGACGAAACGCAAAGCGTATCGGCAAAGTTTTTTGCAGCAGCCCGAATGAGCGAAATCCCGCCAATGTCTATTTTTTCAATGATATCCTGTTCTGCAGCACCCGAAGCGACTGTTTTTTCAAAAGGATATAAGTCAACAATCACAATGTCAATCTGTGGGATAGTATATTCAGCCATTTCGGCTACATCACCTTCGTGGTTTTGTCTGTTTAAAATGCCTCCAAAAACTTTGGGATGAAGTGTTTTAACCCTCCCACCCAGAATTGAAGGATAAGAGGTCACTTCTTCTATGGGGGTTACAGGGATGCCTAAATCGTTTATGAATTTTTGGGTGCCTCCTGTAGAGTAAAGAGTTACTCCCAGTTGATTTAATTTTTCTACTATTGGCGCTAAACCGTCTTTACTAAATACTGAAATAAGTGCTGAAGAAGCCTTTAGGAAATCGTTCATTGGGTTGTTTTTGCTTTAGGTGCAAAAGTAGCTATTTATAAAGAAAAAACTTGGTAAAATCATTGTATATTTACAAAAAAAATGTAACAATTTCAGAGGAGTTACGTCCTATCTAAAACATTCAAAAAATAAGATACATATTATTTTATGGTTATCTATCTAAGGTTACTTAAGGAGAGTTTTACTTTTGCTATTAATGCTTTGGTTAATAATAAGCTACGCACTTTCTTGTCGTTGCTTGGTGTGACTATTGGAATTTTTTCCATCATTGGTATTCTAGCGGCAGTTGATTCTCTTAAAAAAGAAATTGAAGGTAGTATAAGCGGTTTGGATAACAGCACATTGATTATAGCACGGTATTCTTTTGGGCCCTCCACAGTTCCCCGCTGGCGACGCGAGCAGTTTCCCGATGTGAAGTATGAAGAATATCAATTTTTGTCACGAAATTTAGAAGATGCCGAAGCGGTTACGTATGGTATGAATGTCCCTCCGGAAACCATTCGGTTTGGAGATAAAACAGTAACCAATGTACAAATAGGTGCTATTACTCACGAATACTATCAAATAGAATCGCTTCAATTGGCAAAAGGACGTTTTTTTAACGAGTCTGAATCCAATAGCGGATCACCGGTAGTCGTTTTGGGAGATGAAATTGCAAATAGTCTCTTTGGAAATATAGATCCCGTTGGCAAAACCGTGAGGTTGTATGGTAGAAAATTTGCTGTCATTGGTGTTTTACAAAAAGAAGGTGCCGGCTTGTTTGGAAATTCCAAGGATGGAGCAATCTATTTTCCGGTGAATGTAGCTCGACGCATTTATGGAGATAATAACAGAGGCTCCTTTCCTCAAATTGTAATTAAGCCCAAAAAGGGTGTTGACCAGGCAGAATTTATTGCAACGGTCACGCAGCGTTTAAGATCAGCCCGCGGATTAAAACCGGAGGATATTAACAGTTTTTTTATTAACGAACTCAAGGGTTTTTCAGACCTAATTGATAACCTCACAGGACAACTCAATTTTATGGGACTTCTCATAAGTGGTTTTTCATTATTAGTTGGAGGCTTTGGAATTGCTAATATTATGTTTGTGTCTGTTAAGGAACGCACCAACCTCATTGGTATCCAAAAGTCGCTAGGGGCGAAAAATAAATTTATACTTCTTCAGTTTTTGTTTGAAGCAACTATTCTTGCCATTGTGGGCGGATTGATTGGATTGTTATTTGTGTGGATTGCATCTATTTTTGCATCTATGTTAACAGGAGATTTCCAATTTGTTGTCTCCCTGAAAAATCTGGCGATTGGGACAATAGTTTCGGCTTGTATCGGTTTGATTTCAGGAATAATCCCTGCAATTTCTGCTTCGAGACTTGACCCTGTGGAAGCAATTAGAACGGGGATATAAAATAGTATTGAGAGGTGAGTGGGTAGTGGTGAGTTTGTATAAGCACCAAATTCCAAGCACCAACAATTTTATTACAAAACTTATACTTAATTGACCTGCTGATTTACTTAGTATATTCTTTGTGGCTTTGTGACTTTGTACTTTTGTGGCTAAAAACGATACAGATAAAATTTAGAGTTTAGTATGTTTTTGGGATTTGGTGCTTCTAATTTGGATTTTTTTAAGGTTTTACTGAATACTGCAACCAGCCTTCGGCGGGCAGGCTGCTAACTAACCACTATAATATCTTTGCCACTTCAGCATTTACCCATTCAAGAAAACGCTCATCGGCTTCAGTAAACGGGTCTGCAGTGTTGGAGTCAATATCAATTTGCCCGATGTTTTTACCATCCTTAAACAAAGGAATAACGATTTCGGCTTTGACAGAGATGCTACACGCTATATAATTGTCTTGAGCCTTCACATCAGGAACCACAAAGTTTTGATTGGAAACAGCTACCTGTCCGCAGATGCCTTTTCCAAAAGGAATCACCGTGTGGTCTGTGGGTTCTCCGGCAAATGCTTTTAAATGAAGTGTGCGTTCATCCTCATTGGCAAAATAAAAACCAACCCAATCATAGTATTCAATCTGTTCCTGAAGTAGCTCACAGACTTTAGTTAACTTTTCATTTGTAATTAGGGTAGAGTCCCTTAAAAGTTGGGAAACGTCGGGTTTTAGCTGATGGAAAGTCATTCTAAAAATCTTTTTACAAAAGTATTTAAAATCAATTTATGACAATGCCGCTTGTTTTATATATTTTTGTTAATATTCAAATCTGTGTTTTGAAAAAATTATTTATAAAATACAAATCCGTTATCCGCTTTTTAGTTCTTTTTTTGGGAAGTTATTTGTTTTTAAGCATGCTTTACAACGCCTATTTACATTTCGGGCAATCTGAAACCTGGTATCCAGACCCCATTACACATTTGGTTGCCAAACAAACTTCATTGTTAACTTCAATCTTTGGCTACAAAGCCGAAATTGTTCCCCATGAAAGTGAAGCTTCCATGAAATTGCTGGTCAATGACCAATACCTCGCCCGCATTGTGGAAGGGTGCAATGCATTGAGTGTTATCGCTCTTTTTGCGGCTTTTATCGTCGCTTTTCATCAGCGGTGGAAACCCACCTTGCTTTATATTTTTGTGGGTGCTGTTTTGATTTATTGTGCCAACCTCTTCCGCATAGTGCTTTTGGCCATTGCTTTGTATGAATACCCGCAGTATGAGGAAGTATTACACGGCGTGGTATTTCCGGCCATCATTTACGGGATGGTGTTTTTGCTCTGGGTGCTTTGGGTGCGACGCATTCCTATAAATACACAACAAGATGAACAGGCTGTTTAAAATAACCGGTATCATTTTTTTATTTGGGTTACTCATCCTTGTGCGCCTCTTTGAATCCGACCTGTTCTATGACCCGCTGCTTTCCTTTTTTAAAAAAGACTATCTTCACGGTAGAGTTCCCAATGTCGAATTTGGAAAACTTATGCTGCATACCGCTTATCGGTTTTGGCTGAATACTTTGATTTCGCTGGCGGTCCTCTATGTGGCTTTCCGTGATAAGGATGTGATTAAATTTTCTTTGATATTGTATGTTTTTGCCTTTTTCCTTTTATTTTCCTGGATGGCCTGGCTCGTTGCAAACGCCTCCCCTGAAAGCAATTACAACATCCTTTTTTATGTGCGCCGTTTCTTGATTCAACCTTTGTTTGTTTTGCTTTTGCTTCCGGCTTTTTATTACCACAGGCAGAGAACCAAATAGTTAAGATTTGTTAAAGACCACCTTGAATGCGAAATTTTTATTAAATTTGCAATTGGCTTATGAAGAACATTGTTTCCATCTTATTATCTACCTTGATGCTACTTAGTAGCGCAGGGGTCACTTATGGTCAGCATTATTGCGGTGGTCAAGTAGTGGCTGATGCTTTGATGCTAGGTGAAAAACAACTCACCTGTGGCGGGTATATGCTTCTTGCAAACAGTGACCATATGGAGAAGCCCGGCTGTTGTGAAAATGTGTACCATCAGGTGGTCACCGATGATAATTATGCTTCAAGCTACTTTGACCTTACTTTAAACAAAACCTTTATAGCCGCTTTTGTATCTGTATTTTTAGTGCAAGAGCCAGTAATCTATACTTCCAAAACAAACGATTTTACTGAATATCTCCCGCCTCCGTTGCTCAGGGATATTCCGGTGCTATATCAAACTTTCCTTATTTAGACCTATCTGAATTTCAGTGAACTAAAATCGCATGATATGTATGCGGTGTTAACCTAATTCTTTAATTCAGATACTATGAAAACGCATTTTTGGCTTTTTGCCACACTTTTACTAATCGTTTTACCAAAGGCCCATTCACAAGGCCCGCCCATCACTGTTGATGCGCCCATTATGCTGGGGGGTAAAACACAGGTGATAAATTCACTTACCGAAATACGTACTACAGAGGCAGGAACCTTTGTTTCGTTTCCTCTAA